>NZ_OY775937.1:1378750-1697500 GCF_963675255.1 uncultured Desulfobacter sp.
AATCCGAGGGCGCCGGGACGGTTCAGTTCCGGGGTTGGATATGAATTGAGCAGTGCAGTACCACTTTTGTTCTGCACCCACAGATTCACCACCCGTTCCGGACCGTTTACCAGTATGCCGTCTGCATATTTCACCAGCCGAGGGGGAAGGGCACTTCCACAGCAGGCAATAACGGGAAACCGTTTGGCCGTGTTTAGCTGCCCCTGCCCCAGTTGTTCCCTAAGTTCTGAGATTAAATTCGGCCGGCACAACAGCGCCGGATTTGGCTGCTCATTGAGAATTTTTTCAATGGTATTCACCCGGATCTCTTCATCGATGAGGATGATACCTGTGCCATTGCTTAAAGGTCCCCACAGGCCGTATGCCTGGGTCGGCGCTTTGCACATATCCAGGGTGTTGACGATTAATTTGGGTTTGTCCTGAACAAGGGCTTTGTTGAAAATATCGTCAAAAGAGGCGTGGGCCTGGACCAGAAATCCGCCGGTTGGAAAAACAGACCCCACATGTTTATCGGCCAGGCGATTTTCATAAACAGCAAACAAGGGGTGATCCGCCTGGGGGCAGGCCGGCTCAAGTCCCGAAGGATCTGCCTTGGCCATATATTCTTCAAGGGTTGGAAGCTCTTCAATCTTTTCATCTGAAATGAGAATGGGTAGATCGTCAAGCAGGGCGTGGACTTTTAGAACATGGTCCTTTTTTTCTTCGTAAGCATTGCTGTTTGCCATGATCGCAAGTTTTGCCTTTGATGCAATGACATCCTCAGCCACAGTGGAAGGGGGAAGATGGCAGCCTATGGGCAGGTAGGTGATGCCAAGGTAGGCGGCTGCCAGGGCGCTGACGATAAATTCAGGGCAGTTGGGAAGATTTAAGGCGATACGGTCACCCGGAATAAGGCCGGCCTGGTGAAAAGCCGCTGCAAGCCTGATCACTTTGTCTTTAAGTTCATTAAATGTCAGGGTGTCGGTATCGCCGGATTTTTGATAATAGACCAGGGCGGGTGCTTCTCCCTTCCCTGTTTCAATTGTTCTGTGAACTGCGTTTTGGGCAGCATTGATCTGTCCGTCACAGAACCAGGATACCATGGGCCTGGAAAAATCCTCCTTGACCACACAGGAAAAAGCTGTCTGCCATTGCAGCCGTTTTGCCTGGGCAGCCCAGAATTGTTCACGATGGTCAAGCGTGTGCCTGTGCAGACGGCGGAATGCGTCAAGACGTGCGGGTAATTTTTGGTCAAGGTCAGTGCTTTCCATAATTTTACTCCCTAATTAGGAATATTCAAGGGTGAGCTTTACATGATTGCAGTCATCATCATATCATAATTGTCAGCATGCAAATTAGATTAAATACCATTAAAATGGGTGTCAACACAAAAACCAAGAAATGTTCAAAAGGAAACATAATACTTATTTGATTTTCCTCAATATTGAAATCCCCTTCCGGATGTTTAATTTATTTAAATATACATATTAATTTGCCGCCGCAGCACATTTACCGGAGCTGAAATTTGAAGCTGATCCTTTATTATTTTAAAAAAAACTTACGAAAGATCGCTCTGGGCGTCTTCTTTATAATTGTAGTGGATCTGCTCCAGCTTGTAATTCCTCAGGTTGTCAGCAGGGCTGTTGACATTCTGGCAGATGCTCATTTTGATCGTTATGTTCTTTTAATGCAATGCGCAGTCATTTTGGGAGCCGGGCTTCTCATGGCCCTGCTTCGTTCCGGATGGCGTATGCTTTTAATGGGTTCGGCCCGGGATCTTGAGCGGGGCATTCGAGATGAACTGTACTCCCATATGCTAAGTCTGGACATGGCTTATTATGACAAAACCCGGGCCGGGGATATTATGGCACATGCCACATCGGACATTGTTCATGTGCGTATGGCCTTTGGTTTCGGCATTATCGCCCTGGTGGACACCCTGCTTCTCGGCAGTGCATGTATCGGCATCATGGTCTGGACAAGCCCGAAGCTTGCGGCCTTGTGTCTGATTCCCCTTCCTTTTCTGGTTTTGACCACAAAAAATCTGGGTAACAGGATGCACCAGTATCACAGTACAGCCCAGGAGGCCTTTTCCGCACTCACAGAACAAATTCGGGAAAGTTTTTTCGGTATCCGGGTCATCAAAGTGTTCAATTTTAAGCCCCAGGTTCGGCAAAAGACTGAAAACAGCGCCCGGGACTATTTTCGAAAGAATTTGAAACGGGCCTATATCAATGCCCTGCTGCGCCCTTTATTGGGGCTTTTTTTTAACATCTCCACCCTGATCATCATCCTTTACGGCGGGAGGTTGGTCATGGAAAACCAGTTAAGTCCCGGAGAGCTTGTAGCCTTTATTCAATACTTGGGGATTCTGGCCTGGCCGGTGATTGCCATCGGGTGGATGACCAATCTGTTGCAGCGTGGCATGGCATCCCTGAAACGGATAAACGTTCTTTTGAACACCCGGTCCGAAATCACTTTTCCTGAAGATACGGTGATGCCGGACATTGTGAACGGCAATATCCGGTTTGAAAAGGTCTGTTTCTCCTATGATAAAAAGGTAAATGTGCTTTCTGATGTTTCAATGGAGATCCCGGCAGGGTCCAGAATCGGCATTACCGGACCACCTGGCTGCGGGAAAACCACCCTGCTGTCATTGATTCCGCGCCTGTATGACCCCATGACCGGCCGGATTTACCTGGACGGAAAAGATCTGAAAACATTTGATCCGCAGTTTTTGAGGCGCCATATCAGCGTCATGGCCCAGGAACCGTTTTTATTTTCAGGCACCCTTGAAGATAATATTCTTATGGGCGAACGTTTTTCCGGTGGCAACGCGCGTGAAATTCTGGATCAGGTAATTCACGTCTGCGCTTTAGGCGACACCATTGCGCAGATGCCCAAAGGGCTTGGCACCCTGATCGGGGAACGGGGGGTGACCTTATCCGGCGGGCAGAAGCAGCGGGTGGCCCTGGCCCGGACCCTGGTGCGCCCCAAGCCGGTGGTTCTTTTGGATGATCCGGTCAGTCATCTGGATACCCGTACCGCAGAGCGGGTGATCCGGGGCATCAGCCTTATGAACCGGGGCGCCGTCATGGTCATGGTCTCCCACAGGCTTTCGGCCCTTGCCGACTGTGACCGGATTTATGTGATGGACAACGGCAGAATTGTGGACCAGGGCACCCATGAGCAACTTAAGGCATCCAATGCCTTTTACCGGACATCCTTTAAGGTGCAGCAGTCTGAAAGCAAGCCCTTGGGAGACCGGTCATGAACCAGCCCCACGCCTTTTCCAACGAAGAGAAAAAGGTCAGTCTGGCAGACCTGGCCCTGTTTAAAGCATTGATCCCCTATGTTCAGCCCTATGCTTGGATGCTTGCGTTGACGACGTTTCTGGTTTTCATGGTCACCGGGTTTGAACTGTTTCAACCCTGGCTTATCCAGCAGGCCATTGACGGGTTCATTCTTGTTTCTGGCGACCCAGGGTTAAATATCATAGGGCTTGATATTAAGCGGTTCTCTGTTTTCGGTATTTTGTTTGGCGTGGTGATTCTGGCAGGTTTTGTTCTGGATTTCAGCCAGGCCATGTTTATGGAGTATACGGGCCAAAAAATCATGCTTAATCTGCGGTGCCGCCTGTTTGATCATATGACGGACTTGCCCGTGGCCTATTTTGATAAAAATGCCTCGGGAAGACTTGTGGCCCGGGTGGCTGGGGACATTGAAAATATGAACGAAATGTTTACAAGCGTTCTTGTTTTTATTTTCAGGGATCTTCTGCTCATGGCCGGGGTATTTGTCATCCTGTTTTTCACCAATCATCGGCTTACCTTTTATTTAAGCCTGATCGTTCCCGTGGTTTTTGTGGGCGTGATCTATTTTTCGGGTATTCTTCGCCGGGTATTTCGGACGTTGAGACAAAAAAATGCTGAGATTAACCACCGTTTTTCAGAAGCCATCACTGGTATCCGGGCCATCCAGACCTGTATGGCCGGCCTGCATTTTATCCATGAGTTCAAGCGCCTGAATTTGTCCCACTTCAAGGCCGCCATGGCTCATATTCGGGTGTTTGCCGTGTTCATGCCCATGGTCGGCCTCATGGGTACCCTGGCAGTGGCTGTTATTATCTGGAACGGCTCTTTTATGGTGCAAGGCCAGAGCCTGACCATTGGTGAGCTTGCGGCGTTTTTGACCTATATGAAATTGTTTTTCAGACCTTTGAGAGAGTTGTCCGAAAAATTTAATCTGCTGCAGAACGCTTTGGCATCTGCCGAAAGGATTATTACAGTATTAAACACACCCAAAGCCCGGCAGGATAAGACGTTCAGGGGGATGGATCCCGGTGGTCTCCGGCATCTGGCATTTGAAGACGTGTCATTTTCATACGAGTCCGGTGTGCCAGTATTGAAAAATATCAGTTTCAGCCTTGAAAAGGGCAGGGCCATGGGTATTGTGGGGCAGACCGGGGCAGGAAAGAGTACCATCATCAATCTTACGGCCGGGTTTTACAGTCCCACAGGTGGACGCATTCTCATTAACGGTCATGATTATGTGCACATGGATATCGCCGCCATCCGGCATCACACCGCCCTGGTCATGCAGGATCCCATCCTGTTTGCCGGAACCGTGCGGGAAAATCTTGTACGACTCCTGGATGGTGACTCCCGCCAGGAAGATCAATGCCTTGAAGCGGCCCTGAAAAATGCCAACTGTTCATTCCTGTTTGATAAATTTGCCGGCCTTGACACCATGCTCCAGGCTGGCGGCCGCCCCCTGTCTTCGGGGGAGAAACAGCTGGTCTGCATTGCCCGGGCCTTTGCCTTGAACCCGGATCTGATTATCTTTGATGAGGCGACTTCTTATATGGATTCCCAGTCCGAGGTGAAAATCCATGATGCCATGAAGAAACTGATGCAAGGGCGCCTGTCCATTATTATTGCCCACCGTCTTTCAACAGTAAAATCGTGTGATCACATCCTGGTGTTAAGGGATGGTCATATTATTGAACAGGGCGGCCATGGACAACTTTCCCGGGCCGGCGGCGAATATGCACGGCTCCTTGAAAAGGAACGGATTGGCAGCAGGTCTATTTGATAGCAATCATTTTTTTAACAGCATCCATGGCTTTGATACGGATCGATTCTTCGACCACCACCCTTCCTGACATGTTTTCAAGACAGTCCCAAATGTGCTGCAATCGCGTCTTTTTCATGTCTGTGCATAATAGTTTATCCGATACGGGGAAAAAGGTTTTTTCGGGGTGTGCCTTTGAAATGGCGTGGATCAAGCCTGTTTCCGTGCCCAGGATAAACTGGTCGGCCGAACTTTCACCGGCAAACCGGATCATTCCCGATGTGGACTGGATGCTGTCGGCAAGTTCAAGCACATTGGGGGGGCACTCCGGGTGGGCCACAAACAGGGCTTTGGGGTGGGCGGCTTTTGATGCTTTGACCGTTTCAACACTTAAATCGTTGTGAAAGGGACAGTATCCATCCCAGAAATGAACCTTTTTATCGGTATTGGCTGCCGCATACATGGCCAGGTTACGGTCCGGCGTCATGAGCACTTCATCGGCCTCTAAGGTGTTCACCACTTTAACCACGTTGGCAGAGGTGCAGCAGATATCAGATACGGCCTTTACTGCCGCAGATGAGTTGACGTAGGTGATGACAGGGATGCCGCCAAGTTCTTTTTTGCGCTTGACTAACGCCTCTGGGGTCACCATATCTGCCATGGGGCACCCGGCCTCTGGGTTGGGCATAAGCACTATTTTATCCGGGCACAGGATAGCAGCCGTCTCAGCCATAAAGCGCACCCCGCAGCATACAATAATGTCTGCATCCGTGGCAGCCGCCTTTATGCTCATTTCAAGGGAATCTCCGCACAGATCCGCTACGTCCTGGATCTGGGCAGGCTGGTAATTATGGGCCAGGATGATGGCCTTTTTTGCCTTGGCCAGGTCCCGGATTTTCTGGTGGAGTGTATAATTTTTGGTCATCATCAGTCCATCTCTATAATTTCAGTCCCCGGTGGGGGGGTAAATTCAAATATTTGTTCGTCAAATGTAACGAACTGGATATTGGTAAATATGAATTTGGTGGTATCTCCGTAAATATTTTCGGTTTCCACGACAGGAATTTCATACCCTGGAATATTCACCATGATACGTATTCTTGCAAGCTCCGGGGTTTCTTTTTTAGGCGTCAGCACAAGTTGTGAAAAATTTTCGCCCGATTTGCCCGGTTCAATGGTGAACTCTTCCCTGATTTTGTGGATATCTGCCAGAAATGCGCCACCGGAGCCGGATTGAAAGAACGGGGCGGCATCTCCGGTCATCACCTGGTTTTCTTCGGGACGGTAGATCCACAGGTTTTTTCCATTGGTGATGATTTCATGGTTGTCTGAACTTTGATATGCCCATTTCATCTTTCCCGGGTGGCTGAACCAGGCTTTGCCCTTGGCAATTTCAGTCACATCCAGAGCAGTTAAACGTGAGGCCTGTTCAAAATCGGCACTGAAACTTTTTTGGGCGTATTTTGCTTCAATACCCGAGATGATTTTGGCGGTTTCATCATCAAGGGACTGGGCTGCATTGCAGGGTAAGATTGCCGGTATCATGGTGGAGATAAGGAGCATTGCCCATGCGCTGAAATGTCTGACTATACATGTCATTTTATTTCCCCTTTATTTGAGCAGAATTTCCATGGCTTTGCTTTTGTCTTCAGCATAAATCCTTCTCAGTTTGGGTTTTTCTATCTTGCCGGTGGGGTTTCTGGGTACATCGCCGAAAAATATTTTTTTCAGTTGCTTATACCTGGGAAGCTTACTCTGGAAATCAAGAATATCTTGTTCGCACATCATGGTATTGGGCTTAGGGCTGATAATTCCGGCAGGGATTTCTCCTAAACGCTCGTCAGGCACACCGATCACCGCAATGTCCCGGATTTTTTCATGTTTGAGAAAGAAATTTTCAATTTCCACAGGAAAAATATTTTCCCCGCCATAGATGATCACATCCTTTCTGCGGTCCACAAGCCAAATAAATCCGTCCTTGTCGGACCTGGCCATGTCCCCTGTAAACAACCATCCGTCTTTTATGGTTTTGGCCGTGGCTTCGGAATTTTTGTAATATTCTTTCATCATCCCCGGACCTTTGACAATAAGCTCGCCGGTTTCACCAAAGGGCAGTTGGTTGCCCTGCTTGTCAACAATCCGGGCTTGCCAGCCGTATCCGGGAATGCCAATAGGGCCTATCCGGTCCGCGTTTTCCACGCCTAAATGGACACACCCGGGGCCTGAGGATTCGGTCAATCCGTAATTGGTGTCGTAATCCTGACCAGGAAAATATTTGCGCCAGTTCCGGATCAGGCTTGGGGGGACGGGCTGGGCCCCGATGTGCATGAGGCGCCACTGGGAAAGGTTGTAGTCGGCGGGTTTGATCCGGCCATCGTCAATGGCAATGAGAATGTCATGGGCCCAGGGTACCAGCAGCCACACAATGGTGCACTTTTCTTCGGATACTGCTTCAATGATCCATTCCGACTTGACGCCGTTGAGCAGGACGCATTTTCCCCCCACCAAAAAAGAGCCCATCCAGTGCATCTTAGCACCAGTGTGGTAAAGGGGCGGGATGCACAGGAATACGTCATCATGGGTCTGGCTGTGGTGGTTGTTTTCCACCTCACATGCATGCATCAATGCCCTGTGGGTGTGCAGAACCGCCTTGGGGGTGCCGGTGGTACCCGAGGTGAAATACAGGGCGGCATCGTCTTCAGGGGTTAGTTCTACATCCGGAGGTGTTATTCCGTCTGCGTCACAGATGAATTGGTTAAAAGAACAGGCCCAGCCCGGACAATTATTTTCTGGCCCTGTATATATCCACAATTTTACAAATTGGGATAATTCCTGCCTGATTTCTTCTATCCGGTCTACAAATTCAGGGCCGAAAATAAAAACCTTTGCTTCTGCTGTTACGGTGCACAAACGGATTTTTTCTGATTCAAACCTGAAATTCAAAGGAACGATCCAGGCCCCGGTATATAATACCCCGAAATAAATGGGCAGCCACGCCAGGCAATTGGTCATAAGCTGAACCACTTTATCACCCTTTTCAATGCCTTTTGCCTGCAGGGCATTGGCTGTTTGGACGCTTTGCTGGTAAAAGTCGGACCAGGTGATCTGCGTGCGCCGGCCTGTGGCCGGGATTCGTTCAATTAACGCTGATTTTTCCGGATAAAGTGAATTGTTCTGCCGGAGGATGTCGGTAATGATCATGTTAAATCAACATCTCCTGTTTATAACCACGGAATACACGGAAAGCACTGAAAGTTAGAGCGCAAAGCCCTCAATTCGTATTTTTGGGTGACTGCCAAAGTTAAAGTATCTTCTTCAAAAACCAAATTCATTTCTGTGTCCTTCCGTGCTTTCCGTGGTTCAGCCTCTTGTTAAAATTCAGGGCAGCTGATTTATATAAATTCAGGTCAGCCCATGGCAGTTTTTAAAATGCTAATAAAAATCCTGCCGGGTCAATATAGATCACGGCAGGATTATATTCAACGTCAAATTTCCGTCCTTAATCAGCCTAAACGGAAACCCGTGTTTGGGTGAAAAGTTGCCCAGATGCAGGGCGCATATGGGTGGCTTTTCGTTAAAACACTACTTATCTTTTTTGACTTCTTCAAAATCCGCATCAACCACATCATCATCGTCATTGGCAGCACCTGCATCAGCACCGTCGGCCTGTCCGGCCTGGCTGTCTGTCTGTGCCTGCTGGTACATCACTTCGGCCAGTTTGTGGGAGGCCTGCGACAGGGCTTCGATTTTGGCCTTGATATCCTCAAGGTTGTCGGTGTCCTTGGCCTGCTTCAGGGCCTCGGCAGCATCTTCAATGGATTTCCTGGTGGCTTCATCGACTTTGCTCCCGTGTTCTTTCAGGGTTTTTTGGGTCTGGTCCACCAGGGCCTCGGCCTGGTTTTTGGTATCCACCAGTTCACGTTTCTTTTTATCTTCGTCAGCGTGCATCTCAGCGTCTTTCACCATGCGCTGGATTTCATCTTCGCTTAAGCCGGACGCTGCCGTAATCTGGATGGACTGTTCTTTGCCTGTGGCCTTGTCCTTGGCGGATACGTGGACAATACCGTTGGCATCAATGTCAAAGGTTACCTCAATCTGGGGAACGCCCCTGGGGGCAGGGGGAATGTCTGACAGTTCAAACTGACCCAGGGTCTTGTTGTCTGCAGACATCTGGCGTTCGCCCTGGAGAACGTGAATGGATACGGCCGGCTGGTTGTCGGCGGCCGTGGAGAATACCTGGCTCTTTTTGGTGGGAACGGTAGTGTTTTTTTCAATCAGCCTGGTCATAACGCCGCCAAGGGTCTCAATGCCTAAAGAAAGCGGGGTAACATCCAGCAGGAGCACGTCGTTCACATCACCCTGGAGTACGCCGGCCTGGACGGCTGCACCCATGGCAACCACCTCATCCGGGTTAACACCCTTATGGGGTTTTTTGCCGAATATTTTTTCAACACGTTCCTGAACCGCAGGCATACGGGTCATGCCGCCAACCAGAACCACCTCATCCACATCGCCGGGTTTCATGTGTGCGTCTTTCAGCGCGGTTTTACAGGGGATTTCCAGTTTGTCCAAAAGGTCGGCCACAAGGGACTCCAGTTTCGCTCTGGTCAGTTTCATGTCCAGATGCTTGGGCCCGGATGCGTCCGCTGTAATAAAGGGCAGGTTGATGCTGGTTTCCGTGGATGTTGACAGCTCCATTTTTGCCTTTTCAGCAGCTTCTTTAAGACGCTGTAAAGCCATTTTATCGCTACGCAGGTCAATGCCCTGGTCTTTTTTAAATTCGGTTGCCAGATGGTCAATGATTCTCAAGTCAAAGTCTTCACCGCCCAGGTGTGTATCACCGTGGGTGGATTTTACTTCAAAAACCCCGTCACCGATTTCAAGGACAGAGACGTCAAATGTACCGCCGCCAAGGTCGAAAACCGCAATTTTTTCCTCACCTTTTTTATCCAGGCCATAGGCCAGGGATGCGGCTGTGGGCTCATTTATAATCCGTTTGACTTCCAGGCCTGCAATTTTACCGGCATCTTTGGTCGCTTGGCGCTGGCTGTCGTTAAAATAGGCCGGAACCGTAATAACGGCTTCGGTTACGGCTTCCCCAAGGTAATCCTCGGCAGTCTTTTTGATATTGCCGAGAATAAACGAGGAAACTTCGGCAGGGCTGTATTGTTTGCCCCTGATGTTGATTCGGGTATCGCCGTTGGCGGCTGCCTCTATTATATATGGAAGTATGGGAATGTCATTCTGGACTTCCTTTGAGTTGAACTTTCTACCAATGAGACGTTTTACACCGAAAATTGTATTTTCAGGGTTTGTTACAGCCTGGCGCTTGGCAGTCTGGCCGACAATGCGCTCTCCGTTTTCAGTGACCGCCACAATGGACGGTGTTGTTCTGCCGCCTTCGGCATTGGTAATAATTTTTGCCTCTCCACCGGGTTCCATGACCGCGACACATGAATTGGTTGTGCCAAGGTCGATTCCAATAATTTTACCCATAACAATTCCTTTCTAAATATCTTTAATCTTTTTAGTATTTTTTTGAGTCTGACTTTCAACTCTTTTTTGAGACAATCACCATGGCCGGCCTAAGCAGTCTGTCATGAAGCGTATATCCTTTTTGCAGAACATTAATGACGGTATTATCCGGCACATCATTATTCTGTTCATGCGTGACTGCTTGATGAAAATTGGGGTCAAAGGGTTGATTCTCTGCCTCAACCATATTTACGTTAAAGGATTCAAACAACTTTAGAATCTCTTTGTGCGTCAGCTTTACGCCTTCAAGCAGGCTGGTTTCCTCAACTGCATCTGTGGCCGAGCCAATGGCCCGCTCAAGATTGTCAACTACAGAAAGCAGCTGCCTGAAAATGGTTTCGTTGGCAAATTTCTTGAATTCATCAATTTCTCTTTGCTTTCTCTTTTTGAAATTTTCAAATTCCGCAGATAATCTGAGCACTTTATCTTTTTGCTCATTTAACTGATCTTCAAGCCCTTTGTGATTATCTTTATTCTCCAGGTTGTTTCCTTCATCGGAATTTTTTTGCTCGTCTGTCTCAGGAGTCTTCGGGGGATCGGCTTTGTTCCCTTTCCCGTCAGCGTTATTTCTATTCTCTTTGAGTGCCAATGTGTTTGCTCCAAAATCCCTTATATTTAGGTGTTTAAAAATTAATAAAATGATAAATTATGGCTGAAAAATAAGTCTGTTTGAAAACATGTCAAGATATAAAGGGTGGTAAAAAAAGAAAACCCGGCTGAACAAATAGGGCGGATAATTGCGTGACCGGGATCAATCCACGACACAGAAGGTATCACTTATCGCTGCTTCCTTCCGGACCTGACGAGGTTCATGGCCCTCTGTTACGAGGCGACCGATCAGAATTATCCGCCCGACTTGATCAGCCGGGAAGTTTTAATATATACGTGGTTTTAAATTTAAATTCAAGGGAAAAATGAATGTCACTGGATATTTGCTATAAGGAACGCTCAAATAAGGGAATCCGGACGGCCACCTACTGTCCCTCACTCGTGATCGGTGAAAAATCAGTGGCCACAAGTGAGAAGTAGGTGGCCATTCAAGGCGCAATACCGGAACCATAAGTCTAACACGGGCAAACCACAACTCATGTGTTCGACATCATTTTTTTGTGACAGAAACTGAGAAGTGAGCACCTAAGGGGAATAAGATCTGAGATTTAGCGAACATAAGATGACAGCTCAGTAGTGCCGTCTTTATTGCGGTCATGATTTGTTGATATACGGGGAATGGAGTTTGGCGGACAGTAAATTTTGATAGAAGAAGAGGGAGTCTTTCAAGTTTATTCCAGTTGTACACCATATTTTGTTAATATGTCTTGAGGGGTGATCGTTTCTGGTGTGCCGGTTGGCCGGAGTACATTCCTGCCACATAGAATGAAAACTTCATACGCATCAAATATTGCATACCGATCCTTATCAAATATAATCAGCTTGTTTCCATTTTCTTCTTTAACTTTTTGTCTGAACTTCCTGATTCCGGTGTCTTGACCTTTTTTCTCCAATTTATCCTGTTGGTCTATCCAATCCCTGAAAGCCGTTGTCAGTGCCATGACAAAAATGGTGAGATACACATGAACGATAAAACCGGATTTCGTATTTATAGGTGGCCTTTCTATGAACCAGGCCTGCTTGGCCTCTCTAAATAAGGCGTTTTCAATTTCACTGCGGGCGTCGTATGCGTCATAAACCACCAAGGGCTTGTCAACAGGTCCATTTGTAAGAATAATCAGGGTTTTGGAACCGGGATTATTAGCCTTAAAAGGATCATCCTTAACCACAACAGCATTGATGGGATTGGCGACAAAGCCTTTGGAGTTTTGATGGCTGCCGCTGCCCTGTGGTCCGTAGAATTCTGCTGACGTTAACCCTTCCAGACCTTCAACATCCCAATGATCTGTAACCGTTGTCTTGTTTTTACCGGCACCCACAGTGCGTATTTCGTCTTTAATTTCCGAATGGCCTGTACCAATTAAAGACAGGGCATCGTCATAAACATTCAAACTGGATTTAGCAGGAATAAAAAAGGTGATGGTTTTACTGTTGAGCCACCATAAAAAAATGCCGTCCGTGAACCCACGGTCAATGGCAAGGGAAGTGATTTTGGCATGTTCCCCCAGATTGTCAATTGCCTGCTGAACCACTTCCTGAGCAAAAGTTATGTCATGAACCTCAATTGTAGCAAAACGCATGGCTAAAGGAAGGCGGCTGTTTGGATCCCAAACCACCCATATTTTAAATCCAAAAACAGTTTCCAGAACTTTTCGAATGCGCTTTTTACGAAGTTTGAGTTCGGGCGGTTTTTCTTTGGTTACTTTACCACAGCCGTTACATTTTTCTGTTGATTCAATCTCGGAAGCATCAAGCAGAGCATGAATTTTTTTTGGAAAAAACTTATGTGCCGCTAAAATCGATATTCCCCTGTTAAACATTTTTTCCAGGGTTGGTGCAACAATTGATGCCATTGTATTTTTTATGAAATCACAAGATACCGGTCCTCGGATTGGAATGGGCGCTTTTTCATCGCAAGAGGATTTTTTCTTACCCCTATTGCAAGTCCCTTCTTTTATCTCCCTGCCGTTAAAGCCGACAAGACGCATTAAGGCCTGACTTCGAAGAATAACAGAGTCTGTGTGCCAAAAAAAATGAAGGCCAGCCACAATACGCATCATATAAATAAAAATGATACGCATGAATGGGACCGGACTGTTTCTTTGTTTTGATTTTGGTTCAAGTTCCATGAGCAGGTTGGTAAATTCGAAATGATCAAGAAAGTAAAAAAACTCATCGAATAATCCAGCTTCCCCAAGGCCATATACTTCAGGGATATCTTTACCTTCGGCAAGATCTTTGGCGATGCCTGTTTGGTCCCTGTTTGCTGTATGCCAGGTCAAGCGGTCTACTATATTTTTTGATGCATTTTGGGCTAAACTCATAGGGTTATGGGTTAGCAGAAAAACACAGGGAAGGCAAATACGATAAGATTATAAATATTTGAAATAACAATAAATACTTGTCTCCACATCGTGATTTTGGTCCATTTTTAACATTGGGCGTGAGAGGGGGTATACACCACCTTTTGAATGTCGTTTAAATGGCCAGTGAAGGCTTCTTGCAGGGGATTTTGAAGGGTTCTCAAAAAAGCTGTCGGCCCCGCCAATTTTTTGTTTCCTTGAAAAAAATCACTTTTTTTAAAAAAAAATAAAGCAACCGCTAGCGTGATCAGCTATCGTTTCATTAATCGAAGGAATGAGTCCGAAATAAACCTATGAGCGCGGGCATCTCGCCCGCATCTTTACAATACTTGCAGACCTGCGGGCGGGACGCCCGCGCGCTAGGATATAGCAAAGTGGGCAAGCTATTTAAGACCCGTTTCTAAAATGCGTGGATTATGGATAGATCAGACCGATTGGTAATGGCAACTCCGGCCTTGATTTTGAGAAAAACTGTCTTCCTTATAGCAAATATCCAGTGAATGTCAGTATATTGATGATTTTTAGATTTGAACAAAAATAAGTTTTAAGTTAATATATGAAGTTATACGAATTATAATAAGGAGAGAAACATGAATGAAATAGTTACTATTGAGGATCAGACTATAGTCAAGCCCGGTGAAGATGTGGTTGCGTCCATGGCTGACGCTTTTAAAGGGGAGCTGCTTTCCGCCGTCAATTCCTCCCAGGGTACCTTGATTATTGATCTTGATGGCGTGAATATGGTGGATTCCGTTGGTATTGGTGTGATTATCGCTGCCTATAATTCCCTGAGCCAGGCCAATCGCCAGTTAAAGGTTATCAATGTTGCACAGGATATTTATGGTTTGTTTTCAACCATGAGGCTGAATCGCCGTTTTACCGTGGAAGCGGCCGAATAAACTTAAATCAGGTTCCAATGTAGATAGCTGAATGCGTTTTTTTTTGATCTCTTTTCTGGTTTTTTTTGTGGCTGTATTACCATCCTGTAAAAATGAGGATGATAATTACTCCGGCGTCGGTAAGCTCATTGCTGAAAGAAATAAGATGCGCTACGAGCTGGCTGAAGAAACAGATAATAATAAAGGTAAAACAGGATCATCGAATCAAAAAATTGATTCTGTATCCAAAGATGCTTTAGAACGGGTTACGCGTAAAAAAGAATTATCAACGAACGTATTGGATGAACGACAAATCGTTATCGTTGACTCCTCTTCCGGAAAACCCCTTGCCCAAGGGGTTGCCTATCTAAACAAAAAAGGCAAAATTGTAAAAATTAAATTAGCCAATTAATAACCCGGATGTGCCTGTGTTGATGAGATCTGCGCCGGTTTTCTTTCAAGATTTCTCATGACCCTAAATAAAGGCTGACCCTTAACCGTTTCAATCATAGGAGTGTACTTATGCTGTCAGATCTTTTCAGTCCCATCCGGATTCAACACATGGAAGTGAAGAATCGGCTGCTCATGTCGGCCATGAGTATTAATTTCGGTGTGGATGAAAATTGTCATGTCACGGATCAGCTTACGGAATATTTTGCCGCCCGGGCCAGGGGTGGTGTCGGCATGATGCTTGTGGGTGGTGGTGGGATTCACCCCAGTGGTCAGGAGTTGCCTGATCTGCCCCAGATGTATGAGGATTCATGTATTCCGGCCCTGAAAAGAATGGTTAAGCGGATTAAGGAATATGATGTCTGTTTCGGGGTTCAGCTTATGCACGGGGGGCGCCAATCTTATCTGCCGGAAAAAGTGGCACCTTCGGCTATTCCGGCACCTGCAGTGGTTAAAGGAGAGGTTCGTGCCCTAAAAGTAGAGGAAATCAAAGAGCTTGCGGACTGTTTTGGACAGGCCGCCCGGCGGTGCCGGGAGGCCGGGTTTGATTTCATAGAACTGCACGGAGCCCATGGGTACCTGATTAACCAGTTTCTGGCACCGAATTCCAATATCCGCACCGATGAATACGGCGGCAGTTTTGAGAATCGTACCCGGTTTCTGTTTGAGGTGATTGAAGCGGTAAAAAATATCGCAGGTGCGGACTATCCCGTGGGCATCCGTATCAACGGCAATGATTACATTGAAAACGGCTGGGAACTTAAAGATACCCTGCGCATTGCTCCGCTCTTAGAACAGGCCGGGGCGGCTTATATTCATGTGTCCGGCGGTGTCTACGGCTCCACAGAGTTGACTATTCCGTCCATGTATACACCCCAGGGATGTTTTATTCATATGGCTGAGGCGGTTAAGCAGGTGGTCAATGTGCCTGTGATTACCGTAGGGCGGATCAAGGACCCGGCCATGGCCAATGCCGCCATCAAGGATGGGAAAGCAGATATGGTGGCATTGGGGCGCTCCATTATTGCAGATCCGGAATATCCGAATAAGGCCAAATCCGGAAATGCCTCCCTTATCCGGCCCTGTGTGGGCTGCTGTCTGGGGTGTATCCATGCCGTGCTTGCCAAGGAACCTGGGTCCTGTGTGGTCAATCCCGATGTGGGCCGGGAATTTAAACTGGCCGAAGAAAAGGCACCGGAAAAAAGCCAAAAAATTCTTGTGGCCGGGGCCGGGCCCTCCGGGCTTGCCGCCGCAAGAATGTTTGCCCAAAGGGGGCATCAGGTGAAAATATTAGAAAAAGGTTCAGACCAGGGCGGGCTTTTGGCCCTGGCTGCCACAGCACCCGGACGGGGGGAACTGGGCGATATTTTACGCTTTTTTAAAAACGAACTTGATCGTCTTGGTGTGACCGTGGATTACAATACCCCGTTGGCTGCCGAAGTTCTGGCTTCCTTTGACCCTGATCATGTGATCCTGGCCACGGGCTCCATGCCGGATATGCCCGTGATCAAAGGACTGTTTAAAAGCAAGATGAAGCTTATCACCAGTGTGGATGTATTCACCGATGCACAGGCTGCTGGTGGCAGAGTGATTGTGCTCGGCGGCGGGTTTACCGGGCTGATCACTGCCCATAAACTGGGTGATCTGGGAAAAGAGGTGGTGGTTCTGAACCGCAAAAAAAGTTTTGCCGAAGAGATGTCCTCCAATGATCGGTACTATCTGCGGGAACGCCTGAAGGCCTGCGGCGTCATTTTATATAAGAAGGTGGCAGTTAAATTCTTTACCGATGATGGTGTAAGCTTTACATCCAATGGAGAACCCGTAACCCTTGAGGGGTTTGATACGGTTGTCATTTCGGAAAAACATCAGCCGGTGAGGGATGCCAGGCACTTGGAAAAACAAAGCCGGGCAAAATTCCATATGATCGGAGATGCCAAAACACCCAGGCATTTAATGTTTTGCGTTGCCGAGGCTGAAGAAGCGGGCCGGTCCATATAACGGCCATGGCCGACCTGGTCTTTCATCGAGGTTAGGCCACAACAAATCATGAAAGAAACTAACTGGTTAGTTTAGTTCTTTCATATAAACAGTCTGTCACTTGATCATAGAGTGTTAAGGTTATGACTCCGGGATATGTGCCCGGAGTTTTAAGCGTTTTGGTTTTTCAGTTGTAAGCGATGCGGCTCTTTTCATCATTCATGGTCGGCATAATGATTTCTTGCCATTCATCGCTGTTCCATGTTCCGAGTTTTTCGTGTGTTTTTACATATTTTTCAGGGATGGGGTGGGTTCCGTATACAACTTCAAGGCCGTACTTTGTCTGGATGTAGTCATGAAAATAGGTAATATGAGGGCATGGTGGATACCCTACAATCAGGCCGGTGGCCAGATGAATAATCTGAGCCCCGTTTGCTTTCATTTCATCCACCACATATTCGATATTACCTCCTGGACAGCCGTCGCAACTGGTATATCCAACAATTTCTACTGCCATGTCTTTATATCGGCTGAATGCGCCTTCACGGTTTTTGAGAGATCTAAAACATTTGCCTCCCCCACACCTCCGATAACGATCGCATATAATGATTCCTATTTTATTTGTTTGGTCCATGATGTGTCCTTTAGATTTATTCAATTATTTTTATCCCGTTATCACTGTTTTCCGGAATCATTATTTCCCGCACCGCACCACTCAGGTCTTTGGATGAAATTCGGATTATTTTTATCCCTGCGTTGGACAGCACATATCCCGGGCCTTTGTGGGAAACATTTTCTTTGATTCCCACATGGGTGATTTTTTGATCAACCAGCCATTCTGCCACACGGATTCCCTTTGCCGTTGAAACGGTGCAATAGGGATTTTCCATGATTTTTTTTGCATCAATGGTATGCTTATCTATGTGACGGTGGAGTAATGCAAAATAAGGTGCTTCTCCGAAATGAGAGCTGATCTGCCCGCTTTTATCCGACAGGGGCAACGCCAGAATATCATGGGTTCGTACTCTTGGTTCATAATGAATGGTTATCTTCTCGATATTAGGAATCTGGGTTAAAATACGGTGTTCGATTGCTTCACTGATTTTGTGTGCCGCTTCAAGGTCGTTGACGTTTAAGGTGATGTCAGCCTGTATAAACCGATACCGTCCGGCGTTGCGTCCGATCAGGGATTTGATTTCATCCACAGCAGATTCTTGGTGGATCAGGTTGCGTATTTTGTTCAAGGTGGGAATATCAATAGATGCATCCAGAAGGACCCGCATGCCGTCTGACAAAAGTTCCCCTCCGGTTTTTGTAATGAAAAGAAGAATCAATGCTGCGCCAATCCGGTCAATGGAGATTCCCATAACTTCGGTCTGCAGATCAAAATAGCTGAACAATACAGAGATCAGGACCACAATGGATGACAGGACATCCACCTGGCGATGCCGGCCTTCGGCAATCAGGACCGGAGACCGGGTCTTTTTTCCGACGTGGAGGGAATATTGTCCAAATCCGAATATTGCAAGGCTGCTGCCGGCCAAAAGGTAAATGGAAATAGGCGTGATTTGTACAAGGCTGTTACTCGAAGAAAAGATCTGTTTAACGATTTCATATCCGGCAATAAAAATAAAAAGGGAAATGATTACGGAAGCTACATTCTCGAGTTTGTAAAGCCCAAGAGGAAAGGAACGGGTTTTGCGGGTAGAGAGCTTGATGCCACCGTAAATGACCAAGGATGCCACGGCATCTGTTCCGGAGTCAATGGCGCTGGCTGTAATGGTTAAGCTGCCGGTAAAAATAGCAAGCGGCACCTTTACAAGCGTTAAAATCAGGTTCAGCAAAAAGGCCAGACCTGCAATTTTGAATATTTGATGGGTATCTGTGGTGTTGTCCATGATGCATTCTTAAGTTCACAATGTTCTCAACAGCCTGCCAACCAATTTTAGTTTTATGCTACCACTAATCTTACGCAAAAGCCAAAGTTAAAAATCAGTGACGCAGATCATAGACAATCCTGCTGCCCTATACCGGCTGAAATCAGGTATCCCTGAATTCATCTACCCGTTTTGATTGATGGGTGGAGATATCCACACCGGCTTCTGCCACCACCTTAACGGCATTGGTGTTGAGGCCGTGGGTTTTAATTCCTGCTGAATACGCCTCTATGCGGTCGTCTTTTTATTTCTTTGTCCAGCCTTCGGCCATCTGGCTCAAGTGGCGAGATACTGTTGCCCCTGCAACCTTTAGAAATTCGGTGATCTGACAGACACATAAATCCTCGTGCACCAACAGGACACTTAATATCCTCAGTCTGTTTTTATCTGATATCGCCTTAAGCAAAGCCAGTGCTTTGTCCATAAAATAATACCAATTTTAATTTATGATTAGTCATACAGCTAATTAATTAAGCGCTTTTCATATTTGAATCAATAAACAACGTTTAAGCTGACGATATTTTAATAGCTATATTGCGGTGTGTTAATAACGTTAATACCGTTGGGAGCCAAGGGGGTGTTTTTTATCGCAACGCTTGACAATAAGTGGATGGATCTATATATTCCGTTTTAACGATTTGATAGAAGGGCGTCATACAGGCTGTAACATAGAACATAAAAAGGTGTTAAAATGAATACAAATACTGCCCAAACAGGGGCAATTCAAAAAATTAAAAATTCAGGATTAGTGTTGAATCTTTTCGCGGGGTTAGCAGGCGTTGTCCTATGGTGGCTGATATATAATCAACTGCCCGGATTATCCCAATGGCTGACCTATGACCTGTTGTCTATCAGTCAAGGCTCCCACCTGGGGGATTCCATAGAGTTCTTTTTTTATGATACCCCTAAAGTTATGATGCTGCTCTTCCTGGTTGTTTTTGGCGTGGGCATTATCAGAAGTTTTTTTACCCCTGAAAAAACCCGGGCATTTCTGTCCGGCAAAAGTGAATTTGCAGGCAATATTCTGGCCGCACTGCTGGGCATTGTGACGCCGTTCTGCTCCTGTTCTGCAGTACCCTTATTTATCGGTTTTGTAACAGCAGGAGTGCCTCTTGGGGTGACCTTTTCCTTTCTTATTGCCGCCCCCATGGTCAATGAAATCGCCCTGGGTCTTTTATACGGGCTCCTGGGATGGAAAGTTGCGGCCATTTACTTGGGAACCGGTCTTTTTATTGCCATCGGGGCCGGGTGGGTTATCGGGCGGCTCAAGCTTGAAAATCATATTGAAGACTGGGTAACCCAGGCCAATATGGCCGATGTTGAGGTGGAAGAGGAAAAACTGACTTGGAATGAACGCTTCATATACGGATGGGATGCCGTGAAAGAGATCATCGGCAAAGTCTGGATCTATGTCATTTTGGGTATCGCTGTCGGTGCCGGCATCCACGGTTTTGTTCCTGAAGGGGTCATGGCCTCCATCATGGGCAAGGGCTCCTGGTGGTCTGTGCCTGCCTCTGTCCTGGTCGGTGTACCCATGTACTCCAATGCCGCAGGCGTTATCCCTGTAGTTGAGGCGCTCCTGGGCAAGGGTGCGGCACTTGGCTCTGTCCTTGCCTTCATGATGAGTGTCATTGCCCTGTCCCTGCCGGAAATAGTTATCCTGCGGAAAGTGCTTAAACCCCGACTGATCGCCGTATTTGTCGGCGTTGTGGCCTGCGGTATTCTTTTGGTGGGGTATTTGTTTAACATAATTCTTTAAGTCCGAAACAATTTAACCTGGGAGCGCGGGCGGGACGCCCGCGCTCCCGGAGATAGCAAAATGGGCTAGTTATTCGAGACCCTTTCCTAAGATTACAATGGTCGACCTTGGGGCAAAAAAATGTATCCCTGCATATCAAGTGTCACGGTTTAATAGAACTATTCCTTCGGCCATTGGTCCTTCTTTGTTTCAGCGAAAAAGAAAAACCGGTCCTTTGTCAGCTCTTTTTGTGTTATCGGGCATCGGATCGTAACTTTAAACTGTGTAACGTCCACGATCTCCCAGTCACCTTGAAGCGGAGAATCTTCAAGCCGGATCTTTTGTCCCTTCTTCAGTGGATATGGTTTAAAAAAAGCCACTTCATGTTCCATTTCAAACATCCTGTGTTGGTTTTACATGTTTTAAGTCTAAGTGCTTGTTTAATAAAAACTTAGCTGATCAAATTGTCGCAGAATAGACCGTCAAGAGATCAGGGACGATCACAATCGACTAAAGGTTGTTGCAATTACTTTTTCATAGCTTCTTCAAAGAAATCGAGTTCATATTGTGTTGATAGCGTGAAGGCTTTCAACATTTCCTGATGAAGTTCTTCATCTGCCCCTGATGCTATCCGCTCTACAATATCAATAAATCTTTGCGTGTATTGCTCGTACTCTTCACTGTGATAGGTGTCGATCCACATCTGGTATTCGTTGTCAGCTTCCGCAATGGTCAAGATATGATTACCAACGCTGTTATACACCCAGAAACAAGGTAAAAGTGCCGCAGCAGCAAGAGCAAATACGGAATTTTCACTGTGGTTGAGCAGAAAGGACGTGTATTTTTCAATTGCAGGAGACTTTTCTTCAGCTTCCTCAATATCAAAATATTTCAGGAATTCATTGTGAAGGTTTTTTTCAATGTCCAGCCCATCTTTGGCTAACAGTTGAAAGAATTGCTTTTCAGATGCGTTGGGCGCTTTTTCGGCTATCAGGTCCAAAGCCAGATTATCATCCTTGAGATAAAGGATATCCTGCGACAGGAAATGTGCAAAATTATTTTTATCTAACGTGCCTTTCGCCAGTTGTACAACGAAGGGATGAGTAATTGTATCCTCATAAATAGAAGCTACCGCATCCCACATTTTTTGGGTGTATCTTCCTGCCGCTTTCATATTCGTCATCACCCCTGATTCCTCTATTTTTATTTTTTAAAGGAACAAATGGCAACATAATCACCGCAGTCAAACCCCGGAATTGGTTGTTCTTCCATATTGTTTGAGTATAGCGGATGTTTAGTGAGCGTTTGTGCATAATCAAAGTCTTGAAAACCTGCTGTTTTAAGCATCTCGACTTTTTCAGTAGTTGTACGCCAGTTGGCAACCTTTACAAATTCAATTGGATACGGGTCCCTTGGGTGAACCCCTTCCAATAATGGATGTTCCCATGTTTCGAGACTTTTTGCCAGGTTATACATGGTTGCGTATGAACTTTCCTTAGGAACATCAATAACCACGATTTTACCTCCTTTTCTCAAAGCAGTATAGGCTTTGTGAAACACGGACTGCAGGTCATTGATATAGCTTGGTGTGCCGTTGAATAGGATCGTATCGTATTGTTCTTCGCCCAGATCGGCGTCTTCCGCTGTGGTTACATCAACAATTATCCCGCGTTTGCGGGCAATCTCAGCCATTCCGTCTGATGGTTCGAGACCGTACTGAATGGGAATGTTAAAATCTCTTTCCAGGATTGATTCAAAAAGACCACTTCCGCACCCTACAGAAAAGGTATCACCCGCATCTTTCATAAAATAAGCGACCAGGTTCACCTCTGAATTTAACAGATTCATATTGTCAAAAAACCACGCATCATATGCTTCTGCAAATTCGTCAAAATTTCTTTTTTTATCCATGCTGACCTCCAAAAGAAAAACCGTTATTATCAACCCGGTGCAGACAATGTATTTTTATAGGGAAGCATTACTTGAAGAGGTATGATCCGCTTCCCTACGTCGGTATTACCCGCATCAGGTTCCAAGGGTCAGGAAAATTTTTCCTTCTCAGCTTTTGCACGCTCCCCCAGCTAAATTCTGTTGTGTATTTATGCTCTGTAACCAGCAGATTGTCAATAGACCTTTCAATCCTGTTTGGCCCAAGCTGCTGTCTTTTGGATCAGTTAATCATCAGTTTTATCATCATGGTGATGAACGTCAATTATAATACCCGCCGAACGACAATTATAATTCCCGAAATTTAAAGACTCAAAATAAATGGTACAAACCGTCCAAATTATACTGAAGGAGTGGATTTGGATGGTAACAGACCAGCAAGTGAGGAGGTTGTTCAAGTTGATTCAATCTGAGAAGAATTTCGGGATCGCAGCAATGAAAGCAGGTATGGATGAAAAGACGGCTTGAAAGTACCGTGAAATGGGGAAATTGCCAAGCGAACTTAACCAGGAGCATAATTGGCGTACACGTAAGGATCCTTTTGGGGATGTATGGGATGGCATCAAGGATATGATGTCAATAAACCCAGGTTTGGAGGCCAAAACCATTTTTGAGGATCTTCAGCGGAAACAGCCAGGCCGATTTGCCGATGGGCAATTGAGGACACTGCAGCGGCGGATCAAACATTGGCGGTCGACAGAAGGTCCTGCCAAAGAAATATTCTTTGCACAAATTCATAAACCAGGCGAATTATGCCAGTCTGACTTCACCCATATGGACAAACTGGGCGTCACCATAGATGGCGTTCCGTTTGATCATCTGATTTATCATTTTGTTTTAACCTATTCCAACTGGGAGGCCGGGAGCATATGTTTCACTGAGAGCTTCGAAAGCCTGAGCCATGGCCTGCAGAATGCCTTATGGGAACTGGGCGGTGTACCCCTTCATCACCGCACAGATCGTTTGGGAAGCGCTGTTAACAAGGAAACCCACCCTGACGAATTCACCCGTAGATATCAGGACATTATGGATCATTACGGCGTCACGCCCTGTAAAACGAATCCATATAGTCCTAATGAAAATGGAGATGTGGAGCAGCGCAATTACCGGTTCAAAAAAGCCGTTGACCAGGCTCTTTTATTGAGAGGCCACCGAAATTTTAAAGACCGGGAAGAGTATGAGATTTTTCTGTCTAAACTGTTTGGGCAACTAAATGCCGGCCGAAAAGATCGCCTTACAGAAGAACTCGAAGTTCTGCGCCGGTTACCCAAACGCCGGATTGACTCATGTAAAAAACTTGATCTAAAAGTCAGCCCCGGCTGTACCATACGAGTTAATCACAATGTCTACTCAGTGCACAGCAGGCTCATAGGAGAAAAAATACAGGTTCGCCTTTACATGGAATGCCTGGAAATTTGGTACGGACAGAAAAAAGTCGACACTTTGCCACGGTTACGAGGTGAGGGAAAGCATCAAATCAATTACCGGCATATCATTGACAGCCTGGTCAAAAAGCCGGGGGCGTTTAACACTACAGCGACATTTAAAATTGTAGACAGCCCTCATTGAATCTGCTATGCTGGACTCTACATGAAAATTGTGGAGAAAACCATGCAGAAAAATATTGATCCCATTAGAAGCAAATTGCAATTCAAAGGTTCATTGAAAGATTTTTCTCCAGTAACTCTGCAGCAAGTTTACGGAAGTGAACTTGAGCCCTTGTGGAATGAATTAGTTCAACGGCATCATTATTTGGGACATAGGAACCTTTTGGGAAAAAGACTGAAGTATCTGGCATTTATAGAAGCTTGCCCAGTTGCAGCTTTATCATGGAGCGCACCGGCTAAAAGACTTGAAGCCAGAGATAAATTTATTGGATGGTCCGACGATTCCAGACAACGCTCCCTTCATCGGATTGCAGCCAATAGTAGATTTGTCATTTTTCCATGGGTTCAAATTCCTAACTTTGGATCACACATCCTGGGGATGAATCTCCGTTGTCTCCGAAAAGACTGGTTAGAAAAGTTTCATGATGAGCTTTTATTGGTAGAAACTTTTGTCGATCCTTCCTTTTTCCAGGGAACCGTTTACAAAGCGAGCAATTGGAGAAAATTGGGAAGAACAAAAGGATATACCAAATGCGGGAAGAGATATATCTATCATGGTCAAATCAAAGAAATTTACATATACATTCTTGATTCTTGCTACAGAAAAATTTTAGGCGTTCCCTCCACAGATTTTCTTGAACATCGTTTATCAAAAAATGTGGAGGAAACAAGTTTGTCATTACAGCAGTCTGAATGGACACCCGAACTGTTGGAAGAGTTTGAGTTGACTGACCATGATTTTGATTCAATCGCTCAAGAATTAACGGAATTTCACAATATTTTCTCAGACTGTTTTTGCCGAAGCGAGCAAGAAAGTCTTGGTTTGACTTATATTTCCGGTTTAATGAGCGCAACTGAAAAAAAAACTGCAGAGAGGATCGCCCTGGAAATCAAAACCCCTCAATCTGTACGGTCAACCCAGCGTTTTTTAAAAACGTACAAATGGGATCATGGCGCCATGCTTCAAATGCACCAACAGCAGGTCGTCCAGCAGATTGCAACTGAAGACGGTATGATAACGGTAGATCCGTCTGAATTTCCAAAAAAAGGAAAGAAATCCGTTGGTGTTGCACATCAATATTGCGGCAATACCGGCAAAAAAGACAATTGTCAATCAGGTGTATTTATCGGCTATGTCAGCGGAAAAGGGTATGGCCTCATTGATGCTCAACTATATATGCCGAAATCATGGTTTGAGAAAGACCATGAAGAGCTTCGGAAAATCAATCTCGTTCCGGAAGATTTAGTATTTCAAACAAAAAACGACATTGCGTCGAACTTGATAAAGTCTGTCAGTAAAAGATTTCCTGCCCGCTGGATAGGTTGCGATGCAGGTCTTGGCAGCGATATGGATTTTTTAAAGTCCTTGCCGAATTCGCTTTATTATTTTGCCGATATAAAATCAAACAGCAAAGTTTTTTTGGAAAAACCGGAAGTTGGCATTCCTCCATATGCAGGAAAGGGAAAACGTCCTACAAAACCCAAAGTATTGTCGGATCACAAACCAATTTCCGTATCAAAACTGGAAAAGTCAGATCAACTCAAGTGGCAGTTCGTGAATTTAGGGGAAGGAAGCAAAGGCCCACTGCTTGCGCAAGTAGCATGCATAAGGGTCTTTCCTTCGCGGGATGGATTACCACAGACTGATCCGGTTTGGTTAATTATTAGAAAACGAACTGATGGCCAAATCAGATATGCATTTTCAAATGCACCGGAAACAATATCGTTTGAAGAGCTATGCCGGGCATCTTGCCTGCGCTGGTCTATCGAACGCTGCTTTCAGGAAGGAAAAATGCATCTTGGCATGGATCACTATGAACATCGATCATGGCCGGCATGGCATCGACACATGATTTATGTAATGCTTGCGCAACATTTTCTTTTTCGTGTTAGAAAACGGCTAAAAAAAAATGCCTAAGTTTACCAATGGCTAAAAAATTGGTTCAAACTGTATTGCCAATTCGTTCATTGACGCCCAGGGGGGCATTAGACATTGTCAAATATCAATTAAAACGCAATAATAAAGCGCGTCAAAGTCATAGAAAAAAACAAATTGCAATCGCTCAAGATTTAAATATCAAAGTGTCGCTGTAGTGTTAAGAATTACCGGTATCGTGATGACATGTTTCCCACCAGCCGTTTTCGGATTGCCTATGATAGTTTTAAAAAACGCTATACTGCTCAAAGCGCTGCCACAAGGTATTTGAAGATTCTATCTCTCGCCGCAAAGGACAGCGAGGTGGCTGTGGATAATGCGTTGATGGTTTTAATAAACGAAAACCGTGAGATCAGCAAATATGCGGTTCATCGCCTTATGGCATTGGATACCCCTATTGCCAAACCGGATGATATCCACATTCCGGCAGTGGATTTAACCTGTTATGACAAGCTCCTCAAGGAGGTGACCGCATGATGAGTGACCGTGATCAGATCGAGAACCATCTCAAGGGCCTCCATATGCCGACCATGCGCCACAGCTATGAAGAAATGGCAGATCAGGCCCGGGCGGAGTCTTGGGGGTATGAACATTATCTTTTGCAGCTGTTAACCCTTGAATGCGAAGTGCGTTGGCAAAATCGGATAGCGCGGAACCTGAGGGCATCCAAGCTGCCACCCTCAAAGACCTTTGAAAATTTAGATAAAAAACGCCTTCCCATAAAGGTCACTAATCATTTGAATATACTGACCGACGGTTCCTTTTTGAGTCGATCTGAAAATATTCTGGCCTTTGGGAATCCTGGAAGCGGGAAAACCCATCTGCTGTGTGCCATTGGCCATGAATTGATTGCAAAGGGAAAACAGGTCCTTTTCATCACATGCAGTCAACTTGTCCAGGATCTGCTGATCGCCAAAAAAGAACTTGAGTTGACAAAGAAGCTCAAGAGCCTCTCCAGATTTGATGCCGTGATCATTGATGATATCGGATATGTCCAGCAAAGCCGGGAAGAGATGGAGGTTCTGTTCACATTCCTGGCAGACCGGTATGAACAAGGCAGCCTGATGATCACCAGCAATCTTCCCTTTTCTAAGTGGGAACATATTTTCAAGGACCCGATGACAACCGCCGCTGCTATCGACCGGTTGGTTCACCACAGCATTATTTTTGAATTGAATGTTGAAAGCTATCGTATGGAGCAGGCCCAAAAGGAGAAAAAATAATGTGCATGCATGATTTGGACACACCGTATACCAGGGAAGAGATCGTAAAACTTGTCAAAATGATAAGGCTGCATTTATACAACAGGGGCCTTCATTGTGATGCCTGGGTTATCAGGAAGGAAATGGAGGATGAGAATATTCAGCCACTACCTTCTGTGAGCACTATTGGACGTATATTATCACGTTATGGTTTAACACATGGTAGAACCGGTTGTTATAAGAATCCCGTTTAAAATCAGTCTGATAATAAACGATCATTTTTTTATGTGAAAAGCACCTGTATTTTTTGTAAAGCGTAATACGGTTATCTATAGCCCTTTAATGGCAAGGCTATCAGGTGTTTTTCTTTAAAAGGAGGAGGTATGCGTGGAGGATATAGAGGAAAACCAAAACCTAAGCTACCATCGCATCTAAAACGGGTTCATGTGAATGCCCGAATCCAGCAATGGATGCTTGATGAACTCAAAAGAAGAGGTGAGGTTGGGATAGTTTTGGAATATATACTGATTGAAGCGGGTTTTAAGTACCAACCCCAAAAATGAAGAAAGGCCAAATGCCTCCGGCGGCCCTACGGAGTATTTGTTTCGCGCTATGGCGCGAGGATTTTACGCATTAAGGACAAAAACATGGGGGAAGGACAGCACACAGTGGATTGCACACTGCCCCCCATGTCTTCGTCACCAGTCACGGCGCTCGGGGTGCTTCCCAGCAGTTGCCCTATCCTCCGGGCTGGCGAGGGGGATATTATCAATGTTCCAAAAAATAGCAAGACAATGATGAATAAAAATTACAAAATCAACAGGTTATAAAAGGATGAGGGGCGGGAATTTTAATTGTCGTTGATCAGAGCTTTGGCGATCCATCTTTGAATACGGGGCCAGTTGTAGCCTGTATACCTGGCTATAGCAGCAATACTGTGCCCGTCTTTTTTCATTTGCAAAACATGCATAAACATGCACAATGACGCTCTGGCTATCCGTAAAAACGCATGGGGCAGGATTGAAAAGGTTCTTTGCGGACATTGGTCATTATCGCAACGGTAGCGTTGGATTTGTGTTAACTCATCATTGAACAGATATCGGGTATAAAATCCATATTTTACAAAGCAATATCGGTTGCCGCAATCAGGGCAACTTATAATAGAGGCGTACTTTTTACTTGTTATTTCAGACAAAGCAGTCAATATAGAAATCCATGGGGGGAGCATGTGTTATTACTCCTGTTTTTTTGTCGAAATTGGATATAACACATGCCCCCCCCTCTTATCCCCCCAGAGGGGGGGAGGAGGATAAAAGGCATGGGCAGTTGACTACAGTCCTATGCAACTCACCCTGAATTTTCTTGAGTTCTCATCCCTGAATTTAATAGCGAAGGTAATAGATCATGGGATTTAAGGCTGGATTTGAGGTAATCTAAAGGGCGTCTCTACAGGTATCCGGCGTTGGCCTACCTTTGACGGCATATTTGATGTGCTGTTTGAGCTCAATCGTGTCAACCAGGTGATACTTCCATTTATCACTGAGTTCCTGGAGGGCTGTCATTGCTTCGGCTTCCGAATCAAATCGTTGGGCCTGAAGATGGAAAAGCTCTTTTTCAGCGCGCTTCTTCTCTTTTGAAATGGTTCTTTCAACGCTCTTGACTGCGCGCTCCAAAGCTCCTTTGGAGCGAATGATCAACCAACGTTGATCAATTCCATAATGTCCTAACTCCAACGTCTGGCACTGATAGTCATCGTTAATCTCCACCCACTGATCCCATTGCAGGGCCTGTTCGATGACGGTCTTCACAATGGAAATGGATCCCGGGATGCGGGTGATAAACGGGATATCTTCTAAGTAACACAACCGAACAATCAAGCCACAACTATCTCTAATCCAAGAGATTTAGCCTGATTTATTGTAAATATTCGGGTTAGTCATTTTTAGGTTTATTTGAGTAAAGCCTTAAAATTCTGGTCCAAAGGATAAACCCAAACGTCTTTGATTGGAACAATTACTGTCCCTTTCTTTGGGTTAGCACCTAATTTACCACGCCCTTTAGTTTCTCCAACAATTTGCCAATTTGCGGCTTTATAACAGGTTCCTGCGAAACGATCTTTTTGAACAAACGTCTCAAGCATTACAGGCCGGATGTTATATTTGTTGTGCCAATCATTCGGGAGTCGGTGTGTTATCAACGAAAGAATTTTGGATGCTAAATTTTTCGATTGAATCCACGGCAAAATAAGGAACCTGGCATTATTCACAATCAAATGCAAATTTGCCTTTCTTTGATCATGAGTCCATCCAATAAACTGATCTCTTGGTGCGGTTTGCCAAGCCGCTGCACCAAACCCTGCCAGGGCAACGATTTGTTCGCCGGCAGTGATGAAATATCGAAGTTGGGCACCCGGCAAAGGCTTATGCCCAAGATAATGATACCTTTCGATGTATTCATTCCACAAAGCAGATGTCGCTCTGGTAACGATCTGCGAATTAAGTTCCGCCAAACGGTGAACCGGACAGACAATCCGGTGTTGCGGATCAGTAGCTGACGTTAATTTAATGCGTCTATCAGGCCTTTTTTTCCGAGTAGATGGCGGCAGGCATATGACTCCATCTTTTTTCATCTTCAGCATCGCAACACGGCACGACATATCTTTGGTTTTCCCATCGGGTTTAAACCATTGGAGAATCCGGCAGGCCTCTATTGAAAGTCGTGTTCGGTTGAACTGGGGGTTATTTTTTATGAGAGCCCTGATTTGTGTTATTTCTGTTGGGGTGAAAACCCGGCCACAGTATCGGATCATGATGTATCTATCGGTTTTGACAATTTATCCAGGCGGGCCTCATCCATTTCCCAGGGAAGAAATTGTGATAATTCTTCAGGTGCTTTCCCATGGTTTACAGCGCAGGCGTTAAGGTATGAATTTAACCAGTGGTGACAGTTTAGTCCCCATAAATCCAAGGTTTTAAAAAGTGAAAACATCATCGCTGCCAGTTGGGCGCTCCATACACTTCCTGAACCATAAAAATTTTTACGACCTGTTACAGGATTGCGAATGGCATTTTCACCTTTATTATTATCCATGGGGACTTCCGGGTGTTCGACAAACACACTCAATCCGTCCCAATGGTTTTTCAGGCTTTTCATAATTTTGTATTTGGCATTGGATAATACCGTCAAATTAGGGTTATCGGGATCGTGTGATTCTATAAATGCATTTCGGTCCTGCGTCATTTCGTTCATCTTTTGAATCAAAGATTCGTGTTGCTTTTTGAATGATTCCGACTGCCATTCCACAGGAAATGCTTTATTAAAGGATGCACAACGCAGATTGTTTATATGATACAGCTCTCCGATTTTTTCGATCCAGCTAAATGTCCATTCTTCCAGTTCCGGATACTTCCTGGCAGCATCCAGAAAATCACGTCGGACGTGTGCCCAACAAAAGGCCAAAATAATGAAAGGCATTTTGTTAGCTAATGCTTTATAAGCGCTATACCGGTCGCAGATAACAATGATTTTACTTTTCCGGGTATTTTCAAAATAGGATATCGGAACATCTGCACCTCGTCCTTGCGCAATCATGAAATACACAACGGATTCAGAACGACTGACCCATAACCACCATTTATTGCCAATTTTACCTATAATTTTTTCAAAGACCTTCCAGATGCTTTCATCTTGATGGAATCTGTCTTCGGTCATTTGCTGAAGGTAAAGCCTGTTGTAGATGGGTTGAAATAATTCTTTAAGATTTTTCAAACCACCTGAAATTGTACCGGCCGAAATGGGTAAACCAAGCTCCCCATACTGATTTAAGAGACGATTGGTCGGCTGGCAATAATGAAATTTGTTCAACAAAACATCTGTCCAGATTGAAATGCCGTATGGGCTTTTGGGCATCAGTTTTGGAGGTATCGGCGCAGTAAGAGCTTGAGGCACTCCTTTACATGAGCATATTTTTGTCCCTGTTTGGCGGACAATTCTCCTTGTGTAGGCTTTGACTTCAACCTCAATAATTTGGGTTTCAGGCCCCGTATTCTCATCAAGTGCGTAGGGCAACCCGCAACAAGGACATACTGGATTTTCCGGAAAACAAGCTTTCTCTTCTACGACGGGAAGGTCAGGACGCTCTGTCAGGCCGTGACCTTCACTTCCAGGTTGTTGGCCACGAGGCCTTTTGTCCTTATTTGTTTTTGGATCGGTTTTTTCTGTTTTTGACGTTTTCTTTTCACTTTTTTTTCCAAATAGCCGGTTTTTTAGATCCCGGATTTGGCCATCTTTTTCTTTTATCTCCTGCTTGAGCCTCTCTTCTCGCAAAAGAGCTTTTTGGTGCATGGATTTCCAATAACCCACCTGGTTTTTTAATGCCAGATATTCTCCCTCTGGGATTGAAATATATGGCTGTGAGTCGGTCGGTTGATCAATAACCCGACCATCAATTTGATGGATGCACGCTGCGGATAAATTTTGACAAGAAAACACCATACTTCTTCTTGTATCAATATTTTATGTCCGTGTCCCGTTTTTTTTTTTGAGGTGGGAGAAAAAATAATTACTAACCCGAATATTTACGATTTATTACACGCTTTTTCAAACGCTTCTGATGTGTCTTTTCCTGTTCAGAAAAAACCGAATCATCGAAAGCTTTCTTGTTCTTGATGAGGTGATAGATGATGCGGGCCAATTTGTGGGCGGTGGAGGTGATCGCTTTTGGTGCGCCGTGACGGGCACGCATTCTACGGAAATAATCACCGAGATATGATTTGCTTTTCCAAAGCGAGTTAGCAGAAAGCCGAAGCGCGTGAGCTAATCGATTGGACCCGGGACGGGTATGTGATGAAAGCACTTTTCCACCGCTGATTTTATTGTTGGGACATAAACCGAGCCAAGAGCAGAAATGGCCGACAGTTTTAAATTGGGATAAATCCGGGCCAACTTCGGTGAATACGACGTGGGCCGTCAATTCGCTGATACCATCTATCAGTGTTAAATCCGTCCCCAGAATACGATGCATGTGGGTTTTGACATCAAAATTAGGCGTATTGGCCTTTGGTTTCCGTCCGCCCTTTTTGCCAGGCGGCGGTTTTATATCATCAATATAAATACGGGATTCAAATTCTTTCAAATGGTTTTCAATTTCAACATCACAATCCATGATCAACTGGCGGTAATTACGATAGGATTGAACTGTCTGCTCAAGTGTAAAAAGATGCTCCCGTCGATAATCTCCCGTCAGCGATTTGACAATTGTCTGCTTTGTGGCCTTTATCCGTCGATCTTTCAATTCAGCTAATTTTTTAGGATTTCGCTCTCCGGCAAGAATTGCATCAATAATTGCCATTCCGGTAACGCCGGTAATATCGCTGATGACGTTGTGAATCTGTAGATTCATCTGGGTCAGAGATTTTTGAATATGCTGGATATGGGAAGAAGCGGATTTAACCAGATTATCTCTGTGCCTGAGTAAGGACCGGACGGCGCAAATATCCTGTGCAGGCCGGAATGAACCTCGCAACAAACCGACAGAATGAAGATATTGGAGCCATTGACAATCCTGAACATCAGTTTTGCGGCCAGGCACATTTTTAACGTGTCTAGCGTTAACCAGGATAACCTCAAATCCATATGCATCTAAAATTTGGAAAACAGGTATCCAGTATACGCCTGTGGATTCCATGGCAATCGAATCAATATCGCAACTTTTTAGCCACCTGGCTGCGTCATGCAAATCATCGGTAAATGTATCAAAACATTTTACCGGATCATCTGATCTATCACCAGGGACGGCGATGTAGATCTCTGTAGCACCAATGTCGATGCCAGCAGCGTTAGGATGGATTGCATTCAGGTTCTCAATTCCACTTTTGCTCTTTTTCCCGGTATTTTTTGCCATTTTCATCCTTTTCTATTCAGGGAAATGGTGGTGGCCGGATGGTGATACAATGTATTCTTCTAAACGGGATAGACCAGTATTCCCTTAAGGATATACTACTTCACCAATGCTCGGTTCACGTCATCCGGGGCCACGCTTTCGAACGGGTTCCTGCTGCGATAACAGAAGACACCATTGACTATCCGGCCTACTTCGCACCACCGAGTATAAAATCATCATAAGCATGATGCTCCGTAGTGCGAATGTTATTTGTAGGTTTGGTCCCGGTTGGGGCCGGGGGGAGCGCTTTCAAGTTGGAAGCATTGGATTTGGTATACCCTTTCGAATCCATAACCAGGTAACGAGGGGTATTGCTCGCTTTGAACTAACGGATAAGTTCACTGCTGCGTTCTTTGAACACGGTATTGTCCGAAGCATTCCCGTCCCAGCACTTACACAAAATGGGAATGCCACCATCTTGGGACACCATCAGCTCCAGCACAGCCTGTTTCAAATCAGGACGATGATCCTTGGAGTAACCATGAGTTATTTTGATGGCATGTGCATCCGAATCCGGAAGATATTCTCCGGTTAATGAAAAAGATGAGGTGTCCAGATGGTTGAAAAGCAAATGGATACTTTCCGACCGACAGGCAGATGAGGATATTTCGTTGAAAAGCAATTCAGAGCCGTAGTCGACCGCATCATCAAGACTGCGCCCCAGCTTGTAGTGATTGAAGTCCGAGGCTTTCACTCTTGGACGGAACAAAACATCCAGCGGCTTGTTTTCGAAAAATTGAGGCGTCAGCGACAGCGGCCGATTGGAAAAACCCAGTCCATTTAGAACCATGCCGGCGATAGCTTCTCCGGCACTGATATTTTCCTTCTCATCTTTTGGTATGCGGGAGTCAATCATTTCGATGATTTTCAAATCCTTGATAACGCCGGCAACAATACCCAAGTGGTCAATACGTTCGACTGTGACGGTTTCCAATGTTTGGCCCTCTGTGTGTGTTGATTATAATGGTGCAAAGAGGGTATATTCAAATTTTTTAAAATTCAACTGCTCAATGTCGACTTGATTCACTCTATCCTCCTTTGCTAAACACCCCCCCCTTGTAGTCAAAATAATACCCTGTGCAAATAATGTTGGCACAAAACTTGTAAATACAAGCAAACGAAGTGTTGACAAAATGTATCTAAATATCGCCCCACCTGGATTTTAACATTTAAGGCACAATATCATAAATAAACCTCCCATTTTAATCCATGCCATCAATCTTGCTATACAGGATTAATGGCATTGTGAAATGGCCGATTGGCACACTTTGTCATCCAGGCTGATTTGGATAATTCTATTTTGATTTTGTGCCTAATCGAATTGCATTAGAGCAGCGTGCCCTTTAAATTGTTACCCTCACTGGCCTTTTCTATTTATAAGAAGCAATTTAATTTTTAAAACATAATTATATGAGGAACTTGGTTTATGAATTTGAAAGTCAATCAGGAAAGTTTGCATGATGTCATGATAATTGGCAGCTCCTTAAAGATGAAGAAAATTATGAATATGATATACCGAATTGCCCCATCATCCTTACCAGTACTGATCACAGGCCCGACCGGATGTGGAAAAGAGGTGATCGCCTCTGTAGTTCACCTCATAGGCGGGGACCCCGACCTGCCCTTTGTCGACCTGAACTGCGCGGCCATTCCGGAGACACTGATAGAATCCCTGTTGTTCGGCCATGAAAGAGGAGTCTTTACTGGAGCAATGGGAAAGCATCAGGGATACCTCTCCATCGCAAGCAACGGAACCCTGTTCCTCGATGAGATCGGAGAGCTTCCATTGTCCCAGCAGGCCAAGCTGCTTCGCGTGATCGAAACTCGGGAGTTCAGGCCGCTGGGTGGCACCGCCAACCTGCCTTTTGAGGCTCGCGTCATCGCGGCAACCAATTCCGATTTGGAATCAATGATCAATAAGCGCCAGTTTCGCGAAGATCTTTACTACCGCCTAAACGTACTGAAACTTGAGATTCCATCCTTAAATGAACGCAGGCAGGACATTCCGGAATTCATTGATTTTTTTCTTGGGAGAATTGACCATCAGGTCCGGTTCACAGATGGCGCCGTACGTAAACTTATGGCTCTGGACTGGCCGGGAAACATCCGGCAATTGAAAAATACCATTGAAAAAATCGTCCTCCTCTCCGAGGACAATCCCATTTCGTCAAAGAGTGTTCTCGCCCTGACCCATCAGCAGACTGACTCCGTTGATGATGTGTTTGACAACGTCGCAGGCCAGGTGATTGAACTTGTGTGTGATGACAAAATAGAACGTATGGAGGCTGCACTGATCCGCAGGGCACTGATGAAGGCAGAGGGAAATAAAAGCAGAGCCGCCCGTTTTCTAAGCGTGCACCGTAAATATATCGAACGGAAGGCTAAAACATTAAATGTCATCTGATTGCATACACGCTTTTTCGTCAGGAAGAGAAATTTTAATGGATTACAGCCGGACAAATTCGGCCACCCCCAGTACATCAGTGGACGGATTCGGCCATTTTTTTAGACCTGAATCCATAATATTAACTATTATCTTACGAATAAGATCTGGCATGGCGATTGCATTAAAAAAGGTCTTTATGGTAAAAACATTCGTATAGTTACCGGAAGGGAAACGAGTAAGCCTCCCGGTCGGGATACATGGTTCCTGCGTAACCCTGCCAGTGACTAAAGCCATTAGTATAAAATAAAAACTTTACTGAAATTACATTTAATAAATTACCTCACCATCACGATATATCTGACGTGTTAAACCACACCGGGTAATTAAAATATCTATACAAGCGAAAGAGAATAAAAGTCGGGAGGTGCTAATTCTGTTGTTCAGAAGAATAATAATGTGAAGCAAGACTTTGGGTTTGTGGATACAACCAGCAATAATTTTCTAAACCTGAAAAGGAGTAATCATGATGAAAATTAATTTTTACAACAATACGGAAAATAAAGACCTGTACTTATTTTTTGACTATGCGGACACTGCAAAAACGGTTGGTGTTAAAGGCTTTGTTGACATGACCTACTTACAGCCTTGGAAGGATGGAAGTCTTGCGCTTACTGACCATTATACTTGCAGTTTCGATTGGATCGAGTCGGGAACATTCTGGTACCTTGTCACCAATACTCATGGTGCATCAACCATTAAAAATAATTCGAAAATCCCTATGGGGACGGCCGATAAAAATTGGGTGGGAGGATTTTTTGAGCTAACATCATTAGAGTCAGATCAAAAGGTTTATTTTGACATTACTAATGTTGATCAGGTAGGTCTTTTTTGCGGGATTAAATTCAGCGATGGTAAAAAATGTGGCTATGGCACGCCTACAAAGGAATTTATTACTGGACTGGAAAGTGCCTGTAGCCTGAAATCAGGTACATCCGCCAAGGTTAAATTGAAAGGAACTGATGGGGTCGATTACACTAAACTTTGGGGGCCAACCGTTCCTGAGGTTACATCGCAGTATAGCCAATCGTACAATGATTACTTGACGGCTATCAAAGCGAATTGTACAGCACTTATTATCAATTCTGACAGCACCCAAGATTCGAATCACGGTGGGACAAAACTTTCTCCTTTTACGTTTACAGGGGCTTTTGGAGAACCTGACACCTTACCTGCAGGAAGCAGCAGTTTGAAAAAATCAGATGTAATCCTTTGGTTTAAAGCCGATGATTGTACTTCAGCTGGGACCACTACTTATATCTTCTTTACAAAAGAAGCCATCAACGGAGGTACTATTGTGAGCGGTAATAGTGCTTCTGGAATGTATGTTTATCCGGCCTTTGAGTATGCTGACCCTATTAACCCTGGAACGATAAAAAAAGGTGGTTGGGCAGAAAATGTTTCATTGAACTGGACAGCTACCGGCCTTAATGCTGTGCCTGATACCACTTGCTTTCAAGCTATGATCAGCAGCGTTGGCCGGGATTTGGTAACAGCTCTTAATCTTGGGTATATTGGTGTGACCGAAGCGCATAATAATTTTAATTATAACGATACTACGACGTATGCATCTGAAGCGACTCAGTTGAAATACATCAATCAATGGAATAAATATATCACGGACAATTCGGACTCTTACGGAATGGCATATTCTGACGGTACCCATGCCAAAGTTCAGTTTCATCCACCAGTGGATGGTTCAATTGATTGCCATATTCTGAAACAAAACGATCCTGACACCAAAGACTATTGGTCGAAAACTACTTAAGTACTGGAAGGAACTTAATTAGTATCTGCTGATTTTCTCTCATATGGATAAAGTGCCCTTATTTGCTATTGTTACCATCCTTTAAAATAACGCCTTAAAAAGGGCTTCCAGGGGCTCTGACCGCTTCCCAATGGCAGTTTCACCATATTTTAGCCGCATTAATCCATCTATAGTAACCTGCCAGCACCCAAATCAAGTTGAAAAAAGGTAGATTACCCCAGCAAACCGAGTTTTATCAAACTTTTTTCACTGACCTCTTCATCCTTGTAGAGCTGAAGAAACTTTTTCAGATTGTACGCAATCTGACATAAAAGAGACCAGATGCGGTCCCCGTCAATCCCCCGATAGAGACTGAGACCAAAACCGCGAAGGTTCTTTGCAACTGCGATAAAGCCTTCCGTTGCAGATCGAGCTTTTCGATAATAACCCTGTTCTTCTTCCTTAACGTCCGAACTTTTGCCGAGGAAAACATTTGGGGTGCCTTGGGGAATTTTTTGGTTTACCCAGCTGCGGTAGCCTTGATCACCGATAGCATAATCAGGAGCCCCTTTCATTCTTTTTTCAAACAATCGGGCTGTCTCCGGCCACAGGGTTTTATCATTGGGCTTGCCAATGAAATTTTCCGTTGTAACCATAAAGCCTTGGCGGTTGAATGAAAGCTGAAGCGTACTTCCAAATTCACAGTCTGGTTTGAACTATTTTTTCAAATGTGCATAACCCACCGGAAAATATCAAGAGAAATTCGAAAAACAAATGTACAATTTCATTCTTATTCCGATTTAAATTGTATTCGCGCCACAGTTGCTTGAGTTCCTGGGCATCCCACCATATTGGAATATGATAGTGCTTGGCAACCTGCTCCATTTTTTTAAACGCTTTGAGAATCAATCCGATATCTGTTGGATAAACAATATTGTTGGGCAGTACAGTAGAATCAATCAGCCTTGTAGAGACGCCCTTTAGATTACCTCAAATCCAGCCTTAAATCCCATGATCTATTACCTTCGCTATCAAATTCAGGGATGAGAACTCAAGAAAATTCAGGGTGAGTTGCATAGGACTGTAGTCAACCGCCCATGCCTTTTATCCTCCTCCCCCCTTTGGGGGGGATAAGAGGGGGGGACATGTGTTATATCCAATTTCGACCAAAAAACAGGAGAATAATACATGCCCCCCCCATGGATTTCTATATTTACGGCTTTGTCTGAAATAACAAGTAAAAAGTACGCCTCTATTATAAGTTGTCCTTATTGCGGCAACCGATATTGCTATGTAAGATATGGATTTTATAACCGATATCTGTTCAATGATGAGTTGATACAAATCCAACGCTACCGTTGCGATAATGACCAATGTCCGCAAAGGACCTTTTCAATCCTGCCCCATGCGTTTTTACGGATAGCCAGAGCGTCATTGTGCATGTTTATGCATGTTTTGCAAATGAAAAAAGACGGGCACAGTATTGCTGATATAGCCAAGTATACAGGCTACAGTTGGCCCCGCATTCAAAGATGGATAGCCAAAGCCCAACAGATCAAGGAATGGATTGATTCTGAACGAAAACAATCTGCACCCTGCATGTTACCCAAGAATGAATGGACCAATTTTATACGGGATTTTTCCTGGGCTTTTTACCCCAAAAGATATCCTGCCGTTGCCATCAACACAAAACGTATATACCTATAATTAAAGGAGTTTGATAGAAAAATCTTCGTTGGAATAAACCCAAATTAACGGAGGTTAAATGGAACAAGAAAACGACAAAAATCTGGAAATAGCCTTGTGGCGTTACGGTCTTATCAGCCCCCTTCTACACAGGGATGCCAATGACCTCACATTAAACAAAATGTTGGATATGGCATCTTCACGCAGGTATGTTCACCCAAACGGCACCCACGTTCTTTTGAGCGGCGAGACTTTGAGGAAATGGCTGTATCGTTACCAGAAACTGGGATTGCCGGGCCTTGAGGACAAGCAAAGATCCGACAAAGGGCTGCATAAAATCCCAGAATCCCTGTCTGATAAAATGATAGCTCTTCGCTTGGAGCACCCACGCTGGACCACCGCCAGACTTATTAAAGAACTTGCCAGGGCCGGCGTATGGAATGGCAGAAAACCCAGCCGGTCAGCCCTTTATAGATTCGCCAAGACCCATAATCTGCAAAGAGATCCTCACCTGAACCCTGAACTGGGTGCCAGACCTTATGCGTTTGACCATTTCGGACAACTATGGATGGCAGACTTTCTCCATGGCCCCAAATTGTACCATGGCAAAAAAAAGAAAAAGACATACCTGTATGTAATCCTGGATGACTGTTGCCGGTATATCGTTCATGGCGGATTTTATTTGACCGAATCGGTCAATCCTTTAGTCTTTGATCTTATGGGCAGCGTAAAACGATTTGGTATCCCCCAGCGCTTTTACGTCGATAATGGTGCGGCCTATTCCAGCCGTCATCTCAAAATTATATGTGCCAGAAACGGTATTGATTTGGTGCATACGCCGCCATACAGGCCTCAGGGCAGAGGCACGGTTGAGCGTTTATTCAGAACCGTAAGGGACCAGTTTCTTTGCGATAAATACAAAACCGTCCAGCAGATCAACCAGGCCTTTAATGTTTGGCTGAGCAATTATCATCAGAGCATACATTCCTCTTTGGGGTGCTCTCCTAAACAAAAACGGCTTCAGACACGCAGTTGTTGCCGGACCCTTCCTCCGACAGCCGACATTGAGTCTTTGTTTAGGATGGAACGACGGTGCAGGGTATATAAAGACTCAACCATTCGGTTCAGAAAAAATCAGTATGAAATTCCCGGATCCCTGCCGGGTTCCAGGGTCATCATTTATTATATGCCTTGGGATATAGAAGACGTCTATTATGGAGAAGAAATGAAAAAAGCACGTATCGTTGATCTTAGTGAAAATGCCAGAAGATTTGATGCTCCCGGCGGGAGGACGAAATGATGAAAAATGGTGAATCACCCAGGGAATTCTTTGATTGTGAAGCGCATCCGTTTGCCGATACCTATCGTTTAAAAGAGCTTTATCTTGGTAAACAAGATGCCCATTTTTTGAGAATGGCTCGATCATTAATTTCCAGTGGCAAAAGCTTTACGCTTTCCGGGCCGTCGGGGACCGGAAAATCAACCTTGGTCCGTTATGTGTTATCACAACTTGATCCCAATTGTTACAGACCCGCGTTAGTCCACTATGGGGGGCTTTTGCGAAACGGTTTCTTAAAAGCGATTGCCGACGTGATTGGTGTGGATACCAACTCCCGGACAGTACCGTTATTATTAAAGTTGCAAAAACAGATCACACAGGTGACGCCCGAAAACCGTGGTCTGTTCCCGGTATTTGTTATTGACGATGCCCATTTAATGGAAAAAGAATCTTTGATGGATATCTGCTCCCTGATGTTTAATCCACATAGACAGACTGTTGCGGCAAGTTTTATTCTCGTCGGCGATGAAACCCTTGAAAAGAAACTGCAACTGCAGGTTATGGCACCAATCAAAACCCGTTTGACCGGTAATTTTAAGCTGGATCCCTTGAGCGATGAAGAAAGTCTTGAGTTTATGCGATTCAGGCTATCAAAAGCCAAGGCAGATGAGAACCTGTTTGATGCAGATGCCTTAAGTATTATGGCTTCCCACTGCCGTGGGAATCGTCGACAAATCATGAACATGGGGACCATACTTCTATCGGAGGCATACGAGAGGGGACTCCGATGCTAAGGGATAGCTCAGTGCGGTAGACTACTGTCTGCTTTAGGCCCAGTGACAAAAATCATTGAGTGTAGCCTAAATGCGTAGATGCTTAAAATTGGGTGAAATTTAGAGTGGTTAAAAGAGAATGCTTGCAGTTCATTTGAACTTATCTTAAATTTTTATGTGCCAACAAAAAAAAGAGATAAGGAGTTGATATGAAAGTACAAGCATTCTCATTAGAAAAAAGCATATCGGAAGGTCAAGTCCAGGTCAATGAACTTTTTAAGCTTATAAAAGAGATGGCACCAGAATCTGAAGCATACGAGATGGAGCAAGAAATATTTTCAAATGTAATGAAAATTGGTTTTATTGCCATGCAATGTTACTTTGCCGCTAAAGGTACGGGAGATATGGGTCCTGAGCTATGTTCGGAAAACGAAGAGGTGTTTAAACGGGAAAGTAGCCTCCGTGGTAAGAGTTATTTTTCAATTTTTGGAAAATTCAAAATCGCCCGAACCTGCTATCGTGGAGAATCAGGCCTGGGAATTTTTCCACTTGATGCACAAGCTAATTTGCCAAAGAACTGTTATTCATACCTGCTTCAGGACTGGATGGATTCTTTGAGTATAGAATATTCCTTTGAAGAAGCCTCCTCTTTTCTTGAAAAATTTACAATCACAAAAATTTATTCCAACAGGTTTGAGGCCGTCAGTCGGGAATCAGGTATGAGCTATGATCAATACTATGGACAAAAAGATGTGTCTAAATTTTCGGAAGAAGGTGCCATTAATGTTGTCTCTTTTGATGGTAAAGGTGTGCCGATGATCAAGAAAGAAGCGGTTAAATTGAAAGCCCGTTTGGGAAAGGGTGAAAAACGCCAAAAGAAAAAAGAGGCTCTGGTCGGTGTCAATTATACAATTGATCCCAAAAGAAGAACGGCTGAAGATGTGGCAAAAAATTTGATTTATCCGGAAAACAGACCAGATGAAAAAAAGTCTGAATCCACAAAAGTCCGTGCTCGTCATATTCGTCGTATGGCAAGTATCGAACGGCCCAAAGAAGAGGTTATGCGTGAAACCATTGAATATGCCCAATTGAGAGATCCTGACAATCAAAAACCATGGGTGATTGTAATGGACGGGGCTTTGAACTTATGGAGTTTAGTCGCCACCATTTTATCAGGTGTTTCATATACAGGTATTTTGGATATTGTTCATGTGACGGAATATCTATGGAAAGTTGGTAATGCTGTTCATGGAGAAGGAAGCTCGGAGGCGAGGATCTGGGTTTATGACAATCTGCTGCTTATACTTCAAGGCCGTGTGGAATGGTGCATCGGTGGTTTAAAGGGAATGCTGAACTCGAAAGAAAAGCAATGGAAAGCATCTCAGAAAAAAGCGATAGAAGATACCCTGCGTTATTTTGAGAATCATCGGGAGTGGATGAAATATCATCATTACCTGGAAGCAGGGTATCCAATCGGTTCCGGTGTGGTTGAGTCAACATGTGGGCATACTGTTAAACGCAGGATGGAGGGAACCGGCAGGCGATGGTCAATAAAAGGAGCCGAAGCCATGTTGATTCTTCGTTCCATTTATACCAGCCAGGACTGGGATGACTATTGGCAATTTCACATGGATTTGGAAAGAAGTTTTCATTACCATGATACGCTTAATTGTTTGGGAATTGCTGATGATTATGACGAATTGGGCTATCCGATATCCCAGAGTACCCGATATCAACAAACGGCTGTTGCCGGTTAAGGAAACGCATTTAGGCTACACTCAAAATCATTGGCCTACCTTTTTGCTGGGTCGGTAAAATACTTTGACATTTTCCAGGGATAAAAACGCGACAATCTACACATACTGTCCGTATCAATTACTTTTGTAATCCTCAGCAGGTTGAAAATGACGGCATCTATGGCTTCAATCCCCTTGATACCAAAACGTTTTCGCAATTTGCTCAGGTTGCTGTGATGCATAAAAGTGGACAAATCTTCATCTGGGACATTACAAAAGTATTGAATATACCGGTTTTCCTTGACCTGATTAACGACCGTCCGATCACTGAGCAACCGGAGTTTTAAAACAATGAAAACCCCTACGATCGTCCGAATGGAGATGCCAATACGTCCCTTGCTGTCGTCATAATAGTAAACCAATCTGTCGGTGATTCTTTGCCAGGGGATAATTTTGCGTAAAATAACGAATTCATTGGTCGGATCATTAATGTTGCTTTTTACCCATTCTTCGCTGAAAGCTTCTGTGTTTTTTTTCGATCATTTCCAATCCTCTATTTACAGTATTGTAAGCGTAATATGGTTAAGTTCAAATCTTTGTATAATAGAATACGATGGCATTCAACAGGTTCTTTGGGAGCCATAAAATAGAAAATCAGCAGATACTAATTAGATCAATTATATCAGTAGAGGCAGGCAAAAAAAGCCCATAACAAAATCTAAAAGCCATTGGAAACGACTTTTAGCCCAATTGATATCAGTCACCTCGGCCGGTATAAAAAATATTTTGTCGCAAAAGCGGCTACCGGTTTAAGCCGGGACACCCCGCAGAATAAGGATCTTGTGGGATGCCCTATTTTTATAGGCTTACGTGTTGGAAGACTCGGGTCAACCGGTTCAAACTGTCCCGCCTTAAGTCGGTAACCATAAAACGCATCTTAATATCGCCCCACCTGGATTTTAACATTTAAGGCACAATATCATAAATAAACCTCCCATTTTAATCCATGCCATCAATCTTGCTATACAGGATTAATGGCATTGTGAAATGGCCGATTGGCACACTTTGTCATCCAGGCTGATTTGGATAATTCTATTTTGATTTTGTGCCTAATCGAATTGCATTAGAGCAGCGTGCCCTTTAAATTGTTACCCTCACTGGCCTTTTCTATTTATAAGAAACAATTTAATTTTTAAAACATAATTATATGAGGAACTTGGTTTATGAATTTGAAAGTCAATCAGGAAAGTATGCATGATGTCATGATAATTGGCAGCTCCTTAAAGATGAAGAAAATTATGAATATGATATACCGAATTACCCCATCATCCTTACCAGTACTGATCACAGGCCCGACCGGATGTGGAAAAGAGGTGATCGCCTCTGTAGTTCACCTCATAGGCGGGGACCCCGACTTGCCCTTTGTCGACCTGAACTGCGCGGCCATTCCGGAGACACTGATAGAATCCCTGTTGTTCGGCCATGAAAGAGGAGTCTTTACTGGAGCAATGGGAAAGCATCAGGGATACCTCTCCATCGCAAGCAACGGAACCCTGTTCCTCGATGAGATCGGAGAGCTTCCATTGTCCCAGCAGGCCAAGCTGCTTCGCGTGATCGAAACTCGGGAGTTCAGGCCGCTGGGTGGCACCGCCAACCTGCCTTTTGAGGCTCGCGTCATCGCGGCAACCAATTCCGATTTGGAATCAATGATCAATAAGCGCCAGTTCCGCGAAGATCTTTACTACCGCCTAAACGTACTGAAACTTGAGATTCCATCCTTAAATGAACGCAGGCAGGACATTCCGGAATTCATTGATTTTTTTCTTGGGAGAATTGGCCATCAGGTCCGGTTCACAGATGGCGCCGTACGTATACTTATGGCCCTGGACTGGCCGGGAAACATCCGGCAATTGAAAAATACCATTGAAAAAATCGTCCTCCTCTCCGAGGACAATCCCATTTCGTCAAAGAGTGTTCTCGCCCTGACCCATCAGCAGACTGACTCCGTTGATGATGTGTTTGACAACGTCGCAGACCAGGTGATTGACCTTGTGTGTGATGACAAAATAGAACGTATGGAGGCTGCACTGATCCGCAGGGCACTGATGAAGGCAGAGGGAAATAAAAGCCGAGCCGCCCGTTTTCTAAGCGTGCACCGTAAATATATCGAACGGAAGGCTAAAACATTAAATGTCGTCTGATTGCATACACGCTTTTTCGTCAGGAAGAGGATTTTTAATGGATTACAACCGGACAAATTCGGCCACCCCCCCAGTAGATCAGTGGACGGATTCGGCCATTTTTTTAGGCCTGAATTCATAATATCAACTATTCTCTTACGAATAAGGTCTGGCATGGCGATTGCATGAAACAAAGTACTTTATGGTAAAAATATTCGTATAGGTACCGGAAGGGAAACGAGTAAGCCTCCCGGTCGGGATACATGGTTCCTGCGCAACCCTGCCAGTGACTCAAGCCATTAGTATAAAATAAAAACTTTACTGAAATTACATTTAATAGATTACTTCACCATCACGATATATCTGACGTGCTAAACCACACCGGGTAATTAAAATATCTAAGCAATACTAAGGAGGTTCAAATGGCTAAATCAGAAGATTTTAGCACTGCAGTAACAGATGCGGTTTCTCAGATCAACTCTCTTGTTGTGGGACTTTCTCCTGCGACAGCCATGGGAAGTCAATGCCTGGTCCAGAGTTTCAATACCTCAATGGCTGCACTCAATACCGTACAATCCCAGCAACAATCCAATATTGTACACCAGGCAGCAACTGTCGAGAATGTTATCAAAATGAATCGTTCATAAAAAATTATGAAGGATAATTATGCCAGATAAACCATCACCAATAACGCTTGCCAACAAGGATATATCCGACTCCATAAAGGGAAGCGAAAATGACAACTCCCCTTTATCCAATGGAGCCGGTCAATCGGTTCAATCCGTATCCCAATCCGTTGCCATTTCGGTTCAGGATGCTGGAGATACCATGCGGAATATTGCATTGGTTCAAACGACAGCTTTAGGGGTTGCCACTCAAAAATTTGTTGAATCCAAAGATCCCACCTATATCCCGGTGATTGATAAGTGCCAGTCCGTTATGAAAGAGTCCGTATCCTATTGGGCAAGCATCGGGACGAAAGGTGCCGAGATCCTTGAGGCCTATAAAAAAATGTTCAGTTAATTTCTAAAGTAAAAGGAAGGTCAAATGGTAGATACAAAAAAAAAAAACACCGAAAAGATAGACTTTGAGTCTTTTCAGCAAACATACACATTGTTTTTAAAAAATTATACCTCATCTTTGAATGAGATGATTGAAACAAACAACAGATTTCTAATAAACAAAAATGACGAGATCAACAAAATACTCAAGATCAACCATGTGTTGTTTACTGGTTCACAGGCTTCTCAAGACTCCAATGATAACGATTCTGCCCGGAAAACCCCGGATGATGCAGTCCAGCTTCCCGGGAATCTCAGCACAGCATTTCAGTTAACAGAGGAACTGTTTAAGGAAGCGTCAAAGCAATTGGAGGAGTTGAATAAAAAGAACAATGAAATCTTAAATGAAAATGCATCACGATTTCAAAATCCCTGAAAGTCCACTGGATGCCGCCCCCGCGGCTCTTTATTCCAAATCCGAGCCCAAAAAGTAAATACCAGCTCGAAGGCGTGTAATTAACCCATAACTTAAAAAGGAGATCCAAATGGCCCAACTGACCGAAGTTAGCCCTGCTGTTACTGATGCAGTGACTCAAACAAACATGAGTGTACTAGGTCAATCCCCTTCCGTTGCGCTCGGAAGTCTTTATCAGACAATAGGGAATTCAGTGGCGATGGCGGCTGCTAATGCGGTGTATGCCCAGCAGCAGGCCAACGTCACTTTTCAGGCAGCCACCACGCTTGCTGTGAAGAAATTGCTGGGTGACTGATGTTTACCCTAAATTTAAATGACATTTTTTTTATTATGTCATGAGAGTGGATCAAGTGATTTTCTAGCACAGGTATGACGGATAAGCCTGGCTCAACTAACAATCTTTAACCAAAGGAGAGTAGAATGCCGCAGTTACCTGAACTGACCCCAGCAATCACCGATGCCGTTACACAAACAAATGTTAACGTTTTGGGTGCTTCCCCTGCAATGGCAATGGGAAGCCTCTACCAGACCATCGGAAACTCGGTTGCCATGGCGTCCGCCAATGCCGTTTATGCACAGCAGCAGGCCGATGTAACCTATCAGACTGCCACAACTGTCAGTTTGAATAAAATGATTAACGATAAATGATTAATATAAGGAGACGATTATGGCTCAATTACCAGAACTTAGCCCAGCTGTCACAGATGCCGTGACACAGACAAATGTAAAAGTACTCTCCGAAGCCCCTGCAATGGCAATGGGAAGCCTCTACCAGACCATCGGAAACTCGGTTGCCATGGCGGCCGCCAATGCCGTTTATGCACAGCAGCAGGCCAATGTAACCTATCAGTCTGCCACCACCGTTGCCATCACCAAGATGGTTAATGCCAAATAACGAATAGAAGGAGACGATCATGCCTCAATTAACAGAACTTAGCCCAGCTGTCACAGATGCCGTGACACAGACAAATGTAAAAGTACTCTCCGAAGCCCCTGCAATGGCAATGGGAAGCCTCTACCAGACCATCGGAAATTCGGTTGCCATGGCGGCCGCCAATGCCGTTTATGCACAGCAGCAGGCCAATGTAACCTATCAGTCTGCCACCACCGTTGCCATCACCAAGATGGTTAATGCCAAATAACGAATAGAAGGAGACGATCATGCCTCAATTAACAGAACTTAGTCCAGCTGTCACAGATGCCGTGACACAGACAAATGTAAAAGTACTCTCCGAAGCCCCTGCAATGGCAATGGGAAGCCTCTACCAGACCATCGGAAACTCGGTTGCCATGGCGGCCGCCAATGCCGTTTATGCACAGCAGCAGGCCAATGTAACCTATCAGACTGCCACCACCGTTGCCATCACCAAGATGGTTAATGCCAAATAACGAATAGAAGGAGACGATTATGGCTCAATTACCAGAGCTTAGCCCAGCTGTCACAGATGCCGTGACACAGACAAATGTAAAAGTACTCTCCGAAGCCCCTGCAATGGCAATGGGAAGCCTTTACCAGACCATCGGAAACTCGGTTGCCATGGCGTCCGCCAATGCCGTTTACGCACAGCAGCAGGCCAATGTGACCTATCAGACTGCCACAACTGTCAGTTTGAATAAAATGATTAACGATAAATGATTAATATAAGGAGACGATCATGCCTCAATTACCAGAACTTAGCCCAGCTGTCACAGATGCCGTGACACAAACAAATGTAAAAGTACTCTCCGAAGCCCCTGCAATGGCAATGGGAAGCCTTTACCAGACCATCGGAAACTCGGTTGCCATGGCGTCCGCCAATGCCGTTTATGCACAGCAGCAGGCCAATGTCACGCATCAGACCTCGAGCACAGTGGCAATCACCAAAATGCTTAATCCCTAATAAAAATTAGGGTTACCTCCGATAATACCAGGTTCATGAAGAGCCTGTTATTATCGGAACCTGTCCATTCAACCACATCAAATGGGAGATTATCCAACTATGTCGGATCAAAAGAAGACAACTGAAGTTTCCTAAAAATTAAAACCGACCTTAGGGCAACTTAAAATGCAATTGGCATGGAAATTGATTTTCATTTTTCATGCCAAACCTAAGTGATTTTTTATGATAACATACTGTTTTTATTTGAAATAAAGACCCAATAACCCTTGAAAAAGTAGGCGCTCCTGTAGTATATTTCAATTGCCTAAATACTTGAAACTATACAAAAAAGGAACGACCCACCATGTTTATATTACGTGATTTGACAGAGCCTTTGCAAGCTGAATTTTCTAATACAGCTCAGGGACAGAAAAGAAAAGTCTGGTTTGCATACACGTTGCTCGCTGTAGTGGTACCGTTTACATCATCAATCACCTCTAACCTGTTACGTGCCCTTCAAACTTTGTTTGGTCTAAAACTGCATAGCCAGAGGTTTTATGCATTTATGGCGAGTCCAACACTGCCATGGAAAAAATTATGGCAAGCTATGTGGGGAATGATTCCGTCACCAGGTACAGACGGACGAATAATGGTAGCACTGGATGATTCCATAAACCCAAAAAGTGGTAGGAAAATTTTTGGTTGCGCACATTTTCACGATCATGCAGCAAAGTCAAACCAGAGTTCATATCCATGGTCACAGTGTATTCTGGCAGTAGGATTATTGAAAAAAATAAAATCTCGATGGGCCTGCCTGCCCCTTGATTTTCGTTTTTATATGATGAAAAAGAATATTGAGGCAAAATCTGCTACTGCCAAACGAAAAGGGAAGGTTCTTTCCTTTGAAAGCAAGATGACACAGGCTGCCACGATGATAAAGGATATTCGAAATTATTTTCAGCAACCAGTGTTAGTTATTGCAGATAGTTGGTTTGGCAATGACGGCCTCTGGTCCAGGCTGGGTCGTGGTGAAGGCGGCTTTTTCCATCTACTCTCTCGTATGCGAACAAATATTACGCTATATGATCTTGCCCCTGTTTCTACAGGAAAACGCAAGGTTGGTCGCCCACGAAAATATGGCAGCCGTCTGGGTTCTGTGGCTGATTGTGCAGCATGCTGGAAAAAAAAGTGCCGGGCTTATATGGTTTTCTTGTACGGCAAAACAAGGGAAGTACAGGCGTATTCACAAATCGTTATGTTGAAAACGATGAAATGTCCGGTACGAGTTGTTTTTGTTTATCGGAAAACACGATACGTTGCTCTCATGACCACAGATTTAACGCTTTCTGTTGAGCAAATTATAGAATATTATGGCGCACGCTGGAAAATAGAATCCGGATTTAAGGAGATCAAGCAGGAAATTGGTAGCTCAAAATCACAAGTTCGGAATTCGGAATCCGTACTGAATCATCTTAACTTCTGCATGATGGCCACAACGCTGACATGGATCTATGCCGACAGGTTGGAAAATGCACCAGACAGAAGACATAAAATTCGGGGACGAGCCGGATTTGCATTTTCTGATGTGCGCAAGACTATAGCGGAGGCAGCATTGAGTTCTGATTTTTATAGGGTTTGCCCTGTGCCGGGGCAAAACCCACAAAAATCTTTCGTTAAAACCTTGCTACGCATGGTTGCATAGCAAGATGATCAATTAGTTTACAGGAAACTTTAGGAAGACAAATGACCCCAATTTTTTCCGAGCTGACGTCAATCCCAAAGTTCTCAACACAGTTGCCAATACAAATATAGCAACGATCGGGGTGGCCCCCGATAAATCCCTGGCGGTATCCTATGAATCCCTGGCGCACTCCCTAAGCCTTGTCATGCAGAATGCCAACTCCACACAGTATGAAATGAAGCAGATAGAGGCGGCGGCTGTGGCCAGAACCTGTGAAAAAATCTTATCAATCATCAAATAGCAATATGATCGTAATAAGTCGCCATTTCTACCCGTTACCCTATTGGATTCATTTTATAAATCCCATTCACACGCGCTGTGCACCTGCATGGCGGATTAATTTTTTACGAAGTCACCCTTAACAGGAAAAAATATTATGCTAAATGACTTGAATCTAAAACACATAATTTTATCTGCCGATGCGAACAAAATCATTAAACATAGTCTGCGGGGAAAAGAAAAAGACACGTCCCCTCTATCGCACGGGGCAGGACACGCTGTCCAATCTATAGCTCAATCAATTGCAATCGCCGTTCAGGATTCGTCCGACACCATAAGAAACATTGCAACGGTACAATCGACTACAATGGGAGTTGCCACACAAAAGTATATTGAAACAAAAGACCACAACTATATCCCCGTAACCAAGCAATGCCAGGCAAACATGGATAACTCAGTGGATTACTGGAAAAGGGTTGGTATAACGGGCGCTGATATCCTTGATGCCTACAAGAAAATATTTACAGTAAATGAAGAGAAACCGAAGAGTGCAAAAGTACCAGATGAAGATGCCACCCCGGCGGGATAAAATTTCAACTCTATTCTCCTGTCCCCCTGGAACCAGCCCACACAGGGACACCCTGTTACCCACAGTTTATAAGCCCATAGCCATGAACTGTTTACACATTAAGTCGTAGAAATGAGACATCAACATATGCAAACAATAGGAAATTTCAACACACAATTTGAGCTGGGGTTACCGGCGGAAAGTTACATAAAGGTAATTAAGGAGTTTTCCCAAAAAGATGGAAACTATATCTATACCTGTTATTTGAGGCTTGTACAGAATGTATTAAAAGAAGTTATGATAAATCTCGGCAAAATTGCTCAAGAAGATGATATGGAAAAACAGGATCGTGCAATCTGCCATATCCCCGGTATCAATATGGCACGCGGTATGGCTATGGATTGTGCCATACTGGACAAGCTAATCAATCTGTTTACAATTAAAGTAATCGAGAATGAGAACGGTGTAATTCACGACTATTTAAATGAAATAGTCGTGAATTCCGATAGTAATAATATGACTGATAAAGAGACCACGGCTTCACACTTGATCGTTTTTTTCAACCATGCACTCATTAAAATAAACACGTTGAGAAATAAAAATTTTATCATCACCGGCAGCATCAATGAATATTGTCTACAAAATATCCGCAAAGCGCTCTGCTGCCTCTATCTCCCCCCCTCACAAGATATCCTTATGGCCACCAGAAATCTACCCGAAGAGGTTATTTTCAAGGCCTTTGGCAACCATTTTAAGGTAGAGGTAAATGCCACACATGTATACAGTCTGGATCGCCTGCGTCAGTTTGCCTACGACCATGGACAAACGATATATGACTCTTTTTGGAGATCCGGAATCGACAACCAGGATACATTCTATGTTGAAGCAGTTGCCAATGTTGATGACTTTATAAACGGGCTTGCGACGACACCTTATGACAAAATACTTCAGATCGTATGGTATGCCACCCACCTGTTCACCGAGAGCGAAAATATTTCCGTCCGTTTCTTATTGAAGGTCCCCCCCCCCCCTTCAGAAGCAGAATACAAAGACGGGAATCCCCTTGCTATATTATTAAAGGCCGCCGTTGACAAATATAGCAACTGGATCAAAGACAATGAAAGCAGATCTGTCAAAAACCTGCTGATCGGTTTAGACATTGTCGTGCCGGAAAAAAGCAAGCAAAATGAAGAGAAGGTAAAAGATCTCCTCAATGAACTGCACAACAGAATATTTACAGGACAAAATTCTTTAAAAGTCCTGCATGTCAATATGAATATCATGGATGACCCGTACGATGATCTTGCTGAAATGAACAGATGGATTCAACAATGGAGACTCATAAAAGCTCCGTGGAAAACCCTGAATGACCAAATCAGTTATGAGCTGGTCCTCAATTATGGAAAATCACAACGGTTGGATATGGCTATGGACAAGGATAAATTGTTCGAATTCTGCTATGGCGACCTTGGATTGCATACGAGAGAAAAATATCCGGGATTTTCCCTGCCCCTTGTCTCACGAAATACAGACAACTTCGAAAAATTGAAAACGGATGAAGAAAAGTGTGTGCGTAATGTTGTATCTGGATACCTGCAAAGCATCTTTGTCCTGAACAATACAAACACGAAATTGAAACTGGGTTACCTGACCCAGGTGGACGATGATACTTTAAAGATGATCGCAGGCAGCGAATATATCTGCATTGATATCATCCCCTGGTGGAGCATCTGCTGTGCAGTTCATTTTATGGGGCTCACCCCCCGACAGTTTAACACTGCAAAAGTACTTTTGTTTACAAAGATAACATCTAAAGCAGACATCGATAACCTTACCTTGCTCAAAAAGACCATAGAGATCAACGCACGGGAAAAAGGCGAAACCGAAGCCCCCGGAAGAACAATTATAGATCATTCACCGATAGGCAGAATTTTAAAGATAACACCCACTCAGTTTGTTCTAGGGAATGGCGAATCGGGTATCAAAGATTTCGGCATTATCGAAGAGTACAGCATATTCAACAGACTGATCACATCCCCTACCAGCCTTGAAGAAAATGTAAAAAAGTACAGGCGGTTTATAGTAACTAAACAACCATCGACTAAAAGTCGGTGGTTTTAAAATAAGCACTGAAAGTGCGGATACGGGTCAAAGACCCGTTTGTTAACCTTCGGTTTTGAAGTTATCATTTTTATTGGGTTCAAAGTGATGCTTAATATAATTTTGAATCATCTCATCGGAGACTTGACCTGACGTTGCACAAAAGTGCCTTCCCCAGTATCGCTTTTTGATCTGGGGGAACTCTGCAAAAAGCTTGCTTAAACTCCGGCCTTTGATCCGCCGCATTATTTCACTCGGAGCCATTGTCGGAGGTTCAGAAACAAAGATATGCATATGATCTTTGCTGACAACATCTTTTATGATGCTGATTTCAACTGTATTACTTCCATATCTATATTCCATAAGCCCTTCTTAAGTTGAGGCATAATGAATATCAAAATGGGAGTGATAAATCTATCCGCCTAAAGGCGGAGGTTTTAACCTTACTTGAGACTAATAAAAAATTTCAAACGTCAGCCCGGCAGAACCCAAAGGAAGGCCCCCGGAGGCGCGTTAAAGATTTATTTTTATCCCACGGACTAACTTCAAAGGAGGGGACAAAATGGCATTGGACATAACTCAGGAATTAATTGATTACATTACAGCAACAAGCACTGGATTCAACTCTATTTTCCGCATCATCCAGGAGGATTTGAATGAATACTATGCAAACAACAACAGTGCCGCCGAACAGTACTGGTATTTGCTGGATATGAAAAAACAATGCAATTTATGGCTAACTAAAAGAGGAGAAACCAACGCGGAAAAAAAGAAATTGATTGATCAACTGCTGCCTCAAATAACCAAAGAATTATCAAATCTGCGCATTCCCACAAAAGATTATCTGGATAACAAAAAAACGTTTTTGGTCAAGTCGGATAATAAATTTGGCACATCCGTTTTGGGCGCATACACACTGGATGTTCTCACAAAAATATATGAAAAGGACCTTGCAATCCCCCAGCTCACAAAAAAAGAAGTGGAAATTCTTAAGCTTTATGTCAAATACGGACTTATTCTTTTGCCCAACAAAGAAAAAGAGTTCAAAGAGAGATTGAATTTTTTATTGGGCACAGGCTACAATAAGCGGGGAGAAGGATCGTCTGCTTGTTTGACCCGGGGTAAAAGCCTTTCATTTGATATCAGTTTCGATTTCGCCAAGCTGTTTATTCCCGTTGAAGGTGTAAGCCTGGAAGGTTCGGTCAACCTCACCGGCAAGAGATCATCGGAGAGAGTCATTGCTATCGAGCGCCAAAATGACTATTCTACGATTCAAAAAGACACAGGCAATGATATGAGCCTGCAGGACAAGGCGTCAACCTATTGCCTGATGAATATGATCGGATGGTCCGGCGGCCTGAAACTGGGGGCTAAAATTACTGCTTCTTTGGGGGTAGAAGCAAAAACTTCTGATATTATCCAGAACATGGAAATAGCTTCTTTGAGCCTTACAGCCAAAATAGAAGCCAGTGTGGAAGCCGCAATCGGAGGCATGTACCTTACAATTTCAGATAAATCCCCCAAATACTATGACTCTGTGTTAGCTATGGAGACCCCCATATTCAACCTGGTGAATAAACTGCCGCCCAATTATGCCTCTGTCGTACCTGCCGTACCCGGGATAACTCTCTGGTCTCACGCATACGATCTGGGCTCAAACATAGGAGCATACACCGGTGCCAAAGCCGAGATTGGTATTGAGTCATTAAGTTGCCAGGTCGATGCAGTTAATGCAAACATCACCGCCACTGCCAATTTAAAAATAAGCTATTATCGTTTTCAAAGCATCACCGATCCGTCCACAAAGATCATTAAAATTCAGGATACCCGACTCCTTTTCAAACAAGTCGGCATCACCGCATCCGCCAAAACCGGTTTAAAGCTCCAGGCCCAGTCACAGATCTCAGACAACACCATCGGACCGGAAAGTACATACAACGCAATCAATACCATTGCCTATGAGTCAGCCATTGCGGTCTGGGCAGTAAAAACTCCGAAATTTTTAAGTGGCTCAGGTTATGTTGCCAGCACATCCGTTTCAGTTTTTAACTTAAACCGGTACTATGCAAATCCTGAAGCATCGGAAGAGTACCTCTCAACACTCGCCGCATCACTTTACATCCCCAAAGAGCAATTGAGTGATTTCCTGGAAGATTATACGTTCAGAGAGTTATACGCCGATGTCACCCAGCAGTACCCCGGGGCATTATTCATCGAGGCCAGTTTTGCCCACAACCTTGAAGAGCCTGTTCCTCTTGAAAATAACACACTGCCCAAAAACTTCAGAACTCAGCTGAAAAAAACAAGTGTGACGCCGGAGAATTTAGAGTCTATCCGTCTTTGCTACCGACGGGAAGATCATAAAGACAACAGTTATTCCCGCTTCAAATTAGGACTCAATTTAGGCATCACCAAACTGAATATTGACCTGGGAAAAATTGAATCTGTCGGCACCAGCGAAATGATCAATCTCTATACCAAATGGATTAAAAAGGAACTGCCTTTAAATCAAAGTGTCGTACATCCCAGGCTTTTTATGTAAGAATGGATGTATATCTATGCAGTCATGCCACACTGGTTTTCTGATGGGCACGCTTCGCGTTGCCCATCTTACCAAATTGCCGCGATTTTATTATTTGGCCTAACAGGAGGGTAACTGCTCTGAGGTACAGTTTTTATGTGGAACGTTGTTTTTGTTCAGTTGTGTAATTGAATTTGACTCTGTTCCCTTTAAATGTTGAAATTAATGGCCAGACAATGACAAAGCCACTGTAATAACAGTTTAAATCGGCTTTGATAGACGTTGAAACTATAAAATGAAAAGTCCTTTAACCATCGACCTTTAATTAATTTTCAACATTTAAAGGGAACAGAGTCTTAAATTTTGGTGTACCCGGCCTGTTTCAGGGCGTCGATTTGTGTGTTCAGATACTTTGTCGAGGCAGAAACAGTAAGACTATCAAGGCGGAACGGGATTATTTTGTGCGCAATGAAAGAAGGCTGGATTTCTCAACGGTAAAAGCGTTGAACTTACCTATTGGCAGCGGTGCTATTGAACGTTCTTCGTAGAGTGGTGAATTTACGTCTTAAAGGCCCATGCACTTTTGGGTATCGGGAGAATGCAGAAAAAATGATTATGCTACGATCATTTTATAAAGCAGGGCGTTGGAACTGCTTGAAATAGATGGCAAACACGCACAATCCAGTGCCAGCGGCATGACCGGGAAAATGGGAATGCGCCCTGAGACATGATCGCAAAAAGTTTGAAGGACAACAATGTATTCGGGTATGACCTTGAAACGGCCCAAGATGAAAATAAATCCGACGTAAAAGAGCTGGAACCCAAAAGCATTATCAAGAAAATCGTTTATCCGACACAACCCATAAAAAGCATGTCAGGGAAATAAGATAAGAAGGCTCTTATATACTTGAAATCCCGGTGACATAAAAAAAAACAAAGGAGACTCCTATGTCAAAAAAAGTATTAAAACCCGGCGATGGTTTTAAAAGGCAAAGACCCAAAATGCGGAATGAAGTAAAAAAACTGCAGAATCTTCTTGTAAAAGCAGGATATAGGGTTGATATAGACGGTTTGTTTGGAAAAGGGACGGAAAAAGCCGTAAAAATTTTTCAGAATGATAAAGGCCTTGATGCAGATGGAATAATCAGCCCAAATACATGGAAAGTTCTTGAAGGTAATGAACAGCAAGGGCCTGTTGTAACCGAGGCATCCGAACTGCTAAGAGGATTTAGGGGTGATCTGCCATGGGTTCATGCACGTGAAGGCTATGCGGGAATGGCATACTGGCCCGGAGGAGAGTCGGGTGTGACCCTTGATCCGGGAATAGATCTTGGATATGCTGCCCCGGAACTGGTTGATAAATTATATGCAGGGCTTTTATCTCCCGCTCAGTTTAAAGCGGTAAGAGATGTATTGGGAGTAAAAGGTAAAAAGGCTGAAAATCTTCTATTTTCGAATTCCGAGCTTAAATCCATTAAAATTAGTAAAACTCAATCTGATGAAATATTTCCACATGCTGCAAAACCTTACTGGGAAGCTATCTCCAAGAGGTTTAAAACGTTATCCGATAAGGATACACCTCCTTCCATTCAGACCGTTATGCTTTCATTGTCTTATAACAGGGGAGCTCATAACAGGGCACTTGAAGTACTTAAAAAACCGCTTGATGAAAAAAACTGGAAGGACGTTGCCAAGTTGATTGGACTCATGCAGCAGGACCATAAACTTGCAGGGATAGCAAAACGAAGGCGCATGGAATCCGAATTGATTAAATCTCAGATTGCCTAATGCGGTTATTATGATTCGTTTGCAGACAGATATTAAAGCCTTTATTCCCGCCCACAACTAACATTTGATGGGCTTAAGGCATATTAATAAGGATATGTGTGCAGGCTTAAATAGGGCCAGCGGGGACATTTGTACGAAAAGGTACAGTTTTTTTGTGGTGGTTTGGATTTGCGCACTGTCTTCTTTGTATGTGCATCCCTTCTCGCTTAAATAAATCTGAATTGAGTTTTTATCGTGGGGTCTTTGTCTTGAAGAATCCCCTATTTTTAGCTTGATATCCATCTTTTGGAGGTATGTTGATGGCCAAGCATGAATCTTTAGATAATTTGATCGAAGGGCTTGCAGGGGCGGTTGTCGAAGCTCAAAGCCGTATTGAAGAGCACCAAATCAAGAATTTTCTCAGTTATTTCGATAAATACCACCGTCCTAAAAATTTCGATGTTCTCGTTCCCTCTCTCCACCCAGACAAAGCGGGTGAGGATGCGCGCTACAGAGTTCCTTTGCTCACTGTCGTTGCCAACTCTTTATTGAGGATCAAAGAGGTTGAAATCAGTTTCGACACTGATCTTGTCGGTGTCAGTGCTTTGGAAGACGGCGACACCCCGGATGTGCAGTCCGGGTCGGAGCCTGGCAATGAACCGGGTAAAAAATTGAAGTCGATAAATCTTGATCTGCGCGGCAGTGGCGTTTTCAAAAAGAAATCTGGAACAGCTCATGTAGTTATGAAGGTTGAAGGGCAGGACATCTCCGAAGGGATGGCTCGCCTGGTTGACAGATTATTGCAAACTCAAGGCGATATCGATTGAATTCTGCAGGTTCCACACATAACTGAAAAAAGGAGAAAAAAATGGCTGGTGAACTCGTAACTATGTCGGATCAATTCCAAGGACTACCAATGGATACCCTGATCGGTGGGCCGCTTACTGCCGCATGTGATTCCCAATTGAAGCTTGCCCGGGCAACGGCAGATTTCATCAAGGTTATCGGGTTTGATACGAAATTCAAAGAAGATGGGACAATAGAGAGTCAAAAAACGCGGACCGCATCATTCAAGTTCAATCGACCGGTTGAACTTCCAAATAAAAAAGAAAAAGATGGCTCTCTCACTACGATAATCGGTGAACAAGAAGTTGAACTTGAGGTGCCGCTGCTGGCGCTGGTAAACGTTCCGAATCTTAGCATCAAAACAGTTGATATCACCTTTGACATGGAGGTCAAGTCGTCCTTTGAAACCAAATCTTCAGTGGATGCAGAGGCAGCTTTACAGGCTGAGGCTTTTATCGGCTATGGACCTTTTTCCGCCAAGGTGTCTGTTCAGGGGAAAGTTTCCTCCCACAAGGAGAGTACCCGTAAATCGGATAACTCTGCCAAATACCATGTTTCGGTCCACGCCTCAGATGAAGGGATGCCGGAAGGTCTGGCTCGAGTAATGGACATTCTGCAGACCTCTGTTGCACCGAAAGCAATTGGAGAAGCAAAACCACTTAATCCACCAACAGAATAACAATTCAGCAAATGTTCGACTTAACTGATGTTAAATACGTAAAACGGATCACTGTTGGTACCAAGAACCCGAACAAGATTCTCAGCGATGAGGATGTTGAAGCGGCGATGGCCCTCCTGAACAAGTGTCTGACCGGTCCACCCAAAGGGACCATCATCGGTATAGAGAAAAGCTTTAAGATCCTCAATATCGGTGAGCATCAGGCGGTCTTGCAATGGTTGATCTATCATGTCGGATTCAGCCGCAAACCGGTCTGGATAGATGAATAAGGACGGGGTACGAGTTACGCAGAAGCCAACGGCTGCTGCGTAACGCACATATCCTGTACAGGGCGCGGTAATGGCAAACTATCGATTAGATGAACTGGCGGAAGCCCTTCAAGGTATCCTTCGCGAAAGTCAGCAGCGGATCAATGTGGCTGCTGGGGAACGCCTGAAATCCGTTGTCCACATTGATAAGCATGGAGATCCGGAATCTTTAACTCGATGATCCAGTTTTTTTGGGGGAAGACCAGGTAATCAGTATTGAAAAATGCAAAGGCTGGTCAAGTCGATGCTATAATACCAATTTTCCAAACTGATATCTCACTCATCGGTTGGCCAGCCTTCAATGAGCAGAGTAAAATAAATGTTATTTGAATACAAGAGTTCAATTGCAGTATAACACCTCATTTATAAAAATAATGAATGAGGCGGATGTGTTAATAAATAAGCTGTTGCCGTTTGTTGAAAATTATACTGATTCACTGAATACTGAGTTAACAGAGCATTCCCCAGGGATGACCTTAAGCAAATCACAAAAAGCTTGGCTGGGTTTCTGCATCACTGGAATCATCTTGACCAGCAGCATCAATTGGGCTGCTTTTTCCCGTATCAGTGTGGGACGGTATAAAACAACAACTCTCTCCTGGATGTTTCGCCATTCTAAAATTGCTTGGGAGCATCTGTTCCATCTTAGCCTTAAAATTATTTTCAAAGTATATGGCATTACCAAAGGTGCTGTCAGTATTGATGATTCCGATAAAGAGCGCAGTAAATGCACAACAAAAATTTTTGGGGTCCACAAAATAAAAGACAAATCAACAGGTGGTTTTTGCATGGGGCAAGGCTTAGTATTTTTGCTATTGATAACACCGAAAATAACCATTCCAATAGGCTACGCCTTTCATGTTCCTGACCCAAAAATCAGCGAATGGACCAAGGAGGATAAAAGATTAAAAAAGGTAGGCGTGCCAAAATCAAAATGTCCAAAAAAACCGGTGCGCTCAGAAGAATATCCAACCATTCCAATAATTGCCAATGGTCTTTTAAAAACCTTTGTAGAGAAACACCCGGAAATAAAAATAGAAGCGATCGTTGCAGATGCCTTTTATATGAAACACTCCCCCGTAAAGAGGGAATAATATTCCGTTGGTTTATGGTTTTTATTCCACAACACTTCATTAACATTACAAATTAAAGGTATCAAATCGATAAATCTATCTCATTTTGGGTAACAATTTAATTAAGCACAGAAGGCAACTTTTTAAATCATCAGCGGCGGTCGGTTTATCCTATAAAAGTTTTATATGCGTGGTACCTCCTGATGGAAGTCCAACAGTTCGTTGTACAAAAAACCGACCAGTCATGTTATATTCGCGCTCTAAGGCTTCATTTCAACATCCGACTTTTTATTGCTGAATCAAAAATCTATTGTCTTCTATACTCCTCTAATCAACATCCGTACAAAACATTTTGATAAAGTCGATTAACCTTCACACGGTACAAGTTTCATCCCTAACTCATCAGCCTTTTTTGCCAAATTTTTCAACATCCTTTGCTTGTTGGGCTTGCTTAAGTATTCTTCTCCGAGGTCTTTATATCTGTCTCCATTTTTGATGATGTTGTAAATGGCTTTTGCAATTCTATGTGCTATGGCAACAATCGCTTTTTTGGCACCTCGTCTGGATTTGAGTTTATAATACTTGGCTTTGTAATATGAGCCCTTCGTCTTGATCGCGGCCCAAGCGACTTGGACTAAAATCGTTTTGAATGGATGATTTCGAACCGCGTTCCGGCCACTTTTCCTTTTACCTGCGCTTTCATTGTTTCCAGGGCACAATCCGGCCCATGCAACAAAAGCGACCATGTTTTTAAAATCATCCAATGTGACCCCGACTTCTCCAAGAATGGATTGTGCTGACTTCTTATCGATCCCGGGAACTTCATCTAATCTTTCCAGTAAATTTTTATGATCACTGGTAAGTATTTCCAATCTGGCATTAATCTGTTCAATTTGTCTTTGAAACATCTCGATGGCCTCCATCATGCCAATTAGTTGGAATCGATGATGATCTTTAAAATATCCATGGAGGCTTAGATACAATTCAGGGATTTTCTTTTTAAGACTGCCTTTTGTGCATTCCTGAACTTTTTCCAAAGTCACTTCATCGTTTTTGCATAACAAATCAATGAGATTCAAACCGGTAAGCCCGAACAAATCAGAAACGACCGAATCAATTTTAATATTTGCCATGATAAATAATTTATGAACCCGTCGCTTATAATCAGCGAGAGATTCTGTATATATCTTTCTCAATCGGCTTAATTCGCGCCATTCACGGACATGTTCGGGGGGAATAAAACTACCCCTTACCAACCCATGACGAAGCAGTCCGGCAAGCCATTTACTGTCACAGATGTCTGTTTTTCTGCCGGGAACCTTTTTAATATGCCGGGCATTCACCAAAACAACCTCCATCGTATCTTCTATGGTGTTATAAACCGGATGCCAATATACCCCGGTACTTTCCATTGCCACTACAGGGCAACTATTTTCAATCAACCATGTTTTCATTTTTTTCAAATCTTGAGTAAATGATGAAAATTCCCGGATCTCATGTTGTTCTTTCCCATTATCATCAACAGTGATTAAACAGGCCGAAATTTTGTCTTTATGGATATCCAAACCACAACAAATTGGGTGAACGATTTGGATTAATGTGCTATTCTTTGCTTTCTTGGTCATGACTATCCCTTTCATTTTAGTTTGGCGATTAAAAATTTGGATAGTTATGACCATTTTTCAAATTTTGCAAGTGTTTCATGCTTCGTTGTGTCCGCTAGGACATGGGGGTTATATGGGAATGCTGAGTTCATGGATGAAGCGTCGAAGCTCGCAGGAAACGCTCAAGTTATTAGTCAAATAAGGTACAATCAAAATATTTTACTCAAGAGTCCCCTGTGTCAGGATAGATGTCGCCTCAATTGAAAATTAAATTCGGGGCATTGAGGTAATGAAAATGGGATATTCTATCCAAATCAAAGAAGCAGTGTTACAAAAGGTATTACTGGGCAACAAACCCCACCATGAGATCTCACAAGAATTCGGAGTTGGCCGATCAACAATCGGAAAAGGGCTAAGACAATATAAAGAAAGCGGCAACACTACATTGAAATCAAAAGCAAAGCGCCCCAAAGACTGGTCTTCTGAGCAAAGAATTTCAGCACTTATAGAAACAGGAACTATGACTTCAGAAAAATGCGTTGCCTGGTGCCGTAAAAATGGAATTTTTTGCCATCACCTGGAGCAATGGAGAAAAGATGCCATTTCCGGTATGTCAAACACTACGGATAAAAAGCAGAATGAGAAGGAAAAACAATATAAAAAAGAAATATCCTCTTTAAAACGCGATCTTTCCCGGAAAGAAAAAGCACTTGCAGAAACAGCGGCCTTGCTGGTTCTTAAAAAAAAAGCCCAGGCGATCTGGGGGGAGCCAGAGGAAGATTGATAACCTCTGAGGATAAACGGTCCGTGTTAACCTTGATATCTGAGGCCTGCCAAGCCGGCGCCAGTAAAAGCAAGGCTGCACAATTATTGGGATTAACAGTGCGAACGCTTCAGCGCTGGAAAAAGCAGGGGACAACAGACAAGCGTAAGGGTTCTCGTGCCGTTCCTGCCAATAAGTTGTCGGTTGAAGAGCAAGATAACATTGTCAATCTATTGGAATCTCAGGAATATGCAGATTTTAGCCCAAATCAAATCGTTCCAAAGCTTGCTGACCAGGGGATATATATGGGATCTGAGTCTACAATGTATCGAATTTTGAGAACGCTGAAGATGAACGAGCACCGTCAGGCAAGCAATCCAGCACATAGACATAGCCCGGAAACATTCACGGCATGTGGCCCTAATCAGATATGGTCCTGGGATATTACATATTGTGCGCCCATCCCTTGGAGGCAACAGGAAGTTGCTGCCAAGGCTTTGAGCATGTTTGGAATTCATTTAATAAATGCAAGGAGGTAAATATTAAATGACCGTTTTGCGCTGCGGCAAAACGAGAGCTGAAGCGGCGGTGACCTGTCGTGCACTGACAGGGTGACGTAGCCCGTGGGAAACGGGACGTGAGGCGAAGCCATTAAGCCAAGATGCGTCTCTAAGCTGAGTACTGGAAGGTTGAGGAACACGAACCGATTAATTCGCGTCTGTGGGCTGAAATGTCGCCTCCACCTAAATGGCTTGATAGGTGGAATATGGACTAAAGTGACGTTATATGTATGGACGCCGCTTTCGAATGTTGTCCGCACAAGTATGGCGGAAAGCAGGGCATCATGGAAAGTGCGCAGCTAAACCATGAAATCCGTATCGACTTGCAGAAAGCAAGGGAAAAGATTGCGATCGGCAACCTAACCAGTATGTTTTGAGTCCGGCATGTAGACTGGGGAAGGCTTACCAGGATGATAAGGGAGTGTGACCCCGATGACTGATAAGCTGGCGGAGCCCCCGTAGTAGTTTGAGACAGGGAGAGCCTGTCACATGGCGAAGGGGGCAGTTTAAGACGATTCGTTCAACAAATTAACTGACCATAGAGAGGTGAAGACCTTTGATAATCAGCGAAATGCAGAGCAAGTTAGCGACATGGGCTACCGATGACAAAGAACGAAAGTTTGATCGTTTGTTGCGGCTCATTGCAAATCGGTCCTGGCTGCAAGAGGCCGCCCGGGTGACATTGGCATCAAGCGGTGCCAAGACACCAGGTGTCGACAGAGTAGACAAACAGGCAATGGAGGCAAATCTGCAGCAGTATCTTGCAGATATCCGTTCTGATTTATTGGACGGCTGCTACCAACCTCTTCCTGCCAAGCGAGTTTACATACCGAAGGCCAACGGCAAAAAGAGACCACTAGGTATACCAACAATACGTGACCGAATTGTTCAACGTGCCATGCTTATGGCAATGGACCCAATATGGGAGAGCGATCTTCACCGTCTCTCTTACGGATTCCGTCCTGAACAGAGTGTTCACCATGCAATTAGCACCGTGAAATTTCAACTACAGGATGGTACACATTCGTCAGGCCGGTGGGTAATCGAAGGTGATCTTGCCAGCTATTTCGACACTGTACACCATAAACTACTGTTGAAGTATGTCCGAAAGCGGATACGTGATGAACGTTTTCTATCCTTGCTCTGGCGATTTGTCAAAGCGGGCCATGTAGATCGTGGCCTATTCTGTGCCTCAAGCGAAGGCGTTCCGCAAGGTGGGGTTATTTCACCACTTCTCTCCAACATCATGCTGAATGAATTTGATCAGTGGTTGGAGACGAAACACTTGAACAAAAAGGTACGGAAAGATCGTTGGGCATGGAATTTCGGCATTAAATTGCAGCGTCCCATCGCAATAGCCGAAAACAGGCAATGGAAGCCGGCGGTTGCCTATTGCCGCTACGCCGACGACTGTGTGCCACGAAGGCAGCCACTGTTGCAATAGACAGTGCAGCCATGCTGCACAAAAGATGAGGGAAGGCCCCTCGAAGCCGCCATGCAGGTGGAGGCTTCAAACCACCGTAAGCTGCGCCGGTTAAGAGCCGGGGTGGTGAGCGTTACGGAAAAGGCAGGACAAGATTCTGTCAGGTAGGTTCCAAGGAGACGAACGCAAGTGAATCACTATTGAAGTGTCGAAAGCGTAGGGATGAGGTCAAAACCGGGGGGGAGTCGTTAACCCGGGATAAGTTCGGCGGTTACCTGTTTACTGGCCGGGCGGCCTCCGGCATAAAGGTGGCGTGAACTTGGGACAGGCTTTTGTGTGGAACGTGGGAACCTGTCGCCCTGATGCTAAGGGAGAAATACAAGCGGAGGACCCGTAAGTATGAGAGTACCGATGCAGGGCACAGGGGCGGAGCGACCCGTAGTAGTGATGAAGATTCTGTAATGGAATTGGAGCGAAGGGGAAGCATTGACCAGCTTGAAGTAAAGAAAACAACTGGAAACAGGAGGATTGGATTGAACCAAGCAAAGCCGTTTTGTATGCCTAAACTTGAAGTAGTGGAGGCATGTGAACGGGTTAAAGCCAACAAAGGGGCTGCCGGTGTAGACGGACAGTCAATCGAAGAGTTTGAGTCTAACTTAAAGGACAATCTTTACAAACTCTGGAATCGGATGTCCTCCGGCAGTTATTTCCCTCCTCCGGTAATGAGAGTGGAAATACCCAAAGGAGACGGTCGAATGAGACCGCTGGGAATACCGACAGTGTCGGACAGAATCGCTCAGCAGATAGTCAAACAGCAATTGGAGCCGGAACTGAAAAAACATTTTCATCCGGATTCGTATGGCTATCGACCAGAGAAATCTGCTTTGGATGCAGTTGGGAAAGCCCGGGAGAATTGCTGGAAATATGACTGGGTATTGGATCTTGATATTAAAGGATTTTTCGATAATATTGACCATGATTTTTTGATGAAAGCAGTTCGGCATCACACGGATGACAAATGGGTGCTTCTGTATATAGAACGGTGGCTGAAAGCCCCTGTGATGATGACAGATCACACACTATTCTATCCAAAGAAGGGAACCCCGCAAGGAGGCTTATGCAAAGCTTTGCATAAGCCTCCTTATGCGAAGTAAGTAATTATGCAAAGTATTCAGTTGAAATACTGATAAAGCCTATATTCATTATGAATTTACTTGGCATAATACCCTGCAATATTTTTCCAAAAGTTTTAGTTTGTAGTTATCAAAATGCATGGATTGATAAAAATAATATAAAAACATCTTACTTTTTTGGCTCTCAAAACTGCAACAATCTTAAATATTATGCAAAGGAAATTGAGTTGAAGTCACTTATTTATAAGGGTTTCAGTTGAATACTTTGTAAATATTCGGGTTAGTAATTATTTTTTCTCCCACCTCAAAAAAAAACGGGACACGGACATAAAATATTGATACAAGAAGAAGTATGGTGTTTTCTTGTCAAAATTTATCCACAGCGTGCATCCATCAAATTGATGGTCGGGTTATTGATCAACCAACCGACTCACAGCCATATATTTCAATCCCAGAGGGAGAATATCTGGAATTAAAAAACCAGGTGGGTTATTGGAAATCCATGCACCAAAAAGCTCTTTTGCGAGAAGAGAGGCTCAAGCAGGAGATAAAAGAAAAAGATGGCCAAATCCGGGATCTAAAAAACCGGCTATTTGGAAAAAAAAGTGAAAAGAAAACGTCAAAAACAGAAAAAGCCAATCCAAAAGCAAATAAGGACAAAAGGCCTCGTGGCCAACAACCTGGAAGTGAAGGTCACGGCCTGACAGAGCGTCCTGACCTTCCCGTCGTAGATGAGAAAGCTTGTTTTCCGGAAAATCCAGTATGTCCTTGTTGCGGGTTGCCCTACGCACTTGATGAGAATACGGGGCCTGAAACCCAAATTATTGAGGTTGAAGTCAAAGCCTACACAAGGAGAATTGTCCGCCAAACAGGGACAAAAATATGCTCATGTAAAGGAGTGCCTCAAGCTCTTACTGCGCCGATACCTCCAAAACTGATGCCCAAAAGCCCATACGGCATTTCAATCTGGACAGATGTTTTGTTGAACAAATTTCATTATTGCCAGCCGACCAATCGTCTCTTAAATCAGTATGGGGAGCTTGGTTTACCCATTTCGGCCGGTACAATTTCAGGTGGTTTGAAAAATCTTAAAGAATTATTTCAACCCATCTACAACAGGCTTTACCTTCAGCAAATGACCGAAGACAGATTCCATCAAGATGAAAGCATCTGGAAGGTCTTTGAAGAAATTATAGGTAAAATCGGCAATAAATGGTGGTTATGGGTCAGTCGTTCTGAATCCGTTGTGTATTTCATGATTGCGCAAGGACGAGGTGCAGATGTTCCGATATCCTATTTTGAAAATACCCGGAAAAGTAAAATCATTGTTATCTGCGACCGGTATAGCGCTTATAAAGCATTGGCTAACAAAATGCCTTTCATTATTTTGGCCTTTTGTTGGGCACACGTCCGACGTGATTTTCTGGATGCTGCCAGGAAGTATCCGGAACTGGAAGAATGGACATTTAGCTGGATTGAAAAAATCGGAGAGCTGTATCATATAAACAATCTGCGTTGTGCATCCTTTAATAAAGCATTTCCTGTGGAATGGCAGTCGGAGTCATTCAAAAAGCAACACAAATCTTTGATTGAAAAAATGAACGAAATGACGCAGGACCGAGATGCATTTATAGAATCACACAATCCCGATGAATCAAGTTTGACGGTGTTATCCAATGCTAAATACAAAATTTTGAAAAGCCTGAAAAACCATTGGGAGGGATTGAGTGTATTTGTCGAACACCCGGAAGTCCCCATGGATAATAATAAAGGTGAAAATGCCATTCGGAATCCTGTAACAGGTCGTAAAAATTTTTATGGTTCAGGAAGTGTATGGAGCGCCCAACTGGCAGCGATGATGTTTTCACTTTTTAAAACCTTGGATTTATGGGGACTAAACTGTCACCACTGGTTAAATTCATACCTTAACGCCTGCGCTGTAAACCATGGGAAAGCACCTGAAGAATTATCACATTTTCTTCCCTGGGAAATGGATGAGGCCCGCCTGGATAAATTGTCAAAACCGATAGATACATCATGATCCGATACTGTGGCCGGGATTTTACCCCAACAGAAATAACACAAATCAGGGCTCTCATAAAAAATAACCCCCAGTTCAACCGAACACGACTTTCAATAGAGGTCTGCCGGATTCTCCAATGGTTTAAACCCGACGGGAAAACCAAAGATATGTCGTGCCGTGTTGCGATGCTGAAGATGGAAAAGGATGGAGTCATATGCCTGCCGCCATCTACTCGGAAAAAAAGGCCTGATAGACGCATTAAATTAACTTCAGCTACTGATCCCCAACGCCGGGTTGTATGTCCGGTTCACCGTTTGCCGGAACTTAATTCGCAGATCGTTAGCAAAGCGACATCTGCTTTGTGGAATGAATACATCGAAAGATATCATTATCTTGGGCATAAGCCTTTGCCGGGTGCCCAACTTCGATATTTCATCACTGCCGGCGAACAAATCGTTGCCCTGGCAGGGTTTGGTGCAGCGGCTTGGCAAACCGCACCAAGAGATCAGTTTATTGGATGGACTCATGATCAAAGAAAGGCAAATTTGCATTTGATTGTGAATAATGCCAGGTTCCTTATTTTGCCGTGGATTCAATCGAAAAATTTAGCATCCAAAATTCTTTCGTTGATAACACACCGACTCCCGAATGATTGGCACAACAAATATAACATCCGGCCTGTAATGCTTGAGACGTTTGTTCAAAAAGATCGTTTCGCAGGAACCTGTTATAAAGCCGCAAATTGGCAAATTGTTGGAGAAACTAAAGGGCGTGGTAAATTAGGTGCTAACCCAAAGAAAGGGACAGTGATTGTTCCAATCAAAGACGTTTGGGTTTATCCTTTGGACCAGAATTTTAAGGCTTTACTCAAATCAACCTAAAAATTACTAACCCGAATATTTACAATACTTTGCATAATGTTTTACTTCGCATAAGGAGGCGTTATCAGTCCCTTGCTGGCCAATCTCTTTTTGCACTATGCATTTGACAACTGGATGGAAAGGCAGTTCCCGACCATACCGTTTGAGCGTTATGCAGATGATGGTGTGCCACGAAGGCAGACACTGTTGCAATAAACAGTGCAGCCATGCTGCACAAAAGATGAGGGAAGGCCCCTCGAAGCCGCTATGCAGGTGGAGGCTTCAAACCACCGTAAGCTGCGTCGGTTAAGAGCCGGGGTGGTGAGCGTTACGGAAAAGGCAAGACAAGATCTTGTCAGGTGGGTCCCAAGGAGACGAACGCAAGTGAATCATTATTGAAGTGTCGAAAGCGTAGGGATGAGGTCAAAACCGGGGGGTAATCGTTAACCCGGGACAAGTTCGGCGGCTACCTGTTTATTGGCCGGGCGGCCTCCGGCATAGAGGTGGCGTGAACTTGGGACAGGCTTTTGTGTGGAACGTGGGAACCTGTCGCCCTGATGCTAAGGGAGAAATACAAGCGGAGGACCCGTAAGTATGAGAGTACCGATGCAGGGCACAGGGGCGGAGCGACCCGTAGTAGTGATGAAGGTTCTGTAATGGAATTGGAGCGAAGGGGGAGCATTGACCAGCTTGAAGTAAAGAAAACAACTGGAAACAGGAGGATTGGATTGAACCAAGCAAAGCCGTTTTATTGCTCTATGCATGGGCTGGTCAATAGGAGCCGGATGAGCGGAGACGTTCACGTCCGGTTCTGTGAGAGCCTGAGGGGGCGGTTCCCTCGGGCTACTCGACCAGTGTGCCATTGTAAAAGCCTTGCCCAGGCAGAATATTTGCTCAGAAAGATGAATGAGCGAATGGAGAATGTGGGACTGGAACTGCATCCGGAAAAGACGAAAATTGTTTATTTCAAGGATGCAGACCGGCAACAAGATTATTTCCTGACAAGTTTTGATTTTCTGGGCTATACCTTTCGTGCCCGAAGATCAAAGAACCGGTGGGGGAAATTCTTCATTAACTTCTCTCCTGCTATCAGCAATAAAGCAGCAAAGGCAATTCGACAAACCTCACGAAAGTGGAATTGGCCCAGGCGCAGTGACAAGAGCCTGGAGGACTTAGCCTACATGTTCAATCCTGTCATTCAAGGCTGGATTAACTACTATGGCAGGTTTTATAAATCTGCATTATACCCGGCCTTAAGGTGCCTTGATCGTCGGTTAGTGATTTGGGCAACAAGGAAATACAAACGTTTTAGAGGACATCGACGAAGGGCAAGTCAATGGCTGGCTCGAATTGCACGAAGACAGCCAAATTTGTTTGCCCATTGGAAATTAATCTATGCATAGGCTGGTCAATAGGAGCCGGATGAGCGGAGACGTTCACGTCCGGTTCTGTGAGGGCCTGAGGGGGCAGGTCCCTTGGGCTACTCGACTCCTGGCCTGTTTCCAATACAAGGATGAAGCAGAGAATTTTATGACCCGTCTGGTGGACAGGTTGAAAGGCTTTCACCTATAAGTCGCACCGGACAAAACGAAGATTCTCGAATTTGGCCGATTTGCCAGGAAGAACGCAAATCAGAAAGGGCAGAAGCCCAAGGGGTTCACATTTCTGGGATTTACCCATTATTGTGGAAAGACCAGAAATGGATACTTCAAGGTCAAAAGGCGTACCTGCCGTAAAAAGTTTGGTGTAAGTATAGCCGAGTTTACGGATTGGGCAAGGAAAAGCAGCTGTGTAATGACTAAAGGGCAGATGCTGAGAAGCGCCAGAAGAAGAGTCGTTGGTTACCTTAATTACTACGCTATAACGGACAACTCGGAAAAATGTATCGCCTATCTATACCATGTGACACGAATATTATTTAAATGGCTTAATCGCAAAAGCCAGAGACGCAGCTACACATGGAAAGGCTACGAGCAGGCCCTGAGGCATGTTCGATGGCCTAAACCGAGAATCCGCAAAGACCTGAATCCGTTCCGTAGAGCGGAGGCGATCTGAATGTTTAACCGAAGAGCCGGATGTCTGGGAAATCCGCTTGTCCGGTTCTGTGAGGGGCTTGGCGGCAACAGGGAAACTAGAGCTGCCTTGCCTACTCGACTCCAAATCTTTGAGCTTCTACTGCAGCACCTGAGAGTCTGCTTCTTTGAGCCAAGGCAGATCCTGTTTAAGCTTAGGCCGCAAAAGCGCTGTGGCTGTATAGGACAGGTCTTTGCCGGTTTCTTTAAACGCTTGCTTACGAGCGCCAAGCCCGTAGTTGAAAATGAAACGCGCATGCCCGAACTGTACAGCCAACGCTTGTTGTTGCTGCTTATTCGGGTAGATACGGTACTTATATGCGCGACGTATTTTCATAATTTTATTAATAATACATTTTACCCGTTTTGTTTAGGGAAAAATGCTAAAGTAAAAACTCATATCCCACACCTATAAGGAGTGGGTTTTACGGCCTAAAAGCCAGGACTGTAATATTACCTGGACCATATTTTTTATTTCCAGGATACGGTGAAGATGATAAATTGCACCGCAATGATATCTCACACGTAATTTTTTAACTGATATGAAGGCTGAATCATGGAACGAATTTTAGTAATCATGGGATCCGGTGCCTTGGGCACCCTGTTTTTTTTCTGGTTTTCCCACAGCCTGAAGAAAAAGGCATCTGTAAGGCAGTTTGTTGAATCTCATTTGTGGCTGATGCATCCCAACGCCATCTGCTACTGGCGCACAGCTCTTGCTTTCTTGGGTTTTTTTCTCTACTTTTTTTCGCCATATCAATCTTTGTCCATTTTTATTTTCACATTTGCTGCAATTCTTGACGGGGTTGACGGGGTTGTGGCCCGGGGCTGTAATATGGTGTCCCGGTTGGGAGAGTGGCTGGACCCCATGTGCGACAAGCTCACCTATCTGCCTCCCCTGGTTGGATTTGCCTATACGTTTAATTCAGTCACCGGACTGCCTATTCTTTCCCCTAAACTCATCTGGATTCTTGTTGTAATTGAACTGGTGGGCCAATTTTTTGCCCGCAGGATGCTGGCCTGGCTCAAGGTGTCCGGGGCAGCCAACAACTTTGGGAAAATCAAAGCCATTATCTGCTTTGCCTTGGTGATTCTGTGCGCTTTGATGGATGCCAGTCCCAGAATGTTGAATATTGGTGACGGGGTACTTTGGGGCTGTATCGTCCTGTCTGCGGCATCCATGATTTTTAAGTTTATTCCCAACCGGCTTTATGCCGATATTTTATCCATGCTCAATTTCATGTGCGGTGTCACCAGCCTGATTTTGACCTATCATCACTTTTATGCCTGGGCCATCTGCGTTATCATCATGGGCCAGCTTTTTGACCTGTTTGACGGGCGCATGGCGCTCAAACACGGAGGCACCAAGTACGGTCCCTGGCTGGACGATACAGCTGATTTTGTCAGCTTCGGCCTGGCCCCGGCCTATATGGTGATCATCAGGGGTGGCGGCACCTTTGCTTTATTTTTTGCCGTGATTTATGTGGTGGGTGTGGCCTACCGTCTAGTGCGGTTTGTCACCAAGGACAAGGACTGCACGGACCTGCCTGCCGGTATTTTCAACGGATTTCCAAGTCCTGCCGGTGCCTTGGTTGTTTTAGGTACATCCCTTATAACCGGTCCTATGCTGCTTTGGTTTTTTACCGCTATTTCCACAGCCCTGATGGTCAGCAATATCCGGTTTGCCCATTTGGGTCGAGTAATTCTCAAACAGATCCCCAAGCCCGTTTTTTTTCTGATTTCTGCTGCCATCATTGTGGTCTTAGCCTATATCCTGAAAACTAAAAATGCCCAAATGTTCGGATATCTTATCCTGGCGTCCGTGGTTTTTTATCTGGCTGCAGGCAGGATATGGGTGCAAAAGACCAATGCCCCGGGTACGCCCGGATAAGCAGGGTGTTATTTTTTCCGGCGGCGGCTCTTTTGGCTCTGCCTGGAAAATTTGCCCTGATTCCGGTTCTGCCGGGATGGGGCTTTGGGCTGGTGTCCTGCTTTCCGCGTGACGATCTGTTTTTGCTTCTCCTTTGCCCGGGGATCTTTTTCAACAAACACGGGCACCATGGCAAAGGGGTCAATGCCGGTATAATACATCAGGGTAGAAAATGTGGATGGTGTGGGCGTAAATATCTGGACCTGTTCCGGTGTGATGTGAAGTTCGTTTTCGGTAAATGCCTTAAGTTCATTCATATCCCGCATGGTACAACCAGGATGGGCCGCGATCAGGTAATAGGTCAGGTATTGTTTTTTATTCAGCGTTTTACAGATGCGGTCAAACCGGTGCTTGAACGCAACAAGGCTGTCCATGCCCGGTTTTCCCATAAGCGCCAGCACACCGGGAGCACAATGTTCCGGGGCCAGCTTCATCTGGCCGGAGACATGGTTTGCTGTTACCTGTTTTAAGTATGTCTGGCCCTTTTGTTTGTCTATGAGGATCAGGTCATGGCGGATGCCTGAGTTGAGAAACACTTTTTTGACGCCGGCAAGGTGGCTGATTTCATTGAGTAGATCCATCTGGGGACCGTGATCCGGTGAAAGTGACGGACATGGAGTTGGGAACAAACAGCGCCGGTGGGTACAGGCCCCCTTTTTCAATTTTTTTTCGCACTCAAATCCGTACATGTTGGCCGTGGGACCGCCCAGATCAAATATATATCCTTTAAAATCCTTGTCCCGGGTCATTTTTTTTGCTTCGGCAACGATGGAATTTTTGCTGCGCCATCTGACCGTCCGGCCTTGGTGGACGGTGATGGCGCAGAAATTACACTCTCCGTAGCAGCCGTAATGGGTGGGAATGGAAAATCGGATGGTGTCCATGGCCCGGACATGGCCTAAGGCCCGGTAATAGGGGTGAACATCCCGCTGAAAATCCAAATCGTGGATTTCGTCCATCTCTTTGGTGGTACTGAAAGGTGCCGGCGGATTCAGGACAAGAAACCGGTCTGCATGGGCCTGGCTTAAGGGGGCGGCATGCATGGGGTCTGTATTGTCATAAAAGGTTTTAAAACTCTGAATGTAAAGGTTTTTATCCTTGATAACCGCTTCATAGGGGGGTAGCTCAATGCCCTTGGGTGTTTTCGAGATATATCCCAGGCCCGGAATCTGTGTAACAGGGTTTTGTGCATCTGCCGGCTGATTGTCCGTTTTCAGCTTGTTGTCCAGGGCGCGGGCCAGTGCCACGATACCGGCATGGGCCATGCCGAACAAAAGATAATCTGCCTTGGCATCAAAAAGGATGGACCGTCGTATTTTATTGGACCAGAAATCATAGTGGGCAATGCGCCGAAGGCTTGCTTCAATGCCCCCCAGCACAATGGGTACGGTTGGTTTAAAAAAACGCCGCACAAGATTGGTGTATACAATGACGGCCCGGTCAGGTCGCCGTGTGTTTTTTCCGCCAGGCGTGTAGTCATCTTGTTTACGCCATTTTTTTGATGCCGTGTAATTAGCCACCATGGAATCCACGGCTCCGCCGGAGATGCCCCAGAAGAGCCGGGGTTCGCCTAAACGGGAGATGTCCCGGTCGCTGTCCGTGTCCGGTTGGGCAATGATGCCCACGGTAAATCCGTTTGATTCCAGGACCCGGCCGATCAGGCTGACCCCCATGAACGGCGAGTCAATGTATGTATCGCCGGTGACAAGAATCACATCAAGCTGCTCAATGCCCAGGTCGTCAAGTTCTTTTCGGGTGGTGGGTAAAAACATAATCAGCGTTTTAGCTCCGGGCCTGGTGTCTGCTCCATCCGGGCCATTGAGAAAATAATCCCCACCAGACTGAGCAGGGCAAAAATGATAAAGGCCGTGTGCATGGTCTTTAGAAATTCCGGGGCTGTGGCAGTGCTGACTTCAGCATCACCCATGAACATACTCAGCAGAAGGGTCGTGATGGTCATGGCCGTGAGCATGCCGATGCTGCGCATGGTGGCAACAAGGCTGGAGGCAATGCCGTAATGTCTTGACCCCACAGATCCCATGACCGTGGTCATGTTGGGTGTGGAAAATGCAGCAAATCCCAGGCCCATGATAACCAGCACCATCAGAACTTGCCGGGTTCCTGCATCCTGGTCGAGAAAGGCTGCAAACCCGAGCCCTGCGGCGCAGATGGCCATACCGGCCGTGGATAATTTGGCCGGTGAAATCTTGTCTGAAAGGGTGCCTGACAAAGGTGACAGAACCGCTTGAATTATTGGTTGGACAACGAGCACAAAACCTGTCGCCTGGGCAGACATGCCTTTGACCACCTGCAGGTATAAAGAGAAAAAAAATGTAAGCCCAAATGAGGCAGCATAGTTGATCCCTGTGGCAATGTTGCTGAAGGCCAGTACCCGGTTTCCCAACAGCAGGTGGATATCCAGGATGGGGGAGGGGTGTCTGTATTCAAAAACTGCAAAACCGGCCATACAGACGATTCCGGCAATCATCAGGCCCGGTGCCCAGGCATCACTTTTAAGGCGGGAGGCCCCGACGATCAGACAGGAGAGCGCTGCCATGTAAATGAGGCTGCCCACCCAATCAAAGGATTCCCCTTCAGCGCCTTTCCATTCTCCCTTAAGCCGGGTCAGGGTCAAGATCAGGGCTGCCATGGCAAGGGGAACGGAAGCAAAAAAAATCCACTGCCAACCCAGCCAGGTGATCATGAGTCCGGCCAGGGTGGGTCCGGCGGATAATCCTAAGTAGACACAGGCGATAATGATGCCCATGGCTTTGCCCCGTTTTTCCTTTGGCACCACAGAAGAGAGAATGGCCACGGAAGTGGAGACTGTACACGACACACCAATGCCCTGCAAAAACCGAATGGCAATGAAAATGCCGATGGACGGGGAAAAGGGCAGCAGGATCGTGGCAAGAGCAAATAAGGCCACACCTGACACAAATATTTTTTTTCTTCCAATGATGTCGGCCAACCGGCCGACGGGAAGAAGAAACAGTGTGATGGCCAGCATATAAACCATTTCCACCAGGGCCAGAGAAACTGCACTGGCACCGTAAAATCGGCCAATGGTGGGAAGGGCTACGCCAACTGCAGACATCATGAACGGTGCCAGAAACTGGACTGCGGAAACAATAAATATAGTGTGGCCGGTGGAGATTCGGGGGTGGGGCTTGTTATTGCTGCTGTTCATGTTTGCCCTACCCAAGTGATGTGTTGATTGTATGTTGCATAAATTCCTTATTATTGATGTATCAATTAGATCAGTCAATATAAGAAACAGGTTTGGGAAGTCAAGAACATATGAATCACCTCCTTTTTATACACCGTCGGGAGGGCTTTGTGTGGCTTTTATATTTCCTCATAACTTTCCGATTTCTCCGCTTCCCTGACCAGGGAGATTTCCACACGCCGGTTGGCTTCCCTGCCCAGAAAATGAGTGTTGTCCCCAATGGGACGGTACTGGCCAAATCCTTCGATATTGATCCGTTCCGGGGCCACCCGGCATTCAATTAAGAATCCGGCAACACTCATGGCCCTTGCAGCGGACAACTCCCAGTTGGAGGGGAACTGGGCCGTATGAATGGGGGTATTGTCCGTATGGCCGGCAACAATAATTTTGTATCCGGGTTCTGTTATGAAAAATGAGGCCATATCCTTTAATGCCGGCTTGATGTAGTCCAGTAGTTTGGCTTGGCCGGAAGGAAAACTGATGTCTTCGCCCAGGGTCAGAACGAGTCTGTTTTTTGCGACCTTAACGGAGTAATTTGAAATATTTGATTTTTCCATGACCTGGTGCAGCCGGTCTTCAATGGTGAGCAGATCCAGCTCGGATTCGTGAATTTTTTTTACTGGTTTGACCGGTGTTTTTACTCTTTCAACGGGTTGGCGAACCTCTGTGGGAACATGCTTGGTTTCCAAGGCCTGGGACATATGTGCCTGGTTGCTGTAGAGCATGATAAAAAAAGCCAGAATTAGGGTCATGATATCCAGCATAGCCCACAGGCTGGAATCTTCGGGTTCACATCCCTCCAAAAGGCTTTGGCGTTTCTGGCGCAGCCGCTTTAGTTCCGAGATTTCAAGCTCAGATATCAGATTTTCTGAGGTTGTCATGGATATCACCCTGTCATGTGTTCTTGTTTTTCACGGTGGGGGTGAAGCCGGGGCAGTCTCATGGGCCGTGTCTGGGGTTTTCTGCCCACGGTCCAATCCTCCTGGAAATAATCGCCAATGCAGTATCTTAAGCGGTATCCGATGGCCTTAGCATTGGTTTTGTCCGCAATATCCAGAATCCCTTCAATGATCAATGCCAGTTCCATGGCGTCATGTTTGGTTTTTTCCGCTAATTTTTTTGCAATGGGAAGAAAAATGACATTGGCATAGAGCAGTCCGTAAAAAGTGGTCAAAAGGGCTGTGGCCACGCCTTTTCCGATCAATTCCGGAGATCCCATATTGCTCAATACATTGATCAGGCCGATGATCGTGCCCACAAAACCAAATACCGGCATCAGCTTGATAAAGGTATTGATCAGGTCGGCCTGGGATTGCCGGGCCTGCAGAAAATTGTCGTATCTGCGCTCCAGGGTTTTAAAAATCGTATATCTGTCAAACCCGTCCGCAATCATCTCGATGCCCATTTTCAGAAATGGATTATCAATAGTTTTGGATTTTTTATCCAGTACAAGTTTTCCGTCCCGCCGCCGGATTGCGGCCAGCATTTCGATCTGTTTTATGAGCGCGTCCAGATCCGTCTTCTCCCCGGAAAATGCTTTGCGGATATTGGCGAAAAGATCTGAAAATAAACGGAAGGGATACGACACCATAGAGCAGACAAATGCCCCGGTAAGGATAATCAAGTTGCTTTTGACGTTTAAAACAATGGACGATAGTTCGGATACGGTTCCTGACAGCAATATAAACACGACAATAGCTGCGGCCGGAAGTATTTTTTGGAGCATGGGTTTCTCCCTGTCAAGTGATAAAAAAAATATACTTTACGACTATATTACAAGCATAAACTATGCCTTTTATTATTCTGTTTATTTACAAGATGTTAAGTTTTTTTGTGCAAAGAGGCAGGAAGGATTTTCCCATTCATGCAGGTACTTTTTTCAGGCTGACCCAGAAATAATAAGGTTAATTTGGGAAAACGTGAACACTTTGGGGCGAGAAGGCAATCGTTGCTTCACGGCCTGGTGCAATCTGAAAATTCCTTAAATAACGCCGGGGCCAGGCTGCTTCAAAATTAAGACTGCCGGATTCGACGCGAACTTCAACAAACATGCCCTGGCTTGCTACCCGGGTAATGGTGCCACAAAAATGATTGGCTGAATTTTCAGGGTTGTCCGCCTCCTGGGAAAGAAGGACAATATCCTCGGGACGAATGCCCATGTAACCCTGGTCAATGTCCGGTACGACAGACGTTTCTATCACGGCATTCGACCCTTCAATCCGGACCTTGCCCTGGAGAATCCGGGCGGGCATAATGTTTTTCATACCCACAAACCGGGCTGTGAACAGGGCGTTAGGCTTTTCAAACAGGGTGGTGATATCCCCTGTCTGGCAGATTTTGCCCTGGTGGATGACGGCCCCTCTGTTGGCCAGGTACATCACGTCCCCAAAGTTATGGGAAACCATAACAATGGTCATACCCATATCCTGGTGTATCTGTTTGAGAAGATTTTTAGCTTCTCCGTGAAATTCCGGATCCAGGGCGGACAAAGGCTCGTCCAACAGCAGCACCGCCGGGTTTAGAATCAGTGCCCGGGCCAGGGCCACCCGCTGTTTTTCCCCGCCGCTTAAGTTGTGGGGCTTTCGATCAAGAATCCGTTTCAGGCCCAGGTTTTTTGCCAGATCATCCAGGCGTTTATGGCCCTCATCCTTTTTAATTCCGTGGTATCTGATTCCGTAAAGGATGTTGTGGGCAACACTGAGGTGAGGAAAAAGGGCAAAATCCTGATACACCAGGGCCAGGCGTCTTTTTTCAACCGGCATTTGGGCCATGTCTTTTTCGTTAAACAGCAGTCTACCCGAGGAAAAGGGGATAAGCCCCATGATGACTTCAAGGAGAACGGATTTGCCTGATCCTGTAGGACCGATCAGGGCAAAAAAATCCTTTTCCCGGATCGTCAGGTCAATGTTTTCAATGGCAAATCCGGGGAAGGTCAGGCTGATGTTGTCAAGACGAATCATGGGCTACCTGTGGTACTGGACTGCGGATCTGGACATCAATCGCAATACGATAAAAAGCGCCAGGGATAAAAGAATCAGCCAGACCGCCACGGGCTGGGAGTATTTCAGCCCATAGGCGGTGAAACGTTCGTAGATCATGACAGGCGCGGTCATGGGGTGATACGCTACGATCACCACAGCCCCGAATTCGGAAATTGCCCGTGCCGTGCACATGATGATGCCTAACACCATATGCCGCCATGTCAGGGGCAGGGTAATTCGCCTGAAGGTTTCAAAGGTTCCGGCGCCAAGGGTCCTGGAAGCGTACTCAAGACGCACGGGCACACTTTCAAAGCCTGCCTTGACGGTATTTACATAAAAAGGGATACCCACAAAAATCAGCACAGTGACGATCCCTGTCCGGGTTCCCATGATTTCAATGCCCATGCTGGAAAGAAAGCGACCAAAGGGATGGGTTCGTCCGGCAAGGCTTAAGATGGCTATCCCCACTACAGGATGGGGGATCATGATCGGCAGATCAATAATGCCCTCAATGATTTTTTTTCCGGGGAACTCTTTTCTTGCCAGCAGATAGCTCAAAGGGGTACCAAGAGCAAAGGCAAGCAGGCCTGCAGTCAGGGAAAGTCCAAGGGACCGGGCAATGGCAAGCAACACATCTTTGTCACCCAGGGTCTCCCAGAGCATGGCAGGGGATGGCCCGGTGGTCACCTTGATCAGAGGCACGGTTAAAAGCAGGATCACAGGCAGGCTGAACACCATGAACAGCCTGCCCATACTATCTGTTTTGCTCATATAATCAGTTTTTTACCTCAACAAGTCCTGAAATGGCAGCCGGCAGTTTTTGGGCCATCTCTTCGTCGGGGACCTGGGCCGGGATAAATGGGGGTTGACCCATCTTTTTGAGGGTTTCTAATCCATTGTCCGGGGAAAGCAGAAAGGATAGAAAGGCTTTAGCCGCTTCCGGGTTGGGTGCATTTTTAATCATGGTGATGCCGTAGGTGCACGATTTTCCGGTTTTGGTGGTAACGGTTCCCGGTTTTTTCCCGGAGACTTCAACTGTTGCCAGTTTGTAGAATCCGTCGTACTTGTAATTGCCCAGGTTGATATGGTCGTCCAGGGTGACATATTTAAGTCCATGCTGGATGGCCACGGACAGGTATTCCCAGGCATAGTCCATGTGACCGGTTTTAAGCAGGTTTACAAGTTCCACGGATTTGGGCCGGACATTTTTTTGGGGACGGTTGGCGATCAGTTTTTCGTTGAGGCCGGGTTTGTTGTAAAATTTTTCGGCCAATTGCAGAACCATGAGGCTGCGGTATCCGCAAGGGTCAAGATTGGGATCTGAGTGGCCCCATGCCACATCTTTTTTTAACAGAATCTCATACCAGTTGTCGCTGGTGATTTCCTTGGCATACCGGCTGTTGTCCGTGTAACAAAGGACCAGCTGGTTGCTGGCAAACCGGATATTCCATTCAGCAAAGTCAGGAATGAGATTGTTGTCAATGACTTTGAAATCGGCAGACGCCATGATATCGGCCTGTTTACCCACCTCGGAAATCAGGCGGGCCATTTTGGTGGAACCGCCTGCTTCCCGCAGCACGTCCACTTCCGGGTACTTTGCTTCAAAGGCTTTTTCAATGGCGGCAAAGGGAACCGTCAGGCTGCCGGCATGGAAGATGGTCAGCTTCCCTGATGGACCGGCCATACAGAGTCCGGGCAGAATCAAAAAAGACACAAGGATGAAAATAAGATGGTATAAATGGTTTTTCATTGTCATTCTCCTACTCTTATGTTGAATTGTGGGTTCAAAAACTAACTCATAGTCGGGGATTTTAACGATGAGTGCGCAAAATAGCAACACCTATACCGGTGGCGGTTTTAATGGATAATTTACACGCATTCTTGGACAAGTTTCAGGAGAAAATATTTGATGAGGACATCACAATTCCAGATACGGATGTAATTTTTCATAGAAATATCCGGCCATCACCTCATACCCTTTATCATTGGGGTGAATATAATCGCTCATCATCTTCCGGTTGCCGAAAATTCCTTGAAAAATATTGGAAATAAGAACAGATCCGGTCTGTTCGCCAACGGATTGATACATATCGGCAAATCCTTTGCCATACAGTGGGATTTCAATGCCACCGAGGATCACCATGGCGCCTGATGCCTGAATCCGTTGTATGATTGTCGTTAAATTCGCCTTTGCGGTGGATTCGCCAACCCGGTTTTTAAGATCATTGCCGCCTAAGGTGATCAAAACCACATCCGGTTCATATGCCAGCACATCTTCGTCCACCCGTTTCAGGGCATTTTCCGTGGTATTCCCCGGAACACCGGCATTGATCACCTCGACACCGGTCAGTCCTTCCAGGACCGATGGATAATCCCGCCCTTCTGATGCGCCGGTTCCAAAGGTCAGGCTGTCGCCAAAACAGACAATACGTGATACGGAAAGAGGTTTGTTTTTTATTTTCCAGTCATTATCAGAAGATCGAAAAATCAAGAAGCAGGCAATAGTCACGACAACCACTACAATTATTTTTTTCATAAAAAGTACCTTTATGTGCGGAAAGCCTATCGCTTTCGCATGACCTGTTGTACCAGTAAGCATCGGACGGATGAAGTAATCGACAGTATCTCCAGCTTATGCTCTGCACCGTATTCTTTCATTATTTTACTGAAAAATTGGCTAAATAATGAAACATTTTAACGATGAGTGCGCAAAATAGCAACAGCTATACTTGTGCCGGTTTCAACTCACGTAAAGACGAATTTTTTTCGATTATTTTTGCCCACAAAAGATGACAACAGGGCCGGTTTATGACAAACTGTCCTTGATGTAAAAACAGAATGTCCGGTGCATAACGGAACTTAAGCAGAAAGGATAGAGCAGTGAGTAATCTTGACGCATTTTTGGACAAGCTCCAGGAAGAAATATTTGATGAAGCAAAACAGGCTTTGGGTGAAAGGGGCTTTGACCGCTGGAGAAACCCCAAGTACAACGGCCGGATGGACAACCCTGATGGATGGGGGCGGGTGACCGGAGAGTGCGGGGATACCATGGAAATTTATTTTAAATTTAAGGATAACCAGGTGGCGGACGCCTCCTATTTTACCGATGGGTGCGCCTCTTCCATGGTCAGCGCGTCCTTTGCCGTAGAACTGACCCTGGGTAAAACCCCGGAGGAATTGACCGATATCACCGCAGACCAGATTCTTGCCGCCATTGGCCAGCTGCCGGACGATGACGTTCACTGTACCACCCTTGCGGCCCGCACCATCCAGGCTGCCGTGGACAACTACATGGGAACCATGGTGAAAAAAGTCTGATTTTTATGGAAATTTGCCTTGATCTGAGTCGCCACTGCATCCAGACGGCGGCCCGCCTGAAGCTCGAACACCTGATCCGGCAGTGCTTGAAAGCGCCGGATCAGGCAACAGAAGAGATGATTGAGACCTTGACCGATTTCCTGTCGCAAAATGATTTTGGTGAACTGCGCAGGCGTATTGATTTGGCCCGTAAATCCTTGGGAGATGATCCTGCCTCCCTTGTGCCCCTTGATCTGCCCGTCGGCATGATAAAACCCTTCTCCGGTTTGGCGCTTGGCCTTGATTCCTGCCTTTTGTCCATGTCTTTGGACTCGCCTTCTGCCTGAATTCTTAGATAGTTGCATATCAGAAATTTTGAAAGACATGACTCAGAATCATCTGGGGGCTAAAGGGGGATTAAAACCCCGGTTACCCGATTCGATGATCCATTGTTACGGGATCAGGTTCACTCCTAACCTTCTAGCGATCAATGCGGTTAGAACAAAGCAGGCAGTACTCAAGATGGCGCACGCAATGAGTGCCACCCAAAAATTGACATCACGGGACATCAGCCAAGGCATCAGCAAGAACATCGGGATTGTTGGGAGGACATACCAGAAAGTATGGAAGGCATATGAACCGATCTTGTGGTTCCCCTGGTGCTCTAGGTAAAGCCAGATCATGACCATGATCGCGACAAGAGGAAGTGCGCCGATCAGCGCTCCGAGCTTATCGGTTCGCTTTGCCACTTCAGACGCGATTACAACAACCAATGCGGTGATCAAGTATTTTGTGATTAAATATGCCATCAGTCTATCTCTTCATCGAACAAGTGATTATGAAGTTTTCCTTTTTTATAACGCCAACAAATTAAGATGCACAAATTCTGTATCAATAAAAATTATAATCGACAATCATTTTTAACACCTTCGCGAAATTTAGAATTGCTGTAGATTTAGATCTTCTCCCGTCTTCTCATATTAAATTCTTTCTTGTCATCCGGATAGCAATCAGGATATTCTTTAAAAACTCGGTTCTAATGTTACCTTGACGAGCCGCCTATTGGGGATGCTCATAAAGACGCATATACTTTGAGAATATAGATCTTTGAGTTTGGAAGGTGTTCAGAAAAAAGTGAACAAACAAAGGCGGTTCGAAATATTTGATCAGAAATATTAAAAGAAATAACGCTATAATCTATCATTCCAATCGGATCGGTGTTCCGCTGCCGCCCTACACCAGCCGGTGAATTCCCCTTAAGGCGTGGCACAAGGTTGCACTGGTGTCTAACCAAATTTAGATGTTCTCTTCGGAGAAAGAAAGGGGGGGTATGAAAAAAAAAGAAATAACGTCGGACTTTCAAGTCAGTCTTTTCACCCGCATGGTTTTGATCCGAAAATTTGAAGAAAAAATTGTGGCCCTCTGCCGGGAATCATACCAACTGCCGGGTATGCAAATTTTGGCCAACGGCCAGGAAGCCGTGGCCACGGGTGTCGTGTCAGCCCTCGAGCCGGAGGACATCATCGTCAGTAACCACCGTAGTCACGGACATCTATTGGCCAGAGGTGCCGACTTAAATTCTCTAATGGCCGAAATTATGGCAAAAGCAGACGGCGTTAACTATGGCAAGGCCGGCACCCTGCATCTATCCATGCCTGAGATCAATGCCCTGATGACCTCTACAGTCGTTGGCGCCGGGCCGCCCCTGGCTGTTGGTGCTGCTTTTGCCCAGCAATATCAATCGCTGAACGGCGTGACCGTGGTGTTCTTCGGTGACGGCGCAGCGGCTGAAGGTAGCGTGCATGAGGCAATGAATTTGTCCGGCATCTGGAAACTGCCGATTCTGTTCATTTGTGAAAATAACGGCTGGGCCGGTGCCCAGCGCCCTGAAGAGCATTCCGCCGCACCTCAAATCCACAAGCGGGCCCAAGGGTACAATATGCCCGGTCAGAGTGTGGACGGCAACGACGTGGAGGCGATCTATCATCTAAGCCTTGAATTGCTTGAACACTGCCGCTCAGGAAAGGGGCCGGCTTTTATGGAAACCCTGACCTACCGGATGCGTGGACATGGCGAACAGGACCACCAGCATTATGTGAATCCGGAGGAACTCAAGGCGTGGGCCCTCAAGTGCCCAATAATAAGATATCGCCGGATGCTTCTCAACGCTGGTATTCTGGATAAAGCCCAAATTCAACGCATCGAACAGGATGCCGAAGCTCGCGTGGCAGCGGCTGTGGCTTTTGGAGACGCCAGCCCGTATCCTGAATCCGACACCGCCTTGACAGATGTGTTCGTCCAGCCGTTTAATGCCTGAAGGGAGGTTACCATGAGTCAAAAAACGTTCGGAAATGCAATAAACGAGGCCTTGTCTATTGCCATGGATATGGATGACACCGTATTTATTGCTGGCGAAGGGGTCGGTGTATCCATCTACCTCGACCCCAACATGCCAACCCACGGTCTTCTGGATAAATTTGGACGACGCCGGGTGAAAGACACGCCGGTCAGTGAGGCGGCCATTGCCGGGCTCGCTGTGGGGGCCTCCTGCATGGGGCTGCGGCCGGTTGTGGAAATCATGTTTTTTCCATTCATTACCCTGGCCAGTGATATGCTGATCAACCACGCAGGCAAATTGCGTTACATGAGCGGTGGCAAATATAGCTTTCCACTGACCGTGAGAGTCAAAGCCGGTGTCGGGTTCGGTGCCGGCAGCCAGCACTCTCACAATCTGGAAGCGTGGATAGCCCACTGCCCGGGCCTGAAAATCGTCTGGCCGGCAACTGTAGAGGATGCCAAGGGACTTCTTCTCAGTGCTATCTTTGACCCGGACCCGGTCATCGTGGTGGAAGACATGATGCTCTACCGGATGAAAGGAGAGTTGCCGGACGCAGACTTCCGCACTCCTTTAGGCAAGGCCCGGGTGACCGTACCGGGTACCGACTGCACCGTGATTGCCTATGGTATGGCCCTTTACACTGCCATGAAAGCGCTCGATCCTTTAATTGAAAAAGGTATCTCGTGCGAGGTAATTGACCTGCGGTCTTTAGTGCCCTTGGATAAAACCTGTATCCTCGAATCGGTGCGCAAAACGGGTCGTTTGGTTGTCGTGCACGAGGCTAACCGTTTTTGCGGATTTGGGGCGGAATTGGCCGCCATGGTGGCCGAGGAGGCTTTCTACGATTTGAAAGGGCCTGTCAAACGTGTTGGTGCCCCACAGATCCCGGTACCTGTCGCATCAAGCCTTGAGAAGGTCTTTATACCCGCTCCGGAGGATGTTGTCAGGGCAGTTCTGGAGACAATGAACAAATGAATAAATATACTTTATTTTCTATATTTAAGGCCATTGCGATTTTATTATCAAAGGTATATAAAAATATGGAGAAGCGCAAATTTCCAGTTCTTCTGTAACCCATTATCCAGGAAGATCAAACATGAAAACTGCTAAAGACATCATGGAACAAAAAGTCATCTCAATAACACCGGAGACCGACATCTCCCGGGCCGTGGAGATTCTGTTAAACAACCACATTAATGGTGTGCCCGTGGTGGATGGGGACGGTATACTGAAAGGTATTCTGTGCCAGACTGATCTCATTTTCCAGCAGAAAACCATCTCTCTGCCCCCCATACTCACCTTTTTGGACGGCATTATTCCCTTATCTTCATCTAAAAAACTAGAAAATGAGATGAAAAAAATAGCCGCCGGCACCGTGGCCCAGGCCATGGTTGCCGATCCTGTCACCGTAGCACCGGACACACCGGTCAATGAGATCGCAGCCTTGATGGTTGAAAAGCATTTTCATACCATTCCCGTGGTCCAGGACGGTAAATTAGTGGGCATTGTGGGCAAGGAAGATGTACTGAAGACATTGATTAAGCCATGAATTGAACAAAATTGGAGGTAAAAGTGGGCAAAGATGAGCACAAGAATCAAGAGCCGCTCGTGGCCTGGTTCAAGGATTTGAGCATTGACGACGTGCCCTTGGTGGGCGGCAAGAATGCCAGCCTGGGCGAAATGTACCGTAATTTGAGCCCCAAAGGGGTGAGCATTCCCAACGGATTCGCGGTCACCGCCCATGCCTATACCTATCTTTTGGAAAAATCCAAGGCCATGGACAAGATTCGGGAAATATTGTCCGACCTGGACACCCATGATATGGACAACCTTCAGGAACGCGGGGCCAGGGTCAGGAATTTGATCCGCAGCCTTGAATTTCCAGCTGATTTGTATAAGGAAATTGCCAAAGCCTACGCCGAATTGGAAGAGGAATACGGCAAGAACGTGGATGTGGCCGTGCGTTCCTCGGCAACGGCCGAAGACCTGCCGGACGCCAGTTTCGCCGGGCAGCAGGACACCTATCTGAACATCCGTGGCGTGGAAGACCTGGTGGACGCCTGTCACCGCTGTTTCGCATCCCTGTTCACCAACCGGGCCATATCCTACCGCGAAGACAAACACTTTGACCATTTTTCCATCGCCCTGTCCATTGCCGTACAAAAGATGGTTAGAAGCGACCTGGCCTCAAGCGGCGTCATGTTCAGCATAGACACGGAATCCGGCTTTCAGGACGCGGTGTTTATCACCGGTGCCTACGGACTGGGGGAAAATGTGGTCCAGGGTGCGGTCAATCCGGATGAATGGTACGTGTTTAAGCCCACGCTCAAGCAGGGTTTCAAGCCCATCATCATGAAAAAGGTCGGTGGCAAGGCCATAAAGATGATCTACACCACGGATTCCAAACAACCCACCAAGAACGTGGCCGTGCCGGACGAGGACCGCCGCCGTCTGGTGATCACTGACGACGAGGTGGTGGAGCTGAGCCGGATGGCCTGCGTCATTGAGGCTCATTATTCGGCAAAGGCCGGATACCTCAAACCCATGGACATTGAATGGGCCAAGGACGGCGAGACCGGTAAACTGTTCATCGTCCAGGCCAGGCCCGAGACAGTACACACCTTGAAGGACAAGGCCGTTCTCAGGGAATTTCACCTCAAAGAAAAGGGCGAAGTGGTGTGTACCGGCCAATCCGTGGGTGAACTCATCGGTCAGGGTGGGGTCAACGTGATCAAGTCCGCCCAGATGATTTCTCAGTTCCAGAAGGGACAAGTGCTGGTCACGGATATGACCGACCCGGACTGGGAACCGGTAATGAAGATCGCCGGGGCCATCGTCACCAACAGAGGCGGTCGCACCTGCCACGCGGCTATTGTCAGCCGTGAACTGGGTATCCCGTGTATCGTGGGCGCCGGTGACGCCACCACCCGGATTCAAACCGGACAGGAAGTGACCGTAGACTGCTCCCAGGGCAGCACCGGTTATGTGTTTGAGGGACTTCTGCCTTACGAGATCAAGGAGACGAACCTGGAAACCCTGCCCAAGACCAAAACCAAGATCATGTTGAACCTGGCCAGCCCGGAGCAGGCTTTTGAAAAGAGCTTTATCCCCAACCATGGGGTAGGCCTGGCCCGCGAGGAATTCATCATCAATTCTTATATCAAGATTCATCCCCTGGCCCTTTTGAGGTACGAGGATTTGGGCGACGAGATTTTGAAACGGGCCATAGCGGACATGACTGTCGGTTACAACGACAAGGGCGACTATTTTGTGGATAAGCTGGCCGAGGGTGTGGGGATGCTGGCTGCGGCCTTTTATCCCAATCCGGTCATTGTCAGGCTCTCGGATTTCAAGAGCAACGAGTACGCCAACCTTATAGGCGGTGCACAGTTCGAGCCGGACGAGGACAATCCGATGATCGGCTGGCGCGGGGCATCGCGTTATTACGCCAAGGAATACAAGGAGGCTTTCGGCCTGGAATGCAAGGCCATGCTCAAAATCAAAAACGAGATGGGGCTTCATAACGTTCAGGTCATGATTCCTTTCTGCCGTACGCTGGACGAGGCCGAAAAGGTGATTGAAACCATGGCCGAATTCGGTCTGCACCAGGGAGAAGACGGGTTCAAGGTTATCTGCATGTGCGAGATACCATCCAACGTCATCCTGGCCGAAGAATTTCTGGAAATTTTTGACGGCTTCTCCATAGGCACCAATGATCTGACACAATTGTTGCTTGGCGTGGACCGGGATTCGTCCCTGGTTTCCCATGTATATGACGAGCGCAACCCGGCGGTGAAAAAGATGGTCCGCCAGGTGATCGAGACTGCCGTAAAAAAGGGCAAGTACATCGGCATCTGCGGCCAGGCCCCCAGCGATTACCTGGAGTTTGCGGAATTTGTGGTGGAATGCGGTATTGAGACCATGTCCCTTAATCCGGACACGGTGATCAAGACCACCCTGGCCGTGGCCGAACTGGAAAAGAAATTGGGCTTATAGAAATTCCTTATAACCCTATAATTAATAAGGACGCCATGGTTGGGCTTTGTTCATAATATGGGTGGCTGGATTAACCCTGCGTACCCGTCTGCAAAATAGCTCTTGACCGGTTTTTTCAGTTGTGACATATAAAAGCAGTTCGATAAGCAATAGATTGCTTATTTATTAACTGTAAACGATTAAAAAGGCCGGTTTGCGGCATTTTCTACAAACCGGTTTTTTGTTATTTTTTTGTTATATTGTTCAATGGAATCTATATATTGGGATTAAATCTTATTTGCATTACCATTCAATGAGGTGAAAGATTATGAAAAAAAGAATGCAGACCATTGACGGGAATACTGCGGCAACCCATGTGGCATACGCCATGAGCGAAGTGGCAGCAATTTACCCGATCACACCTTCCAGCCCTTTGGGCGAAATTGCAGACTCCTGGGCCTCCCAGGGAAGAAAAAACATTTTTGGGCAGATCCTGGACATCAAGCAGATGCAGTCCGAGGCCGGTGCTGCCGGTGCTGTCCATGGCTCCCTTGCAGCAGGTGCTTTGACTTCCACCTTTACAGCCTCCCAGGGACTGTTGCTCAAGATACCCAATATGTACAAGATCTCAGGTGAACTGCTTCCCTGTGTTTTTCATGTAACCGCCCGTTCCATTTCCGCTCACGCCCTGTCCATCTTCGGCGACCACCAGGATGTTATGGCAGCCAGACAGACCGGATTTGCCATGCTGGCCTCCTGCTCTGTTCAGGAAGCCCAGGACCTGGCCCTTGTGGCGCATCTTGCAACCATGGATGCCCGGGTGCCGTTCCTCCATTTTTATGACGGGTTCAGAACCTCCCATGAAATTCAAAAAATTGAAATGATTGATTACGAGGACATGGCATCCCTGTTCAACTATGACGCTTACTGGGCATTCAAGGCCAGGGCTATGAATCCTGAACACCCCGATACCCGTGGAACCGCCCAGAATCCGGATATCTATTTCCAGGGCAGGGAAGCAACCAACTCCTTTTACCTCAAAGTTCCTGCTATTGTTAAACAATATATGAAAAAGGTCGGCGATCTTACCGGACGCCATTATCAGCCCTTTGATTATGTGGGTGACCCTGAAGCGGATCGAGTTATTGTTGCCATGGGTTCGAGCTGTGAAGCCATTGAAGAGACCATTGAAAAACTCAATGCCATGGGCCAACGTTTAGGGTTGATAAAAGTACGTTTATACAGACCCTTTGACATTCAAGAATTTTTGCGTACCGTGCCGTCGTCCGTGGAGACCCTGACAGTGCTTGACAGAACCAAGGAACCCGGTGCCATTGGCGAACCCTTGTACCAGGATGTCTGCACCGCCTTTATGGAATATGGAGAAGGACCCCGGATCATCGGCGGTCGTTACGGACTCTCCTCAAAGGAATTCAATCCCTCCATGGTTAAAGCCGTGTATGACAACATGAAGGCCATGTCCCCGAAAAATCATTTTACGGTGGGGATTATCGACGACGTTACCCATACCTCACTGGACGTGGAAAAAGGTTTTGACGCCGCTCCGGAAGGCACTATCTGCGCTAAATTCTGGGGCCTTGGTTCCGACGGAACCGTGGGCGCCAACCAGTCTGCCATCGCCATCATCGGTGACAACACAGACAAATATGCCCAGGGCTATTTTGCCTATGACTCCAAAAAATCCGGTGGCCTGACCGTTTCCCATCTGCGTTTTGGCGATGTAAAAATCAAAAGTACCTATTTGATTGAATCCTCGGATTTTGTAGCCTGTCACAAATCCAATTACGTGGAGATCTACGATGTTCTTAGCGGGCTGAAAGAGGGCGGCACGTTCCTGCTTAATTCTGAATGGTCCACCATTGCAGATTTAGAAAAACATATCCCGGGGCATGTGCGGCGCACCATATATGAGAAGAAACTGAATTTTTACAACATTGACGCCGTAAAAATTGCCGGTGAAGTGGGGCTTGGTAACCGCATCAACATGATCATGCAGACCTGCTTTTTCAATCTTGCCAATGTGCTTCCGGTGGAACAGGCCATTGACTTGCTGAAAGCCGATATCAAAAAAATGTTTGGTAAAAAGGGCGATGCCATAGTCAACATGAATATTGAGGCTGTGGACAAAACCCTGGATAACCTGGTGAAAGTGGATGTGCCCGAATCCTGGAAAGACGCCGTTGACCAGCCCAAAATCGAGGAACCTGCCACACCCTTTGTGGAAAATGTTATGCGCAAGATCAATGCCCAGGAAGGCGATGATCTGCCGGTATCCGCCTTTTCCGTGGATGGCGTGTTTGAAGCAGGTACAGCCCAGTATGAAAAACGCGGGGTGGCAATAAACGTACCCGAGTGGATTCCCGAAAACTGCATCCAGTGCAACCAGTGTGCCTTTGTATGCCCCCATGCCGCCATTATTCCTATTTTGGCAACAGGTGATGAACTCAAAGACGCCCCGGCATCCTTTGCCACCGTTGACGCCAAAGGCAAGGGCATGGATCAGTTTAAATTCAGAATCCAGGTCAACCCTCTTGACTGCCAGGGTTGCGGTAACTGTGCGGATATCTGCCCGGCCAAGACAAAAGCCCTTGTAATGAAATCCCTGGCATCCCAGGTGGACGTGGAAAAAGAAAATCACAAATTTTCTTTGACCGTTCCATTCAAGACAGATGTCATGAAGCGGGATACCCTCAAGGGAAGCCAGTTGTGGAAACCGCTGTTTGAATTCTCCGGCGCATGCTCAGGCTGCGGCGAAACCCCGTATGTAAAATTGATCACCCAGCTTTTTGGCGAGAGAATGACCATTGCCAATGCCACGGGCTGCTCCTCCATCTGGGGCGCATCTGCACCCTCTATGCCCTATTGCACCAATGCCGACGGCCAGGGTCCTGCCTGGGCATCTTCCCTGTTTGAGGATGCTGCCGAATACGGTTACGGTATGCTGCTGGCCACAAAATCCAGGCGCAAAACCCTGGCTGCAAAAATGGAAAAGGCCATTGAGCAGGGAGTTTCCGATGATATTAAAGCGGCCATGGAAGGCTGGATCGCCGGCATGGACAATCTTGAAGAGTCCAAAAAATACGGTGACGATCTTAAGCGTCTGCTTAAAGATGCCTCCTCCGGCATTCTTAAAGAGATCCATGATGAAGATGATCTGTTCGTGAAAAAATCTCATTGGGTCTTTGGCGGTGACGGCTGGGCCTATGATATTGGTTTCGGCGGCGTGGATCATGTACTGGCATCCGGGGATGATATTAATATCCTGGTGCTGGATACCGAAGTTTACTCCAACACGGGCGGGCAGTCCTCCAAGGCCACACCCACCGGTGCCATTGCCAAATATGCCGCATCAGGAAAGAAAATCGGGAAAAAAGATATGGCCCGGATGATGATGAGCTATGGGTATATCTATGTTGCAACTATCTCCATGGGAGCCAACAAGAATCAGACGCTTAAGGCGATTTTGGAAGCTGAAAGCTATCCCGGACCCTCCCTGATCATCGCCTATGCCCCATGCATCAACCAGGGCATCAAAAAAGGCATGGGCAAAACCCAGGAGGAAATGAAATTGGCTGTTGAATCCGGTTACTGGCCCATTTTCCGGTTCAATCCCCAGCTTACCCATGAAGGTAAAAATCCCTTTACCCTTGACTCCAAACAACCCGACGGCACCCTGCAGGAGTTTTTGAGCGGTGAAGTGCGGTTTGCGGCCCTGGAAAAAAGCTTCCCCGACGAGTCCAAACGTTTAAGGGCAGCCCTTGGAGAAGAAGTTGAGGAAAAATATGCCATGCTTAAAATGATGGCAGATGCTGGTAAAAAAGAATCAGATGCCGACAAAGAAGAATAAGGTTCAATTAAAATCGTAATGGTTTAGGGGCGAATGCATTTTATGCGTTTCGCCCCTTTTTTGATTTAGGAATGAGACCGAAATAACTTAACTTAGGAGCGCGGCCATCCCGGCCGCGCTCCCGGATATAAAAAAATGGCCAAGTTATTTAAAGCCCGTTCCTTAATTAGGTTTCATTGGACCGGAGAACAAGCAAATGAAAAAATACTTAGTAGTTATCATTACAGCATTGATTCTGTTGCCCTGTATCGCCATCAGCCAGGAGAATCCGGCTGCTTCTTCGGCGCCTGGGGTCGCGGCTCAGATCCAGGGTGAAACTGATGACCAGTCCGCATCGGAAGCTGAAGCGCAACAAAATACCCTTGAAATTCTTAAATCCATCGTCAAAAGCAGAACAACGCTAAAACAGCGCATGGATGAAAAGAAAAAGGCCATGGACAAGGCCAGTTCCGAAACCGAAAAACAATATATCAGCGCAGAGCTTGCCGAACTGGATAAGCAGATGGCCGGTGCTGTGACCGATTTTGAAATGACCGCCACAGGTGTTGAGATTGGTTTGTTTGTGGCCAAGAAAAAAGAGCGTTTTGATTGGAAAAGCGAACTGCTCTCCCTGGCTGAACCCGGGATTGTGGAACTTAAGCGGCTTACGGTTAAAGCTAGGCATAAATCAAAACTCAATGATGAACTGACCAATTACCAGGAGCTGCTTCCCGTGGCAATCAAGGCCAGGAACCGCATTGAGTCTTTGATCAACCAGACCAAGGACCCGGCGCTGGCAGCCGCCCTCGAAGATATCCTGCCCGAGTACAAAGGCCTTGAAAGCCAGATAAAAAACAAGCTAGACCTGGTCCAGCTTAAACTTAACGAAATTGAGCGGCAAGAGGAATCGGTCATTGGCAGCACCCAGGATTCTGTTAAAAGATTTTTTAAGACCCGGGGATTGTACCTGTTTCTGGCCATTCTGGCATGCGTCGGTATGGTGCTCTTAATAAAATTTATTTATCAGAGTCTGATTCGCTTTGTGCCCGGATACAAACTGGAGTACCGCCCTTTTCATATACGGATACTCGAACTGGTGTACCGGGGCATAACGGTTGTATTGACTGTGCTGGCAATCATTGCGCTCTTTTATTTTGTGGAGGACTGGGTACTGCTTTCCCTGACCATTATTTTTATTCTGGGGGTGATATGGGCGGCCAAGAATACCCTGCCCATGTATCTGGACACGAGCAAGCTGATGCTTAATGTCGGTGCGGTCAGGGAAGGAGAACGCATGATGTACCAGGGCGTACCCTGGCGGGTTAAATATATCAATTTTTTTAGTGTTTTGGAAAATCCTGATTTGGACATTACGTTGAGAATTCCTATCACGGAACTTACTGGCAAAACATCCAGGAGATTTGATCCCCATGAATCCTGGTTCCCCTGCCGGAAAAATGACTGGGTGATCCTTTCCGACGGCACCCGGGGCGGCGTAACCCAGTTGAGTCATGAAACCGTGGAGCTGGTATTAAGGGGCGGCGCCAAAAAGACGTACCAGACTGCTGATTTCCTGGCCATGACGCCATTGAACCTCTCTGTGAATTTCAGAATTAAGGAAACCTTCGGCATTGATTACGGTCTCCAGAAAGATGCCACCGCGACAATTCCTGACCTTTTATCAGCTTTTATCCAAGAAAATATTGAAAAAGAAGGGTATGCCGATGACTTGCTGAACCTGAGGGTGGAATTTGCGGAAGCCGGTGCCTCATCCCTGGATCTTGTGGTTCTTGCTGATTTCAAAGGCAGACAGGCCCCCGTGTACAACCGCTTGAGACGAAGTATACAAAGATGGTGCGTTGACGCGGCCTCCCAATACAACTGGGGTATTCCCTTTCCCCAGCTTACGGTCCACCAGGAGGCTTGATCCAAATGACAAATAGGCTCTAAGGAACGGGTCTTAAATAACTTGTCCATTTTGCCTTACCCGGGGGCGCGTGCAGGACGCCCGCGCTCCCAGGTTAAATTATTTCGGATTCGTTCCTAAGCCCTGGAGGGGCTTTAATCCCCCCTCCAGGCTCAAAAGACTGAATCCTTTCGGATATTTTTTCCACATGGGCGTTTTCTTCATCTATGATCTTGTGCAGCCCTGCCTTGACTGATTCGGATTCCACAAAGGTCTCCAAAAATTGGTAAAACAAAATTGTGTCATTTTCAAACGTGATGAATGTTTCAAGCATTTGCACAGGCGTGGTGATTTCTGAGAAGTTCAGATCAGTTAAAGATAAGCTGTTGTTCCCCATCATCTCTTTAATCACACCGGGAAGCATGACGCCCAGGTCACTGCTGTCTGCAGAAAGGCTGTCTTTCTGTTCTTCAAACCAGGATTTGTGGTGTTCTTCTTCATCGGCCATCCACTGAAGAAGATTTTTAATATCCTTGCTGTCGGCGTGCGCCAGGGCGTTCAGATACACAGCTTTGCCGTTTTCTTCCATTTTTATGGCAATATCGAACAAATCATTGAGGGTAAACATAATATTTCTCCCTTTTTTATTGCGTTAGTCATATAATAATACCGAGTAATGACCAAATAGTCTTGTCCGAATTTGAAATATAAAAAAGCTGTATGGCAGGATAGTGAATATTCGGTATGGAGGACGGCTTAGGGCCGCTTGTCCGTGCCTATCCCGGGAAAAGGAGAAGAGAAATCATGAGCAAGTACATGCAATTAACGGTCGATGTGCGTCCATTTTATACAAAAGGATTTAAGGCCACATACCCCAAGCTGGCCGGGAGCCTCATCCATGCCAAGGCCATCAAAGAATATGATGATCCAGCCCTTTACGACCTCGTGGCAAGACTGGACAAACTGCTTTACGACTTGGATGGAAATCCAAACGTAAAGGACATTTTGCTCAAACAAAAGGGTCGATTAAAAAAAATTTATGCCGAAATTGAGGAGCACATCGCTGATTGGAAGCTTTCTGATGCGGACAAAGCCTTGTATAAAATCGAAGCTGTTTTTGAAGAGATTGAATATGACCTGGCCGGCCTTTGAGCCTGAAACTGTTTATGCGAATTTTGATGAAAAAGCCACCATGATGTACATGGCGGCTTTTTATGTAATCTTTTACTCAATGATTAAGTTTTAAAAAATTACATCGCATCAAAAGCTTCGTCCGGGATATCGGCGTTGGTATAAAAATTTTGGATATCATCGTTGTCGTCCAGGGCCTCCATAAATTGGATCATCTGCTCGGCTTCTTTGCCTGATACGGCTGTAGTGTTCTGGGGGACCATGGAGATTTCAGCCACCTCATAGACGATCTGTGCGCCATCAATGGCATCCTTAACCGCATCAAAATCCTCGGGTGCGGTGAGCACATCGAAGCTATCGCCTTCGTCCTTGATATCTTCAGCTCCGGCGTCAATGGCCACTTCCATAAGGGTCTCTTCGTCTGCATTTTCTTTGGAAATGGTAATTACACCCTTTTTATCAAACATCCAGGCCACACAACCGTCCGTACCGACATTGCCGCCTGCTTTGTTAAAAATATACCTGACATCGGCAATGGTCCGGTTTTTGTTATCCGTGAGGCATTCCACCATCACGGCCACGCCGCCGGGTCCGTATCCTTCATATATGATTTCTTCGTAATTGACCCCGTCCATATCTCCGGTGCCCTTTTTAATGGCCCGGTCCACATTGTCCTTGGGCATATTTTGGGCTTTGGCCGAGTCAATGGCATGACGCAGCCGGGGATTGGCCCCGGGATCACCCCCGCCCATACGGGCAGCTACTGTAATTTCCTTAATCAGCTTGGTAAATATCTTTGCCCGTTTTTTATCGGCCGCCCCTTTTTTATGCTTGATGGTCGACCATTTGCTATGTCCTGACATGGATGTTGCCTCCTTATGTTATCTTTTCTTTTCCTATAATATAAATTTCTTTGCTTTGTTTTCTGCAGCTTTCGGGCTTAAATACCCGGCACTCCTTAAACGCTGCCTTCACTTCCTGTTCAAACGTTTTAAACTCGTTGCCCTGGAAAATTTTGCACACAAAATTACCCTGAAAAGCCAAATTTTTCAAGGCCGTGTCAAGGGCCATGCGGCACAGTTCAACGGAGCGGATGGCATCCACATCCTTTCTGCCCGTGGTGGCCGGGGCCATGTCGCTGATCACGACGTTAAACTTACCTGCATGGGGCTCAATAAATGCGGGGTGCTCGGGTTCAAGAATATCATCCTGGATGGTTGACGCATTGGGCGGCAGTTTGGTTTCAACCGCTTTTAAATCAATGCCGAGCACGCGGCCCTTGTCGCCCACAAGTTTTGCCGCATAAAGGGTCCAGGATCCAGGTGAACACCCAAGATCAAGCACGGTGTTCCCTTTTTTGATAATCTGAAATCTGTTCTGAATATCTTCAAGCTTAAACACGGACCGGGCAGGATATCCCATGGATTTGGCCTTTTGCGTGAGATGGTCCGCCCACTGGCCGTTCCTGCCGCCTTTTTTTTGGGGCTTTGCCCCTTTTGTTGCCTTTTTTTTACCCTTCAAACAAAACCTCCACGGCATCCCTTAAAAAACTGACGCTTTCAATGGCCATGCCTTTGATTTTTGATAATTGCTTCATGGTGGCCGTGGGTACAAGACACCGTGTGAATCCCATTTTGGCGGCTTCTTTGATCCTGGCCTGGGCATGGCTTACCGCCCGTATCTCTCCGGTAAGGCCGATTTCGCCGATCAGGGTGGTCTCCTTATGCACAGGGCGGTCCAGAAAGCTTGAGGCCAGCGCGGCTGCAATGGCAAGATCCGCCGAGGGTTCGGTGATGCGTACCCCGCCCGTGACATTCATAAAAATATCCAGGCCGGCCAGGTTCATGCCCAGGCGTTTTTCCATCACCGCGACAATCAGGGCCACACGGTTGCTGTCCAGTCCTAGGACCGTTCGCCGGGGCGTACCAAGTCCGGACGTGGAGACCAGGCCCTGGATTTCGACTAAAATAGGGCGGGACCCTTCCATACTGGCCGTCACCACGGAGCCCGGGGCCACCACGGCCCGTTCAGATAAAAACACAGCCGAGGGGTTCGGCACCTGGGTCAATCCCTGGTCCCGCATTTCAAACACCCCGATTTCATTGGTGGACCCGAAACGATTTTTTACGGCCCGAAGAATTCGAAAAATATGGTTTTTATCCCCTTCAAAATAAAGCACCGTGTCCACCATGTGCTCCATGATTCTGGGGCCTGCAATGGCGCCGCCCTTGGTGACGTGTCCCACAAGAAAAATGGGAAGCCCCACGGTTTTGGACAGGCGCATGAACTGCATGGATGCTTCTCTGATCTGGGTGATGCTGCCCGGGGTTGACGTGACCTGGGGGTGAAATACGGTTTGAATGGAATCCACGACCATGGCGTCATATTGATCTTTTTCCGCCATGGCAAGAATCGACTCAAGGTCGGTTTCAGAGACCACAAACAAAGAACGGCCCAAAGATCCCAGACGTTTTCCCCGCATGGAAATCTGGCCTATGGATTCCTCTCCGGATACATACAGACATTTTTTTCCGGCCTTTGCCAGGGTGGACAACACCTGGAGCATGAGCGTGGATTTACCAATTCCCGGGTCACCGCCAATAAGCACCAGGGAGCCGCTTACAATACCGCCGCCCAGAACCCGGTCAAATTCATTGATGCCGGTGTCCATACGCAGGGAAGAGGATACTTCCACGGATTCAATGGGTACGGGTTTGGCTGCAATGGCCGTCCGGCCCGCGCCTGCCACGCCCGGGGTGCGGGCCACCAGGGTCTCCTCAATAAGGCTGTCCCAGTCGCCACAGTCCGGGCACTGCCCCATCCATTTAGGTGTCTGTGTTCCGCAGGTTTTACAACGGAATATGGTTTTATCTTTCTTTTTTGCCATGCCCTAATTTTGTTCAACTAATTGAAAATCTGGTAAATATATCATGATATCTTATTTCTATCAAGCACGTATCATTGGTAATGCAGGGCAGCCGTATGTAAAAAAATACGGATCATCTCCAATAAAATTAATTTTTGGCGTTTTAAGGCAGGCACAATATATGGTGGTTGGATAATTTTTTGAAAAGTGTTAAATTTAAAGTCTCCTCTTAAAAATATTTTTTTATCAAATTTTTTATCTTAAAGGGGAGGGTTTCAGTCCCTTTTTGGATTTTGGTATAAAATAGTCCCGTATTTTTATTTTGAAGATCTACAGCCGAAAAAGGAGGTATCATGGATCAGAAACAAGTAAAAACGATTCTCTCAGATCTTGGGATTGCCGAAGAGAATGCCGGTGCCTGCAGCGGGGCATCCGCAGGCTGGATAAGCACCGGCGGCCGGCGGATGGCCTCTTATTCACCAATTAACGCAGAACCCATTGCCACCGTTCTCCAGGCCGGGGAAAAAGATTACGAGACCCTTATGCAGAAGGCTGTCATCGGTTTTGAAAAGTTCAAAATGATACCGGCCCCTGAGCGGGGGCAGGTGCTTCGGGAAATTGCCGACGCGCTGAGGGCGAAAAAAAAGGCTTTGGGCGCGTTGATCAGCCTGGAAACAGGTAAAATCCGTTCAGAAGGCGAAGGCGAAGTCCAGGAGATGATTGATATTGCCGATTTTGCAGTTGGTTTGAGTCGTCAGCTCTACGGCCTGACCATGCACAGCGAAAGGCGATTCCACCGCATGTACGAGCAGTGGCATCCCCTGGGGATTGTCGGTGTGATTACCGCTTTTAATTTTCCGGCAGCGCCCTGGTCCTGGAACGCTTTTATTGCGGCTGCCTGTGGTAATGCCATTCTTTTTAAACCTAGTTCCAAAGCGTTTTTGACTGCCATAGGCATCATGAATACTCTGGCCCCGGTAGTGGATCGGTATGAGCTTGACGGGGTGTTCAATATGATCGTCGGTCCCCGGGATCAGGTGGGGCAACGCCTTTTGGACGATAGCCGGATTCCTTTGATCAGCGCCACGGGCAGTGTGGCCATGGGCCGGAAGGTGGCGGTGGCAGTGGCTTCACGCCTGGGCCGGTCTCTGTTGGAACTTGGCGGCAATAATGCGATTATTGTGGCTCCGGACGCAGATCTTGATATGGCCCTCAGGGCAACGGTATTCGGAGCGGTGGGTACGGCCGGGCAGCGTTGCACCAGCACCCGGCGGATCATTGTTCATGAATCCGTCAAGGACCGCTTTGTCAAGATGCTGAAAAACGCGTATCAGCAGGTAACGGTGGGCAACCCCTTGGATGAGGGAATTCTCATGGGGCCGCTGATAAATCAAAAAGCTGTAGATAATATGCAGGATGCTCTGGCCAAGGCCGAAAGTCAGGGTGCCAGGATCGTTTACGGCGGCGAGCCTGTCACCGTCCCGGGCCTGGAAAAAGGCCATTATGTACGGCCAGCTATTGTTGAAACAGCATCCCAATACCCAATTGTGCACGAGGAAACCTTTGCGCCCATATTGTATGTCATGCCCTACACGGATATCGATCATGCCATTGCCCTGCACAACGAGGTGCCTCAGGGCCTTTCCAGCGCTGTTTTTACCAACTCGCTTAAAATTCAGGAGAGATTTTTGTCCCATCAGGGATCTGACTGCGGCATCGCCAATGTCAATATCGGTACATCCGGGGCTGAAATCGGCGGGGCGTTTGGCGGCGAAAAACAGACCGGCGGCGGACGGGAATCCGGCAGCGATGCCTGGAAGGCCTACATGAGACGGCAGACCAACACCATTAACTGGGGAGACGAGATGCCTCTGGCCCAGGGGATCACCTTTAATATTGAGGGATGATCTCATGAATAATAGTCCGGACAATCCATATGGTATAGCTTAAGAGCGTTTGTACCCATAGGGCTTTTCCAGTACGGTTATGCCTTGGGCTTCGCCGATTCCTCCGTTTCCATGAACCATGCCATATTGGGAATTGCCCTTGACAAGCAGCTCTGTAACTTCGATTAATCCGTTCAACGCCGGATTATTCCACGGGGCTCTGGCTATGTTCATTCCTCCGGTAACCGTTATCTCATGGTGTTTAAGAAATTCACCGATTTTATTAATGTTGTTTATAAAACCTGTTGCCAATAATAAAGCGATTGGTATGGGCGGATAGCAGGTATAGGCTTCCAGCAAGAGGTTTTTATTTTGAAATTCCTGGATTATGTCTATTTGGGATTCTGCCTGGGCTCGCAGAAATGCGTCTTTAAGGTGAGGGAACAGGTTGTTGTCTTTGCCGGTGATACTGTCAATTGCTTGTGGAGATCCTTTTACGATAGAATATTTTGAACCCGATACTTGAACCCGTCTATCTTTAGGAATTTCTAGTTGTTCAGCTGTACGATTATTGGCAACAATAAGCCCTCCGGCAAAATCGATATTCGGATTTGCGCAATCGGTCAGGCAAAAGAGATCTGTTCCCAGGTCATGCAGGACTTTTCCCCGTGAGGAATAAAGCGGTGTTCCTGATTTATTTCGAAAGGTACGGGAGTAATTGTTAAAAAGGTTATCGGCTAATTCACGGAATTCATCATTTGAAATGTCTGTTTCCCTGCAAAGCTGACGGGCAAGAAGATCATAGCATTCGATAAGGTTGACATCTTCAAATATCTCCATTGCTTTTTTTATTGCTTCCCTGCCATAGTTCCGCGTATCAGATAGCAGGGGCTCATGACCGAAGATAAAAATTGCGTCATATAGGTCATTTTTAATTAATTCACCCGCATCCGTCATCGCCTGGATCGGACCTGCTCCTGTTTTATAAGTATTTATCTTTCTTATGGTATTGCTCTCCAGGATTCCGAAATAAAAACGGTTGGCTGCTTCAAATGAGTCAAGGAGGGGATCAATAAAAAAATATGCCACTCGCTTATTTTTTGCATCCAAGATGTTATTGATTTCTATCGCATTATGAAAACAATTTTTCATAATTTGTGGTGATAGTTTATTCTCTTCCTGAAAAGAAATCTTTTTTGCATAGATGATTTGAGCTTGCATATCTATCTTCATTGAACCTTCTGCTATGCAGGTGGTTGGCGCTTGAATTTTTTCATAAGCTGCCGGAATATGATTAATTTCTGTACATCCTGGGTGCCTTCTCCCAGGGAAGCCCCCCAGACGTCCATGGGATATTTATGGATCGGATGCTCGCGGATAACCGACGCCGCCCCAAAAATATCGGCCGCCCATAGAGTGACCTCCCGGGCAACCTCGACACTCAGGTATTTGGCCAGGGAACTTGCCTGTTGAAAATCTTCGCCTTGATCCACCAGCCAGCAGGCTTTGTGGAGCATCAGGCGCGCTGATTCCAATTTGGCATAAAAGTTGGATGTTTCAAAAGCTTTTGCCTGAAAATCCACTAAGTGTTTGCCGAAAATTTTACGCTTCTGCATGTGTTTAACCGCCAAATCAAACGCTCCGGCGGCCGTGCCGAGGGTGAGGGCGGCGATGGATACCCGGCTGTTGGTAAAGATTTCAAGGACCTGGTGCAGGCCGCGACCTCGCGTTCCCAGAAGGTGATCATCCGGCACAAAAACGTCGCTGAAACTCAGGCGTGTCAGATCCGACGGTATCCACACCTGTTTATTCAGTTTTTTCCGTCGGATGGCGGTATCATTTAAATCGACCAGATACATGGACAACCGTCTTTTTTTGTCGGCATCCGGATCTGAAACTGCTGTAATAACTCCCCAATCGGCTACCCAACCATTGGTGACGTAAGCTTTGGTCCCGTTGAGGACCCAACCGCCTTCCGTCTTTGCGGCCTGCATACCGATACCGGCAACATCGCTGCCGGCGATATTTTCAGTGTTTCCCAGGCACATCACCGTCTTACCTTCAACGGCTGCTTTCCCAAGCTTGCGTTGGTGAGCCGGAGAACCGAACAGAAACAGGCAGAGAAGAGCTAAATCAACGTGTGCAAGGGCCGCTATGGCGGTACCCGGCGATATCCGGGCCAGTTTTTCGGTAATTAGCGATTCTTTCAGGGCGGATTCCCGCTTGAGACAGCCGTTTTCAAACGTTAGACCAAACCAGCCCTGCCTTCCCATATTGTGAAAAAATGTTCGGGGTAATTCTTTCTGATGGCTCCATGTGGGCAAGTGCGGTAGGATATCCTTTTTGATAAACGCATCAAATTTTTCGGTATTCCTGGTGAATTCAGCCGGGATCGTGAAATCCATATTGATTTCCTTCCTTGGTAGAGTAGATAGGAAATTCCTTTTTTGTCGGGCAAAGAATAGCAAAATATGAAAAGATGATCAAGCGCTTGAAATATGGCTCCAGCTGGGTACGACCGCAACATGTTGGTGCACCACGAGAGCGCAGGATACCAGCGGATGAAAGTTTCGCCCGGGAAATTGTCGGTTCATCCCTTGCAATGTGATGTCTTGACGAGAAATGTGTATTTAAGTATGGTATCTGCTTATTTTGAAAGCCTATATTTTGACAGCCTAATTAACGATTTTCAAGCAAAGGGGAACCGAATGGACAGTCAAGACTCAACGCAACAAAAACAGAAGGTGGAAATTGACATTGTAGGCGGCCGATTTGATAAAGTAACCACGGTGTTGGAGGAGTTCGAGCCGGGGGACGAAAATTTTATTCACTCCTATGAGAAGATGGGCCTTGAATCACGACAGGTTGGAGATGTTGAAGGAAGGGAAGTAGAAGTCAAGGTGCCGGCAAGGCTTCATCTTAACGTGTTTGATATGAACCGGTTCAATTTGAATCGCCCCGGTGGCGGTGGTCTTGGGGTGAGTATTGGTGTTTATTTCTATGCGAAAGTGAAGGCGATTCCCGAGCCGGTTATTCGCACCACAGGCGAACGCCAACTGATCATGGCGCATTACGGACATATTTTTAAAAAGTTATTGGGGTATGACGGTGGGTTTGAAATAGAACTTCAAGACCATAAGCGCCGGCATGTGGGGCTCGGCTCTTCCATCGGTTCCATGTGTGCCGTGTGTATCGGTATGAATGAAGTTCTAGGCAGGCCCTTTTATGGGTGGGAACTGAGGCGGATTATGGGATTTCACGCCTGTGAGGAGAGCCCTGTGAATGAACAATATCTGCTTCCGGCCTTTGAAACCGGCATCGGTGCCATGGTGAGTATCAACGGCGGCTGGGTGGTTGCCAGTGATGACCTGGTGCTGGTTCAGCGTGTGGCTCTGCCGGATACCAAGGTGCTGATGTTCATCCCGGAGGTCGATACCTTGACGGACGAATTCCAAGGGAAGGAGACCGCTGCTGAATCCGAAGTCGAGCTTTTAATGAGGCGGGCAAGAACCCTTGATACGCTTCAGGTTGGTGCCAAGGCACAAATTGTCCTGATGGACATGATACCCGCAATGATTCGAAATGATCTTAAAAAGATGGGAGATGCCCTTTTTGAACTGACGCATATGGGATCCAAACGGGCCGAATGCGAACAACACGGTGCTTTTGGGACGCCCATATACAGCTATATTAATGCCTTTCGAGGAATGGGGATTGAGGTTGCCGGCATGAGTTCCGTGGGACCCACGATTTTTGCATTGACCCGAGATCAGGATGCATATGATCGGGCGCTGAACTATCTTAAATCAAAAATATTTCAGACACGCGTATTATCGAAACCGAAGTTGACAACGTAGGTGGTACGATTACGGAAAACGGTGTTGAAAGAACTTTTATAAATGACACCTGGCTTCAAGGATAAGTCTTATGACAAGCGGTTATAAAGCGAAAATTTGCGGCACCACCAATGTGGAAGATGCTGAAATGGCGGCCCGTGAAGGGGCTGATTTTTTTGGCGTGGTGGTGGAGGTCGATTTTTCCCCGAGGTCTTTGACTATTGAAGCGGCTAAACCTCTTTTTTCGTCGCCCCCCCTTCCGCCGGTGGCTTTGGTTTACAATATGGCATCAACGCGTGTTGAAACGCTTATTCAACAACTGAAGCCATTTGCCGTACAATTTTTAAGTTTGGCGGAAGCGTCTTTTGTCACATATTTGAAAAATACCTATCCGAGTGTTGAAATATGGCAGTCGGTCCATTTGCCCCAAGCGGGTGAAACGGTGGATGTAGAAAATTTTCAAAAAACGATTCAAACTTCTGTGACAGCCGGTATTGACGCCCTTCTTTTTGATACCGCCGCCTTGTCCAAAGGAAAAATGAAATTTGGCGGCACAGGCGTCACTTCGGATTGGGACATCGTTAAGGAACTGATGGATTCGATGCGGGGTACGGTGCCCATTTGGCTGGCCGGCGGGATTAATCCCGGCAATGTAGGAGAGGCCATTGACAAAATCAACCCTTACGGGATTGATTTATGCTCCGGCGTGGAAGCGACCCGCGGAAAGAAAGATGCGGCAAAGCTAAGGTCACTTATGACAACCATTCGCGGTAAGCATTCAAACTAGGAGAATTCATTCGTGAAAGCAGCAGTTGTTTATGGAAAAAATGATATTCGCATTGAAGAATATCCGACACCAACGGCAAATGCCGGAGAAATTATTGTAAAAATAAAAGTATCAGGCATTTGTGCCACCGACATTAAGACCTTGCTGGGTCAAGGGCTTCCCAAGGACTTGCCCACCATTTTGGGGCATGAGGTGGTGGGGGAGGTCTTTGAAATAGGGGAGGGCGTTACGGCGTATCAACCCGGTGACCGGGTGGCGGTTTATCCCATTGCAGTTTGCGGAGATTGTTATTACTGCCGCCAGGGTCGGCATAATTTATGTGAGCACGAGTTTGGGTTGGCCCATGGTATTGAAGGTGGTTTTGCCGAATACGTGCGCCTTCCTAAAGAGATTGTGAACATTGGCGGAGTTCTAAAAATTCCGGATGAGGTGCCGTTTGATAAAGCTGTTTTATCAGAACCGTTATCATGCGCCATGGCATCCCTGTCGACCTGCAAGGTCGGACCTGGCCACGTTGTTTTGATTCTGGGCGCTGGCCCCATGGGGCTTATGCATCTGAAACTGGCCAAGTGGATGGGTGCTGTTGTTATTGTTGTTGATTTATTGGACGATCGGTTGGCGATTGCTAAAGATATGGGTGCAGACCATTGTATCAATCCAACGACAGTAAATCATATTGAGGAAGTAAAAAAACTAACCGACAACCATGGTGCTCAAGCTGTTATCGCATCCTTGGGCATACCATCGGTGATTGAGGAAAATTTACAGCTTACCAGAAAGGGCGGCACCTTTAATATCTTTGGTGGGCCACCGGCAGGCCATCAAATATCTGTGGATCCAAGATGGCTTCACTACTGCGAGATAACTCTAACGGGGACCTTTGCGGCATCACCCAAAGATTTTGAAAAGAGCCTTGAACTTATCATCAACAATGAAATCACCGTCGATGACCTCGTTACAGACCGGTTCACCCTTGATACGTTTTTAGAAGCAGTGGAGCGTGCCAAGAACCAGCAAATGATTCGTGGGATTGTCGAATTTTAATATCAGAAAGGGAATGTCATCTTATGGACGGAAAAGAAAGACGACTGAGAAAAATTCTTAATAAAAAAACGGGACGTTCTTTAGTCCTTGCGGTTGATCATGGCATGGCGCTCGGTGCCATGACCGGCATTGTGGATATTGCCGATACGATTCGAACACTGGATGCCACTGACAAGGTTGACTGTTGGCTTATGACCAAGGGTATATATTCCCATGCGTTTGACCCGGCAGGCGATCCGGGGGTTATCCTTCGCGCCAGTGGTGGCGCGACTATTGCCGGGCCGGAATTGACCCGGGAGGGTCAAACCGCAGATGCCAAAGAGGCCTTGCGGCTTGGCGTGGATGCCATGGCAACCACAGCGTTTGTAGGATCAGATTATGAGCATGAAACCCTGATCGGTATGGCCCGGATGGCAACAGAATGCCGAAAATGGGATATGCCGCTTTTAGGGGTTATTGGTCTGGGAAAAACCAATGAAGACAAGAAGAAAGATCCCAAATTCATTGCGCTTGGTGCAAGGGTTGGTGCAGAGCATGGGGCGGATATCATTAAGACCTATTATACGGAAACTGATTTTGAGAAGGTCGTGGCGGGATGCCCTGTGCCGGTCATGATTGCCGGTGGCCCCAAATGTGAAACGGATCTTGATACGCTAAATATGATATATGGTGCGCTCCAGGGCGGTGCCAAAGGTATTGTCATGGGAAGAAATGTGTGGCAAAGCCCCCATCCCACCGCATTATTGTCAGCGGTCTATGGCTTGATACATGAAGGGATGAATGTAAAAGAGGCGGCGGATTTGCTTGCCCATGAGGCTCATTAGATCATTAACGCTCGCAGAAAAAAAGCGTACATTCAGCAGAGATTCCCTGCCGGAATGTACGCTTTTTCAACAAGCTCAGGGATAATCTTCCACAGTGTTCCCAAGCCTATGATTTTCCTGGCGCACATAGAACGAGTAACATGGTGGACCGGTTGATGCAGCGGATGGAAGTCCCCATGGATAATAATAAAGGTGAAAATGCCATTCGGAATCCTGTAACAGGTCGTAAAAATTTTTATGGTTCAGGAAGTGTATGGAGCGCCCAACTGGCAGCGATGATGTTTTCAATTTTTAAAACCTTGGATTTATGGGGACTAAACTGTCACCATTGGTTAAGTTCATACCTTAACGCCTGCGCTGTAAACCATGGGAAAGCACCTGAAGAATTATCACATTTTCTTCCCTGGGAAATGGATGAGGCCCGCCTGGATAAATTGTCAAAACCGATAGATACATCATGATCCGATACTGTGGCCGGGTTTTCACCCCAACAGAAATAACACAAATCAGGGCTCTCATAAAAAATAACCCCCAGTTCAACCGAACACGACTTTCAATAGAGGCCTGCCGGATTCTCCAATGGTTTAAACCCGATGGGAAAACCAAAGATATGTCGTGCCGTGTTGCGATGCTGAAGATGGAAAAGGATGGAGTGATATGCCTGCCGCCATCTACTCGGAAAAAAAAGCAGGATAGACGCATTAAATTAACTTCAGCTACTGATCCCCAACGCCGGGTTGTATGTCCGGTTCACCGTTTGCCGGAACTTAATTCGCAGATCGTTAGCAAAGCGACATCTGCTTTGTGGAATGAATACATCGAAAGATATCATTATCTTGGGCATAAGCCTTTGCCGGGTGCCCAACTTCGATATTTCATTACTGCCGGCGAACAACTCGTTGCCCTGGCAGGGTTAGGTGCAGCGGCATGGCAAACCGCACCAAGAGATCAATTTATCGGATGGACTCATGATCAAAGAAAGGTAAATTTGCATTTGATTGTGAATAATGCCAGGTTCCTTATTTTGCCGTGGATTCAATCGAAAAATTTAGCATCCAAAATTCTTTCGTTGATAACACACCGACTTCCGGATGATTGGCACAACAAATATAACATCCGGCCTGTAATGCTTGAGACGTTTGTTCAAAAAAAACGTTTCACAGGAACCTGTTATAAAGCCGCAAACTGGCAAATTGTTGGAGAAACTAAAGGGCGTGGTAAATTAGGTGCTAACCCCAAAAAAGGGACAGTGATTGTTCCCATCAAAGACGTTTGGGTTTATCCTTTGGACCAGAATTTTAAGGCTTTACTCAAATAAACCTAAAAATGACTAACCCGAATATTTACAAAAAATAAGTATCACCCCCAAAAAATGCAAACTAAGGGAGTGGTTATTTGAAGATTTTAAATTCGCATTGTTGGGGATTATTTACCCATGGAACACCTTTGCTATCCGAAATTCTCGGTTAACTATTTTCTGTAGAGCTGTGAAAACCCAATATTTGTTTAGGCCAGCCTTTTAAAAATAGCTATTCGGCCAAGGCGTTAACAGCCCTGGCCTGATTTATATTTTATATTTTTTTTAACACATGTAATGTGTTATTATTAGAGGTAATATTTTAATGGATAGTCACATTGACAGCGCCTTTCCAGCGATCCTTCAACGGTATATCGATAAGTAGGATTCCGTTTTCATAATTGGCTTTCGTATCACTGACTTCTACTGGGTAGCAAAAAGAACCTGTAGAAACATATTCAACATCATTTTTTTCGGCCCTTAAGCTGAAACTATCATCATTCACCTTAAGATCAATATTTTCTTTTTTTACTCCTGGGACCATAAATTCAAGATGAAGTGTAGAATTTTTTTCGTCAACGTAGGAACATAAGTCAGCAGCTATTTTTCTATTTATATGCTTTGATTTTTCCATGATATTCATCTCCTTATAAAACAAGGATTATTTTTATCTATTGTTGGAATGTCATATTCAAAGGGATTACATTCTTTCCCTTAAAAAACAAAATAATGCAGTATTAAAAAAAAACAAGCGAAACCACGGGTCTTAATATTGATAATTAACCGCTGAATTTCGTAAGCTTTGTTTTATTTACCCAGAACCCATTTTAAACAAAGCCTTGTTAAATAGAGCCTTGGAAAATAATTTATTTTGAAAAATTTCTTACTAAAGATAAGACTTTAAAAATATGAAATCCGTATTATTTTTAAGTCATGCAATGAGAGCCTCATCAATAACATGTTACATGGGAGGAATCATTATGTATAACAAAGATCAAATTTGTGAACAAATCAAAAAAACATATCCAGATATCGGAGAATGCGGGATCAACCTGAATGTTAATTTTGACACAAGCAATAAAGCATGGGTTGTGTCACTTAAAAAAGATCATCACGAACTTAAAACCTATCTTGAACCGGAAGATGCGAACATATGCATGGAAGGCAAGCAATGTATTGGTCTTGGACTACAAATTGCCCAGCTTAGGGACAATATCGGACAAATGAAAGATTTTTAATTCAATTTTATGTACAGAGAATTTATAATATTTTCTCAGATTCTCTATTAAAATGAGGATGGCATAATGCCATCCTCTTTATGTTTATGGTTGATTTATTCTTTAAAGCAGGAACACTCGCAGTGAGCGCGTTTCATATTACACACGGACTCATGCTTTCCCCTCTTAATGCACTCAACATATTCTTTATTGTATTTTATTGAACACCTATAATCTTTTTCTTTAGATTTTTCTTCAGTAAATCTGCAACAAGTTTACGGAAGTGATCTTGAGCTTTTGTGGAATGAATTAGTTCAACGGCATCATTATTTGGGACATAGAAACCTTTTGGAAAAAAGACTGAAGTGTCTGAAATTTATAGAAAAGTAACCTGTTTCCGCATTGTTATGGAGCGCTCCGGCCAAAAGACTTGGAGCCAGAGATAAATTGTTGGACGAGTTTGAGTCGACGGATCAAGGTTTTGATTCAATCGCTCAAGAATTAACGGAATTTCACAATATTTTTTAGACTGCTTTTGTCGAAGCGAGCAAGAAAGTCTTCTTTTGGCTTATATTTCCGGTTTGATGAGTGCAACTGAAAAAAAACCGCAGAGAGGATCGCCCTGGAAATCAAAGCCCTCAATCTGTACGGTCGACCCAGCGGTTTTTAAAACCGTATAAATGGGATCATGGTGCCATGCTTCAAAAACACCAACAGCAGGTCGTCCAAAAGATTGCAACAGACGACGGTATGATAACGGTAGATTCGTCTAAATTTCCCCCCAAAAAAGAAAAAATCCATTGGCGTTACACATCAATATTGCGACAATACCGGCAAAAAAGACAATTGTCGATCAGGTGTGTTTATCGGTTATGTGAGCGGAAAAGGGCATGCTCTCATTGATGCTCAACTGTATATGTCGGAATCATAGTTTGATAAAGATCATGAAGAACTTCGGAAAACCAATCTGGTTCCGGACAATTTATTATTTCAAACAAAAAAACGACATTGCGTCGAACTTGATAAACTCTGTCAGTAAAAAATTTCCTGCTCGTTGGATAGGTTGCGATGCCGGTTTTGGCAGTGATATGCATTTTTTAAAATCCATGCCGGATTCGCTTTATTGTCTTGCGGATATCAAATCAAATAGCAACGTTTTTTTTGCGAAACCGGAAGTTCGCATCCCTCCATACATGATTTGTGTAATGCTTGCGCAACATTTTCTTTTTCGTGTCAGAGAACGGCTAAAAAAAATGCCTAAGTTTACCAATGGCCAAAAAACTGGTTCAAACTGTATTGCAAATTCGTTCATTGACATCTATGCTTATTCTATTGCTGTAGGCATGGACAGCTCCTGAATGAAGCGGCCTCTGGCCGAGGAATTATAAGTTGAATAAGCATTGGGCTTGCGTAATTCCCGCCCGGCGCTAATTCGAGGAGGAAATTATGTTTTTTCATCTGTTTAAAAGATTGCTCGTTTTTTCGTCGGCTTTTGTGCTGATTTCAATCGGATGGGCTTCGAATGCTGAGAGTGTGACCCGTCTCTATCAATCGGACTTCATGCACGGAACATATATTATCGACAAGCCCGGTGTGTACCAGCTTGCTGAAGATATTTCATTCAATCCCAATTCAACGGCCCTGCTGGGAACCGACGCATATCATGCCGGGTTCCCTTTGCCTGATCAGTTTGCTCCGTCAGGTCCTTATGAACCGAGTGCGTTCGGAATAGGATTTTTTGCGGCAATTGCGATCCCCGCGGAAAATGTTGTTTTAGACTTGGCAGGCCATACCATTGAGCAGAGCGAAGAGCACGCTTTACTTCAAAGATTCTTTTCAGTGATAGAGCTCGCGGATCAGCCCTTTATCCCGGGACAGGGTGTAGATTGTCGCGTTTTTATCCTTGGAAAATGTCAAAGTATTTTACCGACCCACCAAAAAGGTAGGCCCAATGATTTTTGTCACTGGGCCTAAAGCAGACAGTAGTCTACCGCACTGAGCTATCCCTTAGCATCGGAGTCCCCTCTCGTATGCCTCCGTTTCACTCAGTAATCAATATATCGTCACATGTATAAATTAACTCGGTGCTTATGGTTCTTTCCTGTCTGAAATATGCCTCCGATAGAAGTATGGTCCCCATGTTCATGATTTGTCGACGATTCCCACGGCAGTGGGAAGCCATAATACTTAAGGCATCCGCATCAAACAGGTTCTCATCTGCCTTGGCTTTTGATAGCCTGAATCGCATAAACTCAAGACTTTCTTCATCGCTCAAGGGATCCAGCTTAAAATTACCGGTCAAACGGGTTTTGATTGGTGCCATAACCTGCAGTTGCAGTTTCTTTTCAAGGGTTTCATCGCCGACGAGAATAAAACTTGCCGCAACAGTCTGTCTATGTGGATTAAACATCAGGGAGCAGATATCCATCAAAGATTCTTTTTCCATTAAATGGGCATCGTCAATAACAAATACCGGGAACAGACCACGGTTTTCGGGCGTCACCTGTGTGATCTGTTTTTGCAACTTTAATAATAACGGTACTGTCCGGGAGTTGGTATCCACACCAATCACGTCGGCAATCGCTTTTAAGAAACCGTTTCGCAAAAGCCCCCCATAGTGGACTAACGCGGGTCTGTAACAATTGGGATCAAGTTGTGATAACACATAACGGACCAAGGTTGATTTTCCGGTCCCCGACGGCCCGGAAAGCGTAAAGCTTTTGCCACTGGAAATTAATGATCGAGCCATTCTCAAAAAATGGGCATCTTGTTTACCAAGATAAAGCTCTTTTAAACGATAGGTATCGGCAAACGGATGCGCTTCACAATCAAAGAATTCCCTGGGTGATTCACCATTTTTCATCATTTCGTCCTCCCGCCGGGAGCATCAAATCTTCTGGCATTTTCACTAAGATCAACGATACGTGCTTTTTTCATTTCTTCTCCATAATAGACGTCTTCTATATCCCAAGGCATATAATAAATGATGACCCTGGAACCCGGCAGGGATCCGGGAATTTCATACTGATTTTTTCTGAACCGAATGGTTGAGTCTTTATATACCCTGCACCGTCGTTCCATCCTAAACAAAGACTCAATGTCGGCTGTCGGAGGAAGGGTCCGGCAACAACTGCGTGTCTGAAGCCGTTTTTGTTTAGGAGAGCACCCCAAAGAGGAATGTATGCTCTGATGATAATTGCTCAGCCAAACTTTAAAGGCCTGGTTGATCTGCTGGACGGTTTTGTATTTATCGCAGAGAAACTGGTCCCTTACGGTTCTGAATAAACGCTCAACCTTGCCTCTGCCCTGAGGCCTGTATGGCGGCGTATGCACCAAATCAATACCGTTTCTGGCACATATAATTTTGAGATGACGGCTGGAATAGGCCGCACCATTATCGACGTAAAAGCGCTGGGGGATACCAAATCGTTTTACGCTGCCCATAAGATCAAAGACTAAAGGATTGACCGATTCGGTCAAATAAAATCCGCCATGAACGATATACCGGCAACAGTCATCCAGGATTACATGCAGGTATGTCTTTTTCTTTTTTTTGCCATGGTACAATTTGGGGCCATGGAGAAAGTCTGCCATCCATAGTTGTCCGAAATGGTCAAACGCATAAGGTCTGGCACCCAGTTCAGGGTTCAGGTGAGGATCTCTTTGCAGATTATGGGTCTTGGCGAATCTATAAAGGGCTGACCGGCTGGGTTTTCTGCCATTCCATACGCCGGCCCTGGCAAGTTCTTTAATAAGTCTGGCGGTGGTCCAGCGTGGGTGCTCCAAGCGAAGAGCTATCATTTTATCAGACAGGGATTCTGGGATTTTATGCAGCCCTTTGTCGGATCTTTGCTTGTCCTCAAGGCCCGGCAATCCCAGTTTCTGGTAACGATACAGCCATTTCCTCAAAGTCTCGCCGCTCAAAAGAACGTGGGTGCCGTTTGGGTGAACATACCTGCGTGAAGATGCCATATCCAACATTTTGTTTAATGTGAGGTCATTGGCATCCCTGTGTAGAAGGGGGCTGATAAGACCGTAACGCCACAAGGCTATTTCCAGATTTTTGTCGTTTTCTTGTTCCATTTAACCTCCGTTAATTTGGGTTTATTCCAACGAAGATTTTTCTATCAAACTCCTTTAATTATAGGGATATACCTTTTGTGTTGATGGCAACGGCAGGATATATTTTGGGGTAAAAAGCCCAGGAAAAATCCCGTATAAAATTGGTCCATTCATTCTTGGGTAACATGCAGGGTGCAGATTGTTTTCGTTCAGAATCAATCCATTCCTTGATCTGTTGGGCTTTGGCTATCCATCTTTGAATGCGGGGCCAACTGTAGCCTGTATACTTGGCTATATCAGCAATACTGTGCCCGTCTTTTTTCATTTGCAAAACATGCATAAACATGCACAATGACGCTCTGGCTATCCGTAAAAACGCATGGGGCAGGATTGAAAAGGTCCTTTGCGGACATTGGTCATTATCGCAACGGTAGCGTTGGATTTGTATCAACTCATCATTGAACAGATATCGGTTATAAAATCCATATTTTACATAGCAATATCGGTTGCCGCAATAAGGGCAACTTATAATAGAGGCGTACTTTTTACTTGTTATTTCAGACAAAGCAGTCAATATAGAAATCCATGGGGGGTGCATGTATTATTCTCCTGTTTTTTGGTCGAAATTGGATATAACACATGTCCCCCCCTCTTATCCCCCCCAAAGGGGGGAGGAGGATAAAAGGCATGGGCGGTTGACTACAGTCCTATGCAACTCACCCTGAATTTTCTTGAGTTCTCATCCCTGAATTTGATAGCGAAGGTAATAGATCATGGGATTTAAGGCTGGATTTGAGGTAATCTAACGGGCTTCTCTACAGACAGGGTCCGTCGGATTTTGGTGCCGATATTAAATCGGCCCAAAATATTGTCATCAAAAATGGTACCATCGGGCGAAGCGCTCACCACGGCATTCACGGAAACGATAATATAAATGTGATCATCAGGAATGTGGACTTTGTGGACTTTGAAGTAGCCGCGGTGGCTTTGAACGGAGTGGCAGGTCTGCTGATCAAGAACTCGATCGCTATAAACCGTAAGGATCTTCCGGTTCTCGGGACCTTTGCATCGGCCCAATTTATCAAAACCTATATGGAGTATCTTGTTCGAACAGGCTCGACTACGGTCCTTCATGCAGACGGCGACAGTCTGACCGCCGCGAAAATCAGCGAAGCGCTGAAAAATGCAATAAATAATGTTCACAAAGACCTTATAATCCTTGGGGAGACTTCCATCAATCGGGTAGAGCATCCAGCAGAATACGCGTTATTTCACAATCCTTTCGGAATCGCCGACGGCAACGCTTATGGATATCTGGTAAACGCACGCGGCGTTGCCATCAATGGATTTCCACGACGCAGCGAGACGGTTCCCGCCCGGAACATCAAGCTGAACAATGTGCACGTCATTGATCAAAAGGCTTTCATCAATGAAGTCATTGCGATTAACCAAAATGGCAGCCCTGTGATTGATCCCGTGGGATCTGTTTTTCAGTTAAGGAATCTTCACCCCGATACAGGGCTTCCCATAACCATTTCCAGCCTGGATGATTCTCAAGCTAAATATACGGGCAATGTGGTCGCTAACGCTCAGGCCTTCGTGGCCAAGGCCTTCTTAAATGGAGACTTTGAAGGTTCCTTTCTGGACTTTACGCGTTTGAATATTACCCGGGAAGTACTCGATTTTGTAGAGGCGGTTCCCGGAAGGGAAAATCTCGTGATCCTCGTGCCTTCTCAAGAGGATTACTTTTGCAACGGCGACGTATTGTTCCACGTCAACAAAGGTGTTATTGCCTTTAAGATGGATGCCGCAAGGAACGTGCACCTGAGAAATACATCCGCCCAGGAAATAGAAAACCTGGGCAATTCCGGCTCAGATATTTGCGGTCCCTATACCAAGTCGCATCCGGAGGCGACACTTGAGGGCTATGATGGCGCTATGGCGCGTGGTTATACTTTCGCGGGTTCTTCCAAGGTGCGTGTTTCGGGCAGCGTGGTCATGGACCTCAGAGCGAAAGGCGGGTCCGCCATCGCTTTTGATGTATTGACGGATTCCAAGGATGTAAAGATCTTCAATAGCTATGTACAGGAAGTTGAAGCGGGGCGGGGTTTTGTTCCCAATCCTGAAAGCCCGACGAAGCTTCCCGAGGCAATCGCCTTCCATATTGGTCCGGATGTTACACGGGCGGAGATCAGGAGAGTTTGTGCAGATGGCCTGTATGCTTATGACAACACCGACCTTGTAGATGATGAAAGCGGCCTGGCAAAGATCAAGACGCGATGCAGGTAAACAATGAGAACCGGTGCGATGCTGTAATGGTAGCCGTTTTCGTATTACGCCTTGACTGCTTAGATTCGTGATGTCTGAAGGCTGAACCGGCCATCCGAACGTCCGCGAATTTGGGCCGGGTGATGCCAACCGTAATGAATTTGTCGAGCGCATGGAGTTGATCTTTGGCGATTTGTCTACGCAGTACTTTGACTGGACATGATGACCAATCATATCCACATTAAGGCCCATAATCAAAATGAAACTTCTAAACCATATTTTGGAAGGTTTTATTCCGATCATGGGCTTAATAATCCTTATCACTCGATGATCAAATTTTCATAAAATTCGATTTCGGCTTAATTTTGAGCCTGTTTTGTCAAATCAAATAATCATCTTAATGTAAAAGGTGGGACACACCCAGAAAATTAGATATCTAACTGTCTTAAAAAACGTCCTTGACAGAAACAGTATTCGTTCTTAGTATCCTCAAAAGTCATTTTCTGACCGTGAAGTCATTTTTTTAAACGACATGGTCAGAAAATGATTTTGTTTTTTTCACAGAAAAAAATTCTGGGGGGACAATCTAAGGAAACATTAATGAATTTACCTACCAAAAGAAAAGAGATGATGAACCGTCTGCTCAAGGATCAGGTGGTAAAAACAGTGCTGACAATGATCCAGGAAGGAACGTCCATTACCATGGATAAAGTAGCGGCCAGATGCGGTGTGTCTAAAGGAACCTTGTACAATTATTTTAAAAACAAAACAGATATGCTGAACACGGTCCATGAGACGGTGATCATTCCCATTAAAAAGGAATCAGGCAAAATATTAAAAAAAAATATTCCGCCCATGGAAAAAATATATGCCTTTGCGGATATTGTATTTAATTTCCAGAAAGAACACCCTCTTTATTTTAGATATATCCAGAGCCATCGTTCGGCAGCCGCGGTTGTTACAGATCGTATGGAAGCCGTCATCATCCCCCTGGTCAATGTTTGCCGGGAGGGTATGCGCTTAGGACGGTTCAAGGATGTGGATCCCTATGTGATGGCCGCCATGATTTTCGGTACGTTGGTTGGCCCTTTGGAGTCCCTGACATACCGGGAGGAGCCGCTTCTGGATTTGGAAAAACTCAAACAGGAAATTGTCCATTTTCTGGACAAATGTATACTTAAGGAACAGGAGAGATCGTTATGAAGCATTTTTTGCTTGGTTTTGTTACGGCCGTGATCATTGCTGGCGGATACTTGTATTCTTCAGGCCTGCTTGCCCCGCCCTGGGCTGGAGCACAAAAAGGCCAGGCCCCGGCTCCGGCCCAGCAGGCAAATACCCAATCTGCCCAGGCCGGTCCGCCGGTTGAGGTTGCCGTTTATACGGTCAAACCCCAGGAGGTGGTGTTCACCAAAGATCTAGCCGGCAGAACGTCGGCATACCAGGTGGCTGAAATTCGTCCCCAGGTGACGGGCATTATCCTTAAAAGAATGTTTACCCAGGGCAGTATCGTTAAAAAAGGACAGCAGCTTTATCAGATTGATCCTTCCACTTACAAGGCCGCCTATGAATCTGCGGCAGCAAGTCTGGTTCGTGCCCAGGCGGATGTCAAGGCTGTGGAACCCAAGCTTGCCCGGTACAGCCGCCTGGTAAAAATGGGCGGTGTCAGCCGCCAGGTGTATGACGATACCGTGGCAGCCCTGGCCCAGGCCAAGGCCGATGTGGCGGTAGCCAAGGCAAATCTGGCCGCCGCAAAAATCGATCTGGATTATACCAAGGTGTTTTCACCCATATCCGGGCGCATCGGCAAGTCATCGGTGACCGAAGGCGCTCTGGTGACGGCCAACCAGATCACTGCCCTTGCCGTGGTCCAGAACCTGAATCAAATTTATGTAGACGTGAACCAGTCCAGCGAAGAGTTGCTGGCTTTGAAAAAAGGGCTGACAAACCCAGAAGATCATTCCATGGTCAGACTGTTTATTGGTAAAGACGGCACCCCCTATGGCCTTGAAGGCAAATTGTTGTTCTCCGATGCCACGGTGGACCAGAGCACCGGCATGGTCCAGCTTCGCGTGCTGTTTCCCAATCCGGACAACGATCTTCTGCCGGGACTTTTTGTCCGGGCCCGGGTGGAACAGTCCCGCCGGGAAAAAGCCATTGTGGTGCCCCAGCAGTCCGTGGTCCGCAATGCAGACGGATCTGTTTTTGTATGGGTTGTGGACAAGGAAGATATCGTAACATACCGGAACATCACAGTGCTTCAGGCGATCAAAGACCAGTGGTTGGTCTCTTCCGGTCTTGCCCCCGGCGACCGGGTGGTGGTGGAGGGCCTGCAGAAAATCAGCAACCAGGCCAAGGTTATAACCGTGGAATTCAACGTTTCCGCCAACTCCTGATACTAGGATAAGAATATGTCTCGTTTTTTTATAAACCGCCCCATCTTTGCATGGGTTATCGCAATCGTCATCATGCTGGCCGGCGTCTTTGCCGTTATAACGCTTCCGGTGGAACAATACCCGCAGATTGCCCCGCCCAGCATATCCATCGAAACCTATTATCCCGGTGCGTCGGCCCAGGTACTCGAGGACAGTGTCACCCAGGTCATAGAACAGGCCCTGACCGGCATTGATTATTTAAGATACTTTTCCTCATCCAGTGACTCGTCAGGTCAGCTTGAAATAGAGCTCACTTTTGAACCGGAAGCGGATCCGGACATTGCCCAGGTCCAGGTGCAGAATAAAATATCCAAGGTGGAAAGCCTTCTGCCCGAAGAAGTCCAGCAACAGGGAATAAGTGTCCAGAAAGCCACCAAGAGTTTTCTTCTGGTTGTGGGCATGTATTCCGAAGACGGCAGCATGAGCGATGATGATATCGCCGATTACCTCAAGTCCAACATGGCGGACCCGGTTTCCCGTGTTCAGGGTGTCGGGGATGTGACGGTGTTCGGATCCCAGCATGCCATGCGAATCTGGTTGAACCCTGAAAAGCTTAATGCCTTTAATCTTATGCCTTCGGATGTCACGGCCGCCATCCGGGCACGCAACGCGGATATTTCTTCGGGCCAGCTCGGCGGGGCGCCTGCCATCGACGGGCAGCAGCTTAATGCCGTGGTTACGGCCCAGACCAAGCTGAAAACCGTGGAAGATTTTGAAAACATACTGGTCAAGGTGAATACTGACGGTGCCCAAATTCGCGTAAGGGATGTGGCCCGGGTGGAACTAGGATCTGAAACATACGGATTGACGACCCGGTACAACGGAAAACCCGCCTGTGCCATGGCCATCAACCTTGCCACAGGCGCCAATGCCCTGGACACGGCCCAACGAATCAAGGACAAGGTAAAGGAGTTATCCGTATTTATGCCCAAAGGGCTTGGCATCGCATATCCCTATGATACCACCCCGTTTGTCCGCCTTTCCATCCAGGAGGTGGTCAAAACCCTGATCGAGGCCATTATCCTTGTATTTTTCGTCATGTATTTGTTTTTGCAGAATTTTCGGGCAACACTGATTCCCTCTATTGCGGTGCCGGTGGTGCTTCTGGGCACCTTCGGGATATTGTCGGCCTTTGGGTTCAGCATCAACACCCTGTCCATGTTTGCCATGGTCCTGGCCATCGGCCTTCTGGTGGATGACGCCATTGTTGTCGTGGAAAACGTGGAACGTGTCATGTCCGAAACAGGCCTGCCGCCCAAAGAAGCCACCAGGCAGTCCATGGACCAGATTACAGGTGCCCTTGTGGGTATTGCCATGGTACTTTCTGCGGTTTTTATCCCCATGGCCTTTTTCTCCGGCTCCACCGGCGCCATCTACCGGCAGTTTTCCTTGACCCTGGTATCCGCCATGGGGCTTTCCGTTCTGGTGGCCCTGGTCCTGACCCCGGCCCTTTGTTCCACCATGCTCAAACCTGTGGAAAAGGGACACCGCGATAAGAAAAAAGGTTTTTTCGGCTGGTTTAACAAAGGCTTTGATCTAACAAAATCCACATACACAAACAGTGTCAAATATGCCGCCACCCGGATTTTTCGATTCCTTGTTATTTATGCATTGATCCTTGGAGCCCTGGTGTATGTTTTCAAGGCGATTCCCACAGGATTTCTGCCCGACGAGGACCAGGGCATGATGATGACCATCCTTTCCGCGCCTCCCGGTGCCACCATGGAACGAACTCGGCAATCCGTGGAAAAAGCGGAAGACTATTATCTGAACACGGAATCGGAAAACGTCGAAAGCCTGTTTACCGTTGTGGGCTTCAGCTTTGCCGGCAGAGGCCAGAATATGGCCATGGGGTTTTTAAATCTCCGGGACTGGGAAGAACGCCATCGTCCGGACCAAAAGTCCGCAGCCATTGCCGGCCGGGCCATGCGCAACCTTTACAGCGTCAAGGATGCATCCATATATGCGTTCATTCCCCCTGCCATTCGGGAGATGGGCAATGCCACAGGCTTTGACTTCATGCTGGTGGATAGAGGCGGGTTAGGGCATACCGCCCTGATGGATGCCAGAAACCAAATGCTGGGCATGGCCGCCCAGAATCCCAAACTTGTGGGTGTCCGCCCTAACGGTTTGTCTGATGTGCCCCAGTACACATTGCATATTGATTATGAAAAGGCCGAAGCTTTAGGGGTTACCACGGCAAACATCACAGGTGTTCTGCAAACCGCCTGGGGCTCTTCCTATGTCAATGACTTCATGGACCTGTCCCGTTTGAAAAAAGTATACATCCAGGGGGATGCCCCTTCCAGAATGCTGCCCGAAGATATTGACCGGTGGCATGTACGCAATAATCAGGGTAAGATGGTTCCCTTCTCCTCCTTTTCCTATGGCGAGTGGTCCTACGGCTCGCCCAAACTGGAGCGGTATAACGGCACCTCGTCTGTGGAAATCCTGGGCGCTCCGGCTCCGGGTGTCAGCTCCGGCGAGGCCATGACCCTTATCGAAGATCTGGCCGAAAAACTTCCCCATGGTATTGTCCTGGAGTGGACCGGTTTATCCTATGAAGAACGCATGGCCGGTTCCCAGACCGGCATGCTGTACTCAGTGTCACTGCTGTTCGTATTCTTGTGCCTGGCCGCGCTGTATGAAAGCTGGTCCATCCCGTTCTCTGTTTTGCTGATCGTACCTTTAGGGATCATCGGTTCCGTGGTTGCCACGAAATGGGCCGGTTTATACAATGACGTTTACTTTCAGATTGCGTTGCTCACCACGGTAGGCCTTGCCGCCAAAAACGCCATTCTCATCGTGGAATTTGCCAAAAGCCTTTACGAGGGTGGCGTGGGGTTGATTCAATCGGCCCTGTCCGCGGCTGAACTGAGGCTTCGCCCGATTTTGATGACTTCCTTTGCGTTTATCCTGGGTGTGACGCCGTTGGCCATTAACGACGGGGCCGGGTCTGCCAGCCAAAACGCCATCGGCATCGGCGTTATCGGCGGTATGGTCGCCGCCACATCCCTGGCGATTATTTTTGTTCCCCTCTTTTTTATCCTCATTGAAAGGGGCAGCGAAAAGAAAAAACAGGCCGAAAGCGGCCAAGGAGAATAATTCGTGTTATATAAAATTATTACGGCAGCCGTTGCCGGCCTGATGATTGTCACTGCCGGTTGTTCCTTTGTTCCTGAATATAAGCAGCCGGCAATGCCTGTGGCCGATATCTGGCCGGACCAATTGCCGGCATCCGAAGACGGCTCCGGACAAAGCGCCGCTGACATTGCCTTTCAGGATTACTTTACATCCCAGACCCTGCAGCAGATCATTGCCATGGCCCTGGAAAACAACCGGGATCTGAAGGTGGCTTTGCTCAATATTGAGCAGGCAAAGGCGGCCTACCGGATTAAAAAGTCCGATGAGCTGCCCGTCATTGCCGGCAGCGCCGGTCTGAGCCGCGAGGGTGTCTCGGAAGACGACAGCATTTATGGGAAGGCATATACATCGGATACAGCCATGAGTGTGGGGCTGGGCATCACGGCTTATGAATTTGATTTTTTTGGCCGGGTTAAAAGTCTGAGCCAAAGCGCCCTTGAAACTTATCTTGCCACCCGGGAAGCTGCATCAAGCACCCGCATTGCCCTGGTGGCCCAGACCGCAGACGCCTATGTCAACCTGCTGGCCCGAAGAAACCTGCAGCACCTTGCCCAGGAGACATATAAGGCCCAGAAAGCCACCTATGATGTAATTAAAACCCAGTATGATGCAGGGTCCACAGACCAGCTTGCCCTGGCCCAGGCGGCCACATCCACAGAACGGGCCAAAGCCGCCATTTACCAGTACAAGCGACTGGTCGCCCAGGCGGAAAACGCCTTGGTATACCTTGCCGGTCCCGGTGTGTATGATCTTATCAAGGCGCCTGAAACCCCATCTGAAACCATTGACGATATCGGGTTTGTGACCCGGCTGCCGGCAGGGCTCCCCTCCCGGATCCTTCTGGCCAGGCCGGATATCCAGGCCGCCGAGCATCAATTAAAGGCGGCCAATGCAGACATTGGTGCGGCCCGGGCAGCCATGTATCCCACCATCAGCCTGACCGGTTCCCTCGGGTTTGCCGGCGAGAGTCTTTCCTATCTGTTTGATCCGTCCAGAAGCCTTTCATGGGGCTTTTCGCCCAATATCAATATCCCCATTTTCAATCGGGAAGGCCTCAAAGCCAATCTGGATGTCGCCACCGTTGGCGAAAAAATTGCGGCAGCCCGGTATGAAGGTGCCATTCAGACAGCGTTCCGGGAAGTGGCAGACCAGTTGGTAGCACGCAAACATTACAAAGATCAGCTGGATGCCCAGAATGCATTGGTATCTGCTACCCGGGACGCGTATAATTTGTCCAAGGCCAGGTATGACAATGGCATAGATGATTTTCTCGCTGTTCTGGATTCCCAGCGGGCGCTTTTCAGTGCTGAGCAGGTCGCCATTGCGCTGAAACAGGCCTATTTAAGCAACCTGATTAACCTTTACAAGGTCATGGGTGGCGGAAAAATGGATACTTCCAACGCCAATTAAGGAATGAGACCGAAATAAATTGACCTGGGAGCGCAGGCGTCCCGCCTGCGCTCCCGGATATATCAAAATGGACAAGTTATTTAAAATCCGTTCCTAAAGCCCGCATTGATTTTTATCCATATTCTTATTAAACTATGCCGAAATTGATATTGAATACGGCCCGGGCTGTATTTATTTTTCGGGCTTGATTCTAATTTCGTCTATTGCGTAGGTTGGGTTGGCCCAAAATATGATCAAGGCCTATTTTTCTTCTCAAAAAGGATAATGACATGACTATTCAGCGAAATTTCGGCGCTATTGGTATATTGCTTATGGCTTACGCCATTTTTCTGGCAGCATATGGCCAGGCCCATGCAAAGGCCTCTGTTCACGTTCCCGATGCCCTTGCTCCCTGGAAAGAATGGGTGCTGCACGGAAAAGAAAAGCAGTTGTCATGCATTCCCCTTTACAACAATGCCGGACAGGTCCTTTGCGCCTGGCCGGGGCAGTTAAACCTGAATCTGACAGACAGCGGGGGCAGATTTGAACAGTCATGGCAGGTGTATGTCCAGACCCGGGTCGATTTGCCGGGTACCGGCCGAAACTGGCCCATGCAGGTGCTTGCCGACGGCAGGCCTGCCGTGGTTCTGGACCAAGATGATACCCCGGGCCTGATACTTTCCCCGGGCCGTCATACCATCAGCGGAAAATTTCATTGGCGAACCATGCCCGAAAATTTAAACATCCCGGCATCAACCGGCCTGGTAAGCTTAAGCGTAAATAATCAGATCGTAACGTTTCCGGACCTGGACAATAAGGGCCGGTTGTGGCTCAAACACCGGACCCGTGAAAAACGGGTGGAAGACCGGTTGAAAATTGAATGCTTTCGGCTAATTGAGGATGACATTCCGGCCCGGATGTCAATTGATCTTACCCTGGAAGTGTCGGGTCAGGCCCGGCAAATGGTTCTGGGACCGGTATTTCAAAGCGATACGTTCATACCTGTATCCTTTGACAGCCCGCTGCCCGCCCGCCTGGAATCCGACGGTCGGATTACCATTCAGGTCCGGCCCGGACGCTATAAGCTTGAACTGAATCTGCGCCATACAGGACCTTTGGAGACCGTCCGGTTCATTCGTCCGGACCAGGCATTCTGGCCGGATAAGGAGATCTGGTCCTTTAGTGCCAGAACCGACCTGAGACGGGTGCAGATTTCAGGGGCACAATCCATTGACCCCAAACAGACATCCATGCCGGCCGGATGGCAATCATTTCCGGCCTACCTGATGGCGCCTGCCGGCACACTGATTTTTAAGCAGATCAAACGGGGAGATCCGGAACCCGCCCCGGACCAGCTCTCCTTGAATCGGACCTTGTGGCTGCGGTTTGACGGTGCAGGCTATTTTATCCAGGATAAAATCACGGGCAAAAAGAATACCAACTGGCGTCTGGAACTGAATCCGGACATCCATCCGGGCCAGGTCCTTGTGGATGGCCAAGAGCAGTTGATCACCCAAAGAGAAGATAGCGACAAGGCCGGTATTGAATTGCGAAACGGCAGGATAAATATTGTGGCGGATGCCACCTTTGAAAAAGGGATTGCCCATGTTCCGGCAACGGGCTGGGACCATGATTTCAATAACGTAAAAGGCACGCTTAACCTGCCTGCGGGCTGGGACTTGATCAATGCTCGGGGTGTGGACCGCATCCCCGGTACCTGGGTGGGTAAATGGACCCTGCTGGATTTTTTTGTGCTCCTGATTTTTACCATCGCCCTGTCCCGTGTCTACTCAAAACCGTTAGCTATTCTGGCTTTTGTCACCCTGGTGCTGACCTTCCATGAATATCAGGCGCCCAAGTATATCTGGCTGGTACTCCTGGTGGGATTTACTTTACTCGAGCATCTTCCCGAGGGCAGGATGCGCGCCTTTGTCAAGCTCTGCCAGGGTGTGGCGCTGGTCTGTTTTGCCGCCATTGTGATTCCCTTTGCCATTCAGACCCTTCGCATCGGCATATACCCGGAACTGGCCAGGACATGGACCGACACCTCAAATACCGTAATCCGGTCAGAATCCCGGGATCAGGTGATGGAGATGGCAGATGGTGTCCGGACCCCGGCCGTGGCAAAGAGTGAACAGCAGGCCCCGGCCCCAAAGAAGCTGATGCGCTTGGAAAGCATGTATACGGCCAGTGCACCGGGATCAGCCGGCAGACCCGCCCAGGTTATGCAGTATGACCCCAAAGCCCGGACCCAGACAGGCCCGGGTATGCCTTTATGGCCGGCCTATAAAAGCATCCGTTTTTCCTGGTCCGGCCCTGTGAGCAAAGACCAGTCCATTAGTTTCTTTCTGATCGGACCAAACGTCAACCTCATTTTGGCCTTTTTGCGGGTGGCCCTTGTGGTGCTTTTAGGCGCAGGCATGTTTGGGATTGGCAAAGGCGGCATTAAAAAGGCCGGTGCAACCGGTATCAGACAGGTGCTTCCCGTTTTGTCCGTACTTGTTTTGTGCTTTACACCGGTATTGTCCCATGCATCGGAATTCCCGCCAAAGGCCATGCTGGAAGAATTAGAAAAACGGCTGCTCGAAACGGATAAATGTTTCAATAACTGTGCAGATCTGCCCTTGGCATCCATTGATTTAAAAAATGATGTGATGAAGGTCAACGTGACGGTCCATGCCGCCATTGACACAGCAATACCCCTTCCCGGCGCTGTCGGCCAGTGGCTGCCGTCACAGGTCACCGTGGACGGCCGGACCGCTGCCGGTATTTTCAAAAAAGAGGGAAAATTCTGGGTGATGGTTCCCAAAGGCAGCCATAAGTTAAACCTTGGCGGCCCCATACGACAGCAGAGTGGTTTCCAGCTTTTTTTCCCTTTAAAGCCCCGGCACCTGGATATTGTCATGGACGGCTGGACCGTGGAAGGCAGTCATCCCGACGGCAGTTTTGATGCCCAGCTTCAGTTTAAACGAGAAGCCCGGGCAGACGGTAAAAATCAGCAGGTGCTTGAGACAGACGTTCTGCCTGCCTTTGCCAGGGTTGAACGAACCCTGCTGCTCGGACTTGTCTGGAAAATAAATACCCGGGTAATCCGTGAAGGAGAAAAAAAATCAAGCGTAAAACTTGACATTCCTTTGCTTCCCGGCGAATCCATCACCACCCAAGGCATCCGGGTAGAGGGGAATACGGCAAAGGTCAATTTCCGGCCTGGACAGAAAACCCTTGCCTGGGAATCTTTTTTGGCACCCACGGATAAAATAGAGTTAAAACATGCCGATACCCGGGACTGGACAGAAATATGGAAGGTGGATGTCAGCCCTGTTTTCCACATGGAATACCAGGGAACCCCTGTGATCTTTCATAAAACCGGCACCCGGTGGTATCCCACCTGGCACCCCTGGCCCGGGGAGGCCCTGACACTTAGCGTGACCCGGCCCCAGGGCATTGAGGGGCAGACCATGACCATTGAAAAAAGCCTGCTGACTTTTTCACCGGGCAGGGCTGCCACCACGGCCGAGCTGGATCTTACCATTAACAGCAGCCAGGGCGGGCGTCACACCATTACCCTGCCCAAAGAGGCCCGGTTGCAGGAGGTGAAAATTCAAGGCCTGATACGGCCCATCCGGCAGGATCAGAATCAGGTGACTCTGCCCATTGTTCCCGGACACCAGAAAATTGTACTCCAATGGGTGTCGGCCGTTGGTATTACCCCCTTTTATAAAACACCGGTTGTGAACTTAGGGATAGATAGCGCCAACACCTGTGTGGATATCAAACCCGGCAGCAGCCGGTGGCCCCTGTTTCTGGGCGGGGAAGCGGCGGTAGGCCCGGCCGTGCTGTTCTGGTCCGAACTGATCGTGATTCTGATCATTGCCTTTGTCCTGTCAAAAACCGGATGGACACCGTTGAATCTGTTGCAGTGGTTTTTGCTGTTCATTGGTATCTCCATGAATCATCCGGCAGCCGCCATTATTGTTGCAGGCTGGCTCATTGCCCTGGATTTACGGTCCAGAGCCGATCAGTTCACCGGCATGAAGTTCAACCTGGTCCAGCTGGGCATCGTGGTACTGACCCTGGCGTCGGGCGCGTGTCTGGTGTTCAGCATCTCCAACGGACTTCTAGGTCACCCGGATATGAACATCCGGGGCAACGGTACCAGCACCCATATTCTGCGCTGGTACCATGATGTGTCAGGCCCTGCGTTGCCCCGGACCTGGATGGTGTCCATTCCCATGTGGGCCTACCGGGTTGCCATGCTGGCCTGGGCGCTCTGGGTCTCCTTCTGGCTGATTAATATCCTGAAATGGGGATGGACCAGGTTTAGCACCCCTATGCTGTGGTCCAAAGTGAAATGGCGCAAGTTCAAACTACATCAACAGGCGCAACCGACAACCGCAGGCAGGCCCGGGGAACAAACCGGCCCTGACCAGGAAACGGATACCAGGCCGGGCCCTGGGCCGGAAAAATAAAGATTTTAAAATAGAGATACCGCCACCCATAATCTGATTAATTATTTAATCAGATTATGGGGTCTGATTCAAATAAACCAGGCTAATCTTTCAAAAGCCATGCAGTGGCTCGAGACGATCTATACCAGACGCTTTAACATAAAGAAATCAAGGTTTGACCTCACACCTTTGTATATCAACCGGTTTTTCATCGTTGACAGGCTGTCATTATTAAATTAGACTAATTTTAGTCTTATTTAATAAAGGAAAACAATCATGCCTCAGGTTAATATACACCAAGCAAAAACACAGTTTTCAAAATTAATTGTATCTGTTGAAAATGGGGAAGAAGTTATTATAGCCCGCCATGGCAAGCCTGTCGCAAAACTTGTACCGATATCAAAAGATACCAGCCCCCGCAGACCCGGCTCAGCCAAAGGAAAATTCAAGGTTCCTCCTGATTTCTTTGAGCCGCTTCCTCCGGATATCCTTAAGGCGTTTGAGCAATGAACTTTCTTTTGGATACCCACACTTTTTTATGGTGGATTACCGATGATGCCCAATTATCATCCGTTGCTTTTGATATTATCCAGGACGGTAACAATGTGTTGTTCTGGAGTGCAGCAAGTTCCTGGGAGATTGCCATAAAACATGCCCTTGGCCGTCTACCCTTGCCGGAGCCGCCGGAAATATTTATTCCAAAAGAGCTTAAGAAAAACCGGATTGAAGCCCTTCAAATCAATGATCTTCATGCGTTTTATGCAGGCCGGCTTTCTTCCTATCATAAAGATCCGTTTGATCGTATGCTTATAGCCCAGGCGCGAACAGAATCGCTTGTCCTGCTGTCATGCGATTCTGTGTTTAGTCAATATGATGTTGTGATCAAATGGTGACTGGGAGGAGCTGGGGGCGAGGGTCAAACCTTGATTATTGCATTATATGCAGATATGGATAATGGTTGCAGAAAAAAAGGACAATAATCAAGGTTTGACCCCCAGTTGGAGGGAATTGTGAGTTAATATCAGGACTCGGAATCCTTTTTCTTGAGCTTTCCGGCCAGAAGATGGCGTTTGCCGGCATTCAGTTCCACCTTGCGGATGCGTATGGATGAGGGGGTCACCTCCACCATTTCATCGTCCCTGATAAAATGGATGGCTTCTTCCAGGGTCATGGGTTTAACCGGAGAGCAGGTGGTGGCGTCGTCTTTTCCTGAGGCCCGCATGTTGGTCAGCTTTTTTTCCTTGCAGGCATTGACGTCAATATCCGAATGACGGTTGTGTTCGCCAATCACCATGCCTTCGTATACCGGGGTGCCCGGTGAGATGAGCAACCGCCCCCGGGGTTCCAGGTTAAAAAGCGCATAGGGCACGGCCTTACCCTGGCGGTCGCATACAATGGAGCCGGTGTAGCGCACGGGGAAATCCCCGCGATATGGCTCATATCCGGACAGGTAGGAATTCAGGATCCCCGTGCCCCGGGTATCGGTCATGAACTCGTCCCGGTACCCTATCAGTGAACGCGACGGGATAGAAAATTCCAGGTGGACCCGGCCCTTGCCGTTGTTTACCAGATTGGTCATTTTGCCTTTTCTCACGGACAGCTTTTCGGTGACCACGCCCATGAAATTTTCATCGCAGTCCACGAACAGATGTTCGATGGGTTCCAGGGTCTGGCCGTTTTCTTCACGGTAAATTACCCTGGGCCGCCCCACGCACAATTCAAAATCTTCCCGGCGCATGGTTTCAATGAGGATGGCCAGCTGCAGTTCTCCGCGGCCCTTAACCACAAAGCTGTCGTCATTATTGCTCTCTTCCACTTCAATGGCCACGTTGAGCAGGGTTTCCTTGAGCAGGCGCTCCCGGATTTTCCTGGACTGAACGTTTTTACCCTCTTTGCCGGCAAAGGGCGAGGTGTTAATGGCAAACCGCATGAACACTGTCGGTTCGTCCACTGAGATCCTGGGCAGGGCCAGGGGATTTTCCCGGGTGCATATGGTATCACCGATTTTAACATCCTCAATGCCTGCCAAAACCACGATATCTCCGGTGTCTGCCTGGGCCACCGGCACCAGCGTCATGCCGTCATAGGACTGGAGTTTTGACACCTTAAGCTGTTTCTGGCCGCCGTCCTCATCCATGCATACCAAAGATGCGTTGGAGGCGGCAGACCCGTTGAATACCTTGCCAATGGCAAGGCGCCCCAGGTAATCGGAATAGCCAAGATCCGACACCAGCATCTGGAAAGGGGCGTCGGGATCATAAGACGGCGCGGGCATTTCATTGATAATGATATCAAAAAGCACCTTCAGGTTGTCCACCTCTTCTTCCAGTTCCCGCTTGACAATCCCATCCCGGCCAATGGCGTAAAGATAGGTGAAATCCAGCTGTTCGTCCGTAGCGCCAAGGTCGATAAACAGGTCATAGACCATGTCCAGCACCTCGTCGGGCCGGGCATCCTTGCGATCAATCTTGTTGATGATCACAAGCACGGGAAGACCTGCTTCAAAGGTCTTTTTGAGTACAAACCGGGTCTGGGGTAAAGGCCCTTCGGAGGCATCCACCAGCAGAATGGCGGAATCCGCCATGGAAAGGGCGCGCTCCACCTCACCGCCGAAATCGGCATGGCCCGGGGTATCAATAATATTGATCTTTATCCCGTTGCAGGTGACCGAGCAGTTTTTGGCGGCAATGGTAATGCCCCGTTCCCGCTCCAGGTCCATGGAGTCCATGAGCCGGTCATCCACGGCCTGGCCTTCCCGGAACATCCCGCTTTGTTTAAACATGGCATCAACCAGCGTGGTTTTACCATGGTCAACATGGGCGATGATGGCAACATTTCTTAATTTATCATTTACTGCACTGTTTTTTTTCATAAAATTATCTTTTTTATGTTTATTCCTTAATGTCTGAAGGGAAAATTATGTTTGAACGAAAAATTGCCCAGATGCAAGGCGCAGAAAAATTTTCAACCGGAGCATACTCAAGTATGTGAGGATTGGAAATTTTTTTGCAATGCGCAGATGGGTTACTTTTTGTTCAAGGACTATTTAGATACCCGGGTGGTGCCGTCCGGGGCTGTTAATACCCGCACCCTGTCCCCGGGAAACATCGGTACATCCGCCTCCTGGACCACCACAATGGTTCGTCCACTGTCAAGGTTAACAACAATTTCAAAACCGTTTTTGGTTCCGGCCTCACGTTCAATGGTTGCACCAATGGCCGCACCTGCCAGGGCCCCGACAATGGTGGCCACATCCCGGCCATGGCCACCGCCAATGGTGCTGCCGAGAACACCGCCGGTCACACCACCGATGGCACCACCGGCAACCGGGGGATTTGAGGCCTGGATAATGATGGATTTTACAGATTCCACAGTCCCTGTCTCCAAAGTCTGGGCCTGCATGGCCTGGTCATGGGTATATACATTGGAGCTGGATGACGCGCATCCTGCCATGGTCATCATCGCTGCAGCCATGATGCAAACAATAAGCTTTATGCCTGATCCGGCTGTATTCATGTTTCTGCCTCCTATGTCTTAACATGTAAACTTAGATTCCAAAGGCGTTTAGCCCTCTTACTTTTTGCCATTAACGCCTAAATTAATAATATATACCGCCATTATACCGCCTGCAGCCGGCAAAAGGAAGTAATCATTGCATGGGAGAAAGTCAATTCCCAAAAGCCGGTTTTGAATTATGTTTAAATATGAAATCAGGAACGAATGCTGTAAACTCGATCATCGAGTGTAAACTATGGATAAAGTGATACGTAAATTTCTTCAAAACCAATTTTCGGGAGAAGAACCATGGCGGATGACAAACTTAAAAAGTATCGATACTTTCTCAAAGATAGTATCCGTAAAACAATTGCTTTCCAATTTACAGACCAAAATCAGGGAGTGCCCGTCCCGCCCATTGAAAAGCCGTACCCTGAGGGGGCAACCTTAATTGATCTTCCCGGTCCTGATGACTGGAATGGGATTCCTCAGGCAGAGATTACACACGCCATCGGCAATAGAAAAAGCCACCGGGTATATTTGAATCAAAGCCTGTCATTAAAAGAACTGGCATATCTGTTATGGTGTACCCAAGGCGTCAGGGGGAAAAGATTCCACGGCCATGCATACAGGAATGTGCCTTCTGCCGGCTGTCGCCATGCCCTTGAAACTTATCTTGCCGTTTTTAATGTGGATGACATTAATCCAGGCATGTACAGATATTTACCCCTTTCCCATCAACTCGTATTTGAATTCAAAGATGATCTGCTGTCAGAAAAAATGATAATTGCGTCCCTTAACCAATCTTATCCGGGTAAATCAGCCGTTACATTTATCTGGTCTGCCATACCATATAGAATGGAGTGGCGGTATGGGTTGGCAGCCCATAAGGTCATTGCTCTGGATGCAGGGCATGTTTGCCAGAATCTATATATTGCCTGTGAAGCTATTGATGCCGGGACCTGTGCGATTGCGGCTTATGATCAGGAAGAATTAGATGAACTGATCGGCCTTGATGGTGAAGAGGAATTTGCCATATACCTGGCCCCTGTGGGGAAAGTAAGATCTTAAACACGGGTTGCATTTGTGCGACTCGGCGATTCTGATTGATGATAAGGTTGTTGTTCCAGAAAAATGAAGACCCTTTGGATGAAACTGTATAACACATTGAAAAATATAAATTTATTAGATATGTTTTATTATTGGTTTTTTATATGGCACAGCCATTGCTTAAAATCACTTTCCAGTGAGGTTAAGCAACGTTTTAAACCCCAACAGCAAAGGATAAATGGGAATGGAAAAAGTATTAATTGTTGGTTGTAAAAAAGCTATGGATGATGTTTGTATCGGGTGCAGCAGATGTCTGGTGGGATTCAACCGCAAAGAGGGTGAATTCGCGGTTTACAAAGACAAGGATGCAGAGATCATGGGGATGATCAACTGCGGTGACTGTCCCGGTGCCGCTATTGTCACCCGGCTGGCCCAGGTTAGCCTGTGGAATAAACCCATGGGCGAAAAAGTAACCAAAATTCATATTGCCCCCTGTATCACTGATCACTGTCCCCATAAAGATACGATGATTAAAAAAATTAAAGCAAAATCAGGGGTTGAAGTAATTGAGGGTACCCATCCCTATAAACCGGACAATATTTTTGCTTAAATAGTGTTTGAACGAAAAGTCACTCACCTGCGGCGTTGCAGAAAAATTTGCAACCCTGATTTTTAAACAGGTTCTAATTTCAGGTGTAAATTTTTCTGCGCCTTGCATCTAGGCAACTTTTCGTCCAAACACGGGTTTTCCTTCTGTAATTTCTGTCCATTCGCAGGGTGTTGTACCTCATTTTACGGAGTCTGATTATGAATTTGTGTTTGAGAAGTCTTGTTTTCTGGTTTTGTGTGTCAGTCTGCTGCTCACAGCCATTCGTTATTACCGGCTGTTCCGGGACAAAGGTTGTTGTTCCCCCTGTGAATGTTGAGAATCAGCAAACATACCAGGTTGGTAAGTTTGTGTGGTTTGACCTTTTCACTACAGATATTGAGCAGGCAGCCCCTTTTTATGAACATTTGTTTGGATGGAAATCGGCACCGGTAAATGCGTCTTCATCCAACTTGATGACCATTTTTTCCAACGATAAGCCCATAGGAAATATGGTCCAAAGGAAAAAAGATACCCTGGTTTCCAAATGGCTCTCTTATATGTCTGTGGCTGACTTTGATCTTGCCCTTAAAACGATTAACTGCGCGCATGGAAAGATAATTCATAATATCGGTGACCTTCCTGACCGGGGACAGGTCGCTATTGTTTCAGATGACCAAAAGGCGACCTTTGCCATTATTAAATCCAGCTCCGGCGATCCCGGCGACGAATTGGGCGTCAATCAATGGATGGATTGTGAGTTATGGACTAAAAATGTAAATATGGCGGTCCTTTTTTATGGACAGATCGTCAAATATGAACCGGAAACCATACCGCTCACAGAAACGATAACCTATACCCAGTTGATGAGAGACGGTTTAAGACGGGGTGGTGTTGTAAAAATTCCCTGGGAAGGGATTGAACCGGAATGGATTCCCTATGTTGCGGTCAGGGATATCAGTTCGATGACGGCCAAAGTAGAAGAACTGGGCGGAAAAATATTGCTGGAACCCGAAATCGAAAGTCTTGACGGCAGGGTTGCCATTATAGCAGATCCCAGCGGCGCTGTTTTGGGACTACAGCAGATAGCTGAAGGGGGAAACTAATGAGAGTGCCACATGCTGTTTTTTTCGTACTGGCTGTATTGGCGCTGGTTGCTTTCTCTGGCTGCACAACCTCAACCTATTATGGCGTCAGCTATAGCTACGGTACTTACTGGGGGCGGTCTCACTATAAACACCGCCATCACCACCACCATCACCGCCCACCACCATCGGTTAAGCCCCGGCCGCCTGGAAAACCCGGTCCACCCCATAGACCCAAACCGCCGGGAGGCAAACCAAAACCAAGGCCCCGGCGGTGAGAATCAAAAGGCTCATAACGCCTTTTGCTCAATCATCGAGTTTCATTTTTCCGCAGATCAGTTTGCTGGGGGGATATGGGCTCGATCACATAGATGGGTGCAAGGGCTTTTTCTGATGTAATAAAGATGTTCCCATTTGTTTGGTCAAGCCCCAATGCCTCACGCTGAACCATGGTGCGGGAGGGGTCAGGCAGGGTGATTTGCTGCGGCGGATTTGAAAGCGCCAGGCCCCAGGTCTGATCCGGGGTACGTGAATATACATAGGCGTGCTTGTAGGTCAGAATGTAAAGGATGTGCCCGTCGGCACTGATATCCATGGCCGTCGGCCGGGACCAGTATTTTCCATAGGTTTGCTTTTGGTCTTCCGGGGTGGGCCTGGGGATGTTTCTGATTTTAGCCACAGCCCTGGCTGTATACATGGATTTTTTGCAGGGCATGTCCAGGGGCAGTTCATATAGAACAGGTATCGCGTCGCGCTTGCTCAACAGGTAAATTTTTTGGTTTGTTGCATCAACGGCAACCGCTTCACAATCCAGAGGTCCGTTCTCGTACCTGAAATTCATTTTCCATTCAAGTTGAAGCACGCCGTTTTTGGGTCTGTCAGTTGCCGGTTCTTTTACACAATAAAGGGTATTAAAGGGGCGCTTCGACCAGTTGTCTCCCACATCCGCAATGATAAGGAAATCCGCGTCCCTGTATCGAAATCCGGTAAGGTCTTCCCAGTCCCAGTTCGTTGCACCATCAACTTTATATGTTGTAAGCAACACCCCTTTGGTGGAAAGGCCGTAAACCGCAGGGGGATTGCGACTATCATTGATTGCCCACAAAAGCCCCGGTGTTTTCCGGGAAACCGCAAGGCCGGAGATTTCTGTTAACTCAGGGCATGAAATGATCCCGCAACTGACCGCATCCTTATACAGAGCAGGTGACAGTTGGTGAAGCTGGTCAGCCGGGCAGGGCGGGCAGAACAATAGGATTGCCAGCCCTGCAGCCAGGGTCGGGATGAACAGATTCTTCATTATGTCTTCCTTATATTTTGCGGGTTTGACTTAATAATGCTTCATAATATCAAGTGCCCGATTGAGTCTTTGGCAGAAAAATTGGATGCACTCTTTTCTGAACGCAAGTCCCTTGAAATATTTCTGTTCCCCGGAGGTGATGGTGGGGCAGTCCACTTCCATTCCCATTTTTTCAAATGTGATGCGCCAGCTTTCTTTTTCACCCATAAGGTCACCTTCCACATGCATGCCGGCCAGAAACATCATGGGGATCAGGCGAATCCGGGTAAACGGTGTCCGGGCATGGTCTTTTTTGATCTGGTTGGCAACGCTTTGGATATTGGGAACCCCTTCAACCGTGGCCGCATAAACATTGTCATACATACCCGAGACAAGATGACTGATGCCTATATAGATCATGTTCACCGGATCTGCCGCCAAAGGTGTTCCGTGCAGGGCAAGCAGGTTGATCTGGTTGTCCCCGGTGAGAAAATCCGTTGACACCTCTTCCAGGACCGCTTCGATAAAATTCCACCGGTGGCACAGGGTTTCACCCACTATCACCCGTAATCCAGGAAAATATAAAGAAGACTCCTGGACCTGCTGATATTCTGTGCCGGGAAAAACATGCAACGGCTGAACAACAGCTTTGCGATATCCGTCAGACTCCACTTTGGCCAGGGTTTCCAGAAGACTTGGCAGCCCTTTTTTCCTGCGGATGATCTCGGATGTGTATGCCCAGTATATCTGATGGTCGGCAAAATTTTCGGCAATCTGGGCTTCAACAGCGTCCATAGCTGCCTGCCCCCTGGAAGACGAGCCAAAAGTTGCAATAATGATTGCCGGATGATCCTTAAGTTTCGGCAGCCGCAATTTGCGGCCAATGTAACCATACTGATGCATCATAATATCCTTTTTATATTAACGTTCCAATAAGTTGTTCAATTATTTTTATGAAGAGTAACGGGCTTGTCGGAAAAAGCAATTTGCATTTTTTGCAAATTGCTTTTTTTATTAATTTCCCCTTCTCGGATCGAATTTTTTATATGACGTGAAATAACAGACACATCCCGATTGAACAATTCCACCATCTGGGCCTGGGTTAGTCATACCGCGTCTTGTTCAAACCGGACATCCACACAAGTTTCCCCGTCCGGGCTCTAGTAGATCTGAATGCGGCTGTCACCTGTCATTGGGTTCTCCTTCTATTACTCGATCATTAAGTTTTTAGGGGATTTGTTCAAATTCAAGGCGGTAACAATTTTTAACCGGAGGAATATACAATATATTTTGAAGATTAAAAATTTTTCCAACGCCGAAGTTGGGCAAATTAACAAAAACTTGATCATCGAGTATTATTATACCACAACCTTGTTCTCTGCCGAGTCCGACACCTTGATTTTCCAGGTCACGGCAGAGTTGATCAGGCTGTCCAGACGCCGCAGCACCACCATGGGCAAAATAACATCCCGGTATTTTCCCCTGACAATAAATGTCTCTTAGGAATGAGCACGAAATAAGATGCCCAATTGGAATTGTCAAACGTACGGCCTATAATGGTAGCCTTTTTTGAAATGGGCAAGTTATTTGAGACTCATTCCTTAAGCAGTCATCGGCAATGGACCAGATAAAGGATACGATCTTGTTGTGTACAGCGTGGTTCATCTATTTTGCTCCAGGTGGGCCGTATATTAAATGGAATGGGCTAAAGACTAATGATTAAACCTTATGCTACAGACACATTATATTCAAGATTTGCTTCTCGAATCATATCTTGTATAGCGAATTTAACCCAGGTTTTTTCAGACATGCCGATAATACGGGCAATCTTTGCCGCCCTTTTTACTGATGGAATCCTGCGGCCTTTTTCCAAATCACAAAGACTGGAAGGAGTTATTCCTAAAATTTTGGCAAATTGTTTTAGAGTCATTTCTTCACCCTTCCGATGTGCCTCAAGAGCTTTACCGAATGTCAATGGGCCATACTCTTTTTCCATTTCTTTTAAACCATATTTAGTAGTCATGTTTGTTCACCTCAATAACTTCAATAATTATATTGTCGTTATGCTCAATATAGAAACCTCTATACGCCTTGGACAGCCTAAAAGACCGTTGGCCTTTTCTTTTTCCTTCCAAAGGTTCATCGTGATACCCAGAAAGCTTTCGAGTTTCAATAATACCATCTTCTTCAACCGTTGCCATCCAGGTTTTAAGATTTGTAACTATATGCGCCGGGAGCCTTTTAAGTTGTTTTTGAACTCTTTTATGAAGAATTACTTTGTTCATAATATCCATCATACGTCAAGTTGACGTAAATGACAATAGAGGAAGACATTGTTTGAAAATTTGTGCCAAGGATGTTTAAAGTTAATTCCACCCCAAATTTAGAGTTGCTGTTGATTTTCCCAATTGCTTTACTTCCAAGATTTCCTTTGATAAGGCTTTGTGGTAATAAAATTGTATGAAGGAGGAAGGCAGCGTTCTAATTTTTGCAATTTTGCAAAACCAAAACTATGGAAGATAGATAACAGATGCAAACAAAATTCTGCACCCAGTGCGGTCATTCCATGATCCGTCAGATCCCCCAGGACGATGACCATGTCCGGGAAGTGTGCGCCTCATGCGGCCATATTCACTATGAAAATCCCAAAATGGTTGTGGGCACGGTACCTGTTTTTCAGGACAGGATTTTAATGTGCAAACGCAATATTGAGCCCCGAAAAGGGTGCTGGACCCTTCCTGCCGGATATCTTGAAAATGAGGAATCCGTCCAGCAGGGTGCCGTTCGTGAGACCTTGGAGGAGACCCGTGTCGAGGTCCGGATTTTATCGCCTTATCGGATGTTCAATATCCTTTTTGTGAATCAGATTTATTTCATGTTTATTGCGGAACTCTTATCCCAGGACTTTGGTCCCACCACTGAAAGTACGGATGTTCGCTTGTTTTCCCAATCAGATATCCCATGGGACGAAATTGCCTTTGACGTCATCCGTCAGACCCTGGAAGACTATTTCAAGGATCGCGGAAATGCCGGAGATCATGCATTTAAACCGGAGGATTTTGGGTTTAAAATTAAGGATCTTAACTTTTCTCCTTTCAGTGGGGGCGTGGTAACCGATAACTCATTTTAATAGCTTTATTAATTTGCCCATTTTGTTATATCCGGGAGCGCGGGCGTCTCGCCCGCAGTAAAAATGCAGGCGGGACGCCTGCGTTCCCAGGTTAAGTTCTTTCGGTTTGATTCCTAAATTATGTGGATTACGACCACATCCTTCATAGGTTGATTATCCTCAGTTTACCAAAACACCCGGCTTAGCAAAGCCAAACCGTTTCGAATTTCTATGCCGTAACCGTGCGGGTCGGAGGACCGGTTTTTCCAGTCATGGTTGACGGGATTTGTCCGTCAAGGATCCAGACATCAAATTTTTCGCCCCCAAATTTTTCAGCCATCGGACCGATAAAAAACGTGGGACTCTCAGATTCCCCTTGATTGGCCCTTCTGGTAATAATTTTGCAAATTGAATGTTAAACTTGCAATTTGCAAAATTTATAATTATTGTTATGTCTATGATAAACGGTATTCAAGACAGATCCATTGAACCGGTGTTAAGGGTACTGGCCCAAAACTACCCGGTTGTCACAGTAACCGGTCCCAGGCAGAGCGGGAAAACCACCTTATGCCGAAAGGTCTTTCCAGATAAATCCTATGTCAATCTTGAAGCACCGGATCTTCGGCAGTATGCTCTGGATGATCCCCGGGGATTTCTTAATGCCTACCCGGACGGCGCAATATTGGATGAAATTCAGCGGACACCTGATATGGTCTCCTATATCCAGACCTTTGTGGACGAAGATCCAGTGCCGGGTAAATATATCCTCACCGGAAGTCAGCAGTTCAATGTCCGGGAAGCATTGAGCCAGTCCCTTGCGGGCCGGACAGGCATCCTGACCCTGCTGCCTTTTGACTGGAACGAAGTCAGCGCTTTTGCAGATACGGCAGATACGGACGGCATGCTACTCAATGGATTTTATCCCAGGCTCCATCAGATGCGCCTGAAGCCTCATCAGGTGCTGGGAGATTATTTCGAAACTTATGTCCAGCGTGATGTCCGGCAGCTTATGCAGATTCGGCATCAAGGCCTGTTTGAAAAGTTTGTGCGTCTTTGTGCCGGCCGCATAGGCCAACTGCTTAATCTAAACAGTCTGGGAAATGAGACCGGTATCTCCCATACAACAGCCAGGGAATGGATTTCCATTTTGGAGGCAAGCTATATTATTTTTTTATTGCGGCCATGGCATGCTAACATATCCAAGCGTCTTGTGAAGACCCCGAAAATTTATTTTTGGGATGTCGGATTGGCCGCCTATCTTCTGGGGATTCAAGAGGTACGGCACATATCCCGGGATCCATTGCGAGGCAACCTGTTTGAGAATATGGTGGTGGCGGATATATATAAACAATACTATCATCAAGGGCATCGGCCAGGGCTTTGCTTTTTCCGGGACAGTACGGGCAATGAAGTAGACTTGGTGGTGCAAAGGGGGAATGATTTGGCCCTGGTGGAAATTAAATCAGGCCAGACCGTCTCCAAGCAATTTTTCAAAGGACTGAATCGATTCAAGCGCATAGCTCAAAACCGCGTACGGGGCGGCATACTGATATACGGCGGTACAAACGCGCAGGCCCGATCTGATTGGCCGGTAATACCGGTGGCGGGTTTAGGCGGCATGATCCGCCAAATTGATCAAATTCTGCAAATTGAAGGTTAAGATTGCAATTTGCAGGGATTCTTATTGGACGCTGTGACTCTTTGTGTCTTTGTGTGAGAATAAATTTACGGCTTTGATCATCGTTTGGTCTAAACTTGTAGGGGCGGGTTCCATATCCGTCCCTGAATATGGCAGATATGGTATCTATCCCTACCCAATACGTGGCCGAAAAGATGATCAAGGCCAAATTTACAATTGTTGCTCTGTCATGGGTTAAGTTCAATGACGGAAAAACAGACCTGGTCAAAACTGCCGGACTCATCCACCACGGCCAGATGATACAGTCCTGGAACCGGCATGGGCATAAAAAATGGGGCTGATCCGTCAGTATTCATCAGGGGGTTTTTATTCAGGAACCATTGGCGTTCGCCCCTGCCGCCCAGGGCCCTTAAGGGGATGGTGGGAGAACGGGTCTGCCCCGGCCGGCAGGTCAGGATACTGTTGTCTGACACCGAAACAATCCGTATCCCAGGCAGAACCAGGGGCGCTATGCTGGGGCAGGTGGGCGAATCCTTGGGCAGCACGGCGGCCCGTCGCCAAAGTGCCGGGATAAAAGGCTCCGCTTGCCATGGCCATAAAGCCACTGTTTTCTTTTCAATGCCCCCGCAAGCGGGTGTTGCCCGCATCCCCTGGCTATTCACCCAGAACGTCCGGACCAGGGGGGCGGTAAGACAGGTTTCTCCGGTTATGGTTGACGGAATCTGTCCGTCCAATATCCAGGCATCAAATTTTTTGGCACAAGCCCCCTTTGCCCGGCCCCGGATTCCGGATGCAGCAAGGCCGGACGGCCAGCATATGGCCTCTTTTGATACGCGTTCAGGCGGTTTTACTGTTTCTGTACCGGTGGCTAAGCTTGCCATAACCTGGCCAAGAAGCGGAAGCGCCGTGATAGCGCCATACTGTCCCGGGGATGGGGAGCCGTCGGGTCGGCCGATCCATACCCCCACCGTGTAATCTCCCTTAAGGCCCATGGCCCAGGCATCCCTGAATCCGTAGCTGGTGCCGGTTTTCCATGCTATGGACAATGCACCGGACAGCCGTCCTACCCCCTGTCTGCCCGGAAAAGGCCGGGACAGGATGTCCCGGATGATAAAGGCTGCACCGGGACTCATCAGATACCGTTCCTGCACAGGTTCCATGGGGCATAACCGCGGCTTTCCGGCAATACCGCCGCGCCCGATGGCCGTATACAGAGTCACCAGGGATTCCAGGCTTGTGCCCACACCGCCCAGGGCCATGGAAAGATTGGGTTTGCCTTTAAATTGAAACCGGGCCCCTGCGTTTCGCAATTTGTCGTGGAAACGCCCCGGACCATATGCTTCCAGCACCTGGACCGCAGGCAGATTCAACGAATCCCGCAACGCCCGGGTTACGGTGACAGGCCCTGAAAATCCCCGGGTGAAATTGCCCGGGTTATAATTTTTTTTATATCTTGGTACATCCAGGAGCATGGAATGGGAATGAATCAGGCCTTTATCCATGGAAAGACCATAAATAAAGGGCTTTAGAGTGGAGCCCGGAGACCTCAGGGCCTGGATCATATCCACATGGCCCAGCCGGGATGAATTGAAAAAGTCTGCAGACCCGGCATAGGCTTCAATTTCCAGGGTTTTGTGATTGACCACCAGCACGGCGCCGGACTGCTTGGGGGGTAGCCTGTCTATGTATGCCCGCAAAAGGTCTGCCATGTGCATCTGCAGGTTTTCATCAATAAAGGTTTTGATAACTTCTGCATCCGGGTAAATGGCTTTCAGCCGCCGGGCCGCCAGAGGCGCTGTCATGGATGTGGGAAACCTGAAGGACATCACCGGTTCCTGCTTGGCTACCCTGATCTGGTCTGCGGTCCATGTGCCGAACCGGGCCATCCGGTCAAGGACCTTGTCCCGGGCTTTGGCAGCCCTGCCGGGATGACGATCGGGCCGGTATCTGGACGGGGCCTGGGGCAGTACGGCCATCAGGGCGGCTTCGGCCCGGGTCATCTCCTTTGCATCCTTGCCAAGCCAGGTGTAGCAGGCAGCTTGGATCCCTTCGATATTAGCGCCAAACGGGGCATGGGTAAGATATAACCCAAGAATTTCATCCTTGGTAAAGTGGTATTCCAGCTGAAGCGCCCTGAACATTTGGCGCAGTTTGACACCCATGCGCGGGAGAAATCTTGAGGATGACGGGCGGTTCCCTTGTTTACTGATATCAAGAATCCGGGCGGTCTGCATGGTGAGTGTTGATCCGCCCGATACGATCCGGCCATGGGTCAGGTTCTGGAAAAACGCCCGGCAGATGGCCAGGGGATTGATGCCGGGATGATAATAAAACCAGCGGTCTTCATAGGCCACAAGCGCTTGAAGGTACAACAAGGAGACCTGGTCGGGTCTTGCCGGGTACCGCCACACCCCGTTTTTGTCGGCAAAGGCCCGCAAAGGTGCCTGGTGGCGGTCCACAATAACGCAGGACACGGGACGCCCTACGGTACCAAAGGGGAACAAATGATCCAGTGCAATAAAGCAGACACCACTTGCTGCCAGAACAAAGAGCAGAATTCCGACAATCGTTGCTGCTTTCCTGGCAATGTGCCGTGTTGTTTTACCCATTGGCCAAGCAGATTTTAAAGCCGGGAAATTCCCTTTGAAATTTTTGTTTCATCCGGGATTCAATTTTTACCGGAACCAGGAGAATCCACACGGGTCCAGCCAACAGTTTTGCCCACACCCCGGATATAAGGCCGGTACATATCTTCCACCAGTGAAGGCGGTACCTTGAAAACACCGGGGCTGACCACCCGCACGGCGTAAAAAATCCGACAGGTTTCACTATATCCAAGATTCATGGCGGCAACAAATCTGTCGTCCCTGTATTCGGTGTGGGCGGTATTACAATCGTCATGCCATTGGGAAATGGTTTTCCCATCCACCTCTATATCATTAATGGGAAATGATCCCGACACATTGGGATCTTCCAGTTCGAATCCGGCAGGCAGCATGTCCACCACCAGGGCATGGGGCAGTTGCTGTTCTTGGGATTCAACCTTCAAAGCCACAATGAGCCGGTCTCCGGAAGTCAGCTTGGAAATATCCACAGGCTTTGCATTGGTGTCCAGAAACTGCCTGGATATGCTGACACCATGGCTTTGGGGGGGCGGCAGGCTGTTGGGATATCCTGTGAGTACAAGATCCAGATAAAGATTGGACTTGCCGGTATTTTTTACGGTGAATCCCTTGGCAGCGCTGCCTTTTGTGAATATCACCCGGCCCGGACCCTTTCCGGTGTGGGCGCCGGTTTGGTTCCCCACGGTTACATCGGCAGCCCATGCTCCGGCTGGATGGGCCAGTTTGGCTGCTCCTGCCATAACCAGGCTGTTGCGTTCCTGGGTGGAGAGCCATTGCCGTTCTTTAAGCGCGGCTGCGAGGTCGTGGAGAAAAACGGCCCGGAAGGAATAGTCGGCAAAATAGGTGGTGATATAATAGTAGGCAGCAGCAAGATCCCGGACATTGGAGCCGTAGTCTCCCCCATACACCCGTTCGTCATCCCGCCGTGTTTTGAGGGCCAGGTCAAAAGCCTCAAATGCCCTGGTGCGGTCACCGGAAAGCCCAAGGGCCGTGCCCGCATGGACCAGACTCAAGGGTGTGGGATGGTTGGTTTTCACATAGGCATAGACATTCCTGGCATCCGACAGGCCAAGGGAATTGACCCGGGCAAGGACAAAGGCGGCATAGGCCCGGGTTGCAGCCCTGAACATTTTGCCGTCGGTCCATCCCGGTGAGCGAATGGCTTTGGGGCGGCGAACATATACGGCAAGGCGGGTAAGGCCCTTTTTTACCGCACTCACAGGCACTTCATAACCTGCGTCCACAGCTTCGACCATCATATGGGTGGCGTAGGCGCTCAGCCAGGGGCTTTCCGGACTGCGGGAATTCCACAGGCCAAAGGCGCCGGAGCTTTTCTGTTTTTCAAGCAGGCCCTGGATGCCGCGTCTGATTTTTTCATTGGTGGCTTTTTGGGTGTCTGCCTCAACTCCCAATTGTGCAAACTGATCAAAGGAGAGCAGTATATGGGGGAAAAAGCCTGATACGGTCTGCTCCAGGCACCCGTAGGGATAGGCCAACAATTCACTGACATGCTGGGCCAGGTTCACCGGCGGCTCTGAATCCAGGCCGGCCAGCACGGTTACCGTATCCGGCACCAGGGTGTTCAGGGCGGCAGACGACGTGGAAAAGCTTTGCCCCGGTGTCAGCCGTTTTTGCCAGGTCCGGTTCTGGTGGGGGTAGGGCGACCGGGTTTCCAGGAACCAGGTTTTGGTTATCTCCGGTGATACGTCCGGTCCCTGGATGCCTTTTATCCGGCAGGTGATGTGTGCCCGGCCCGTCGTGGTTCCTGCCGTAATTGGCAGTTTGACGGTTTTGCGTTTATGGGGTTCCAGGGCAATGGTTTGTCCGGTCTGGCTTGTGAAATACACCGGTCCGAAAACGTTTGTTTCCAGGGTTATATTCTGGGCAATATCTGTTAGGTTGTTCAGTTCCAGCATGATAAAGCCCTGGTCTTCACAGGAAAGAAAACGCGGCATGGTGGCCTGGACTACGATGGGCGAGGCCAGGGTCATCTCCTTATCCCCGGAACCAAAGGTGTTGTCCGTATGGGCAATGGCCATGATCCGCACCTGTCCGTCAAAATCCGGAAGATCCAGATGGAATACGGCTTTGCCCTGGTCGTCGGCGTCAACGGCCTTCTGGTGAATGGCCAGGATCTGCACATCTGTTGAGGGCCGGTCGCCGCCCCGGGTCAGGGTTGCCATATCCCCGCCAAACCGCATCCTTGCATAGCTGCCGTCTGCGGCTTCAATGAGTTTCTGGTAAATGTCATGGATCTCGGGGCTGTATTTCCGGGGTTGAAAAAAGTAGCCAAAGGGGTCTGGGGTTTTGAATTGGGTCAGGTTCAGAATTCCGCAATCCACGGCAGCCAGGGTAACCATGGCATGTCTGGCCGGCTTGCCGCCGGCATCAGTCAGATTGACTGCCACATCCACCCGGCGGTTGGGTTCTGTTTTTTCCGGGGCCTGGATGTCAACGTTTATACGGCGATTGGTGCGGTCAAGGGGCAGGTGGATCAGTCCTACGGACCGTTTGGGCAGCTTTGCGTTCCTGCTTTCTCCGGGCCGGATTACCAGGGCGGATACGTACAGATCGTGACGCGTCCAGTTTGGATCAATGGATATGGGAATCTCTTTTCCCCGGGCAGGAATATCAATGGGCAGGGTTAAAAGATTGTCTGCCCCATCCACAAATAAAAAGCCTTTTCCGCCCTGGGGGGCCTTGATCGTCACCCGGGCCGTGTCCCCGGCCTGGTAGCCTGGTTTGTCCAGGGTCAGATCCACCCGGTCCGGCCGGTTCATCTCTTTTTGTCCCTGGCCTTCGGGGCGCCAGCCGGCCCAGATGTTTTTGGAACTTGTCAGGCCTGTGGCGGGATTGTTTATTTCAATACGGTATCCGCCCCATTCCACGGGGACACTTACCAGGGCTTTGCCCTGGTCCGGAATATCAAGATCAAACCGGTCCACGGGATAGAACTGGCTGTTGGAGCCCCAGTGCCAGGCGTCGTTTTTATATTCCCAGTAATATTCCCGGTGCTCCCGGATCACTGTAACCTTCAGGCCCAGGGCTGCCTTCAGCCGGCCCTGGGTGTCAGCCAGGATTACTTCAAATTTTGCCGTGTCATTTTCAGGCACCTGATCGGGATCGTCTTTTGTGCCGGACATGTTTCTGATGCCCACAAGGTGCTGGGCCGGCCACACCTGCCAGGAGGCGTTTCTGACCACCGGGCGTTCCCCGGAATCGTACAGGCTGACATTGGCGGTGACCCAGTGGGGGGCGGTCACTTCCGTCCACTGATTCTCCACGTCAATAACGCCTTTTCCGTGTCGTCCAGGCGGATGTCGTCACAGGTGAATGTGGTGTTGACAAGGTCGGTGCCGGCACCGAATTCAAAACCGGGCAGGGTCTTTTTGAACAGATCCCGTGCCGGTTTTACATGGATCACGGCATTGGCCCGGCTGCCGCTTGCAGGTGCCCCGTACAGAAAATCACCCTGGATATGGATGGCAAGGTTTTTATCCGGGGTCAAAATATTGTCGCCTGTCTGGGCTATGACCAGTTTCATGCGCTCGGGCAGAAACTCGGATACAAGAAAGGGATAATCTTTAAACTTGTCATCGCCGTTTGAAAATTTCACCCGCCATTTCCCTGTCAGCGCATTGGCGGGCAACTGAAAATTGGTGTTGAAATGGTTGCCTTTGCCCGGCTTCCAGGTAAATTCGCGAATGGTTTTCCCGTCGGGCTGAACCACCTTGGTTGCCACTTTTATTTCAGGCGCCGGTCGACCGTCTTGGTTTTTTAAAATGCCGTCAATCACAACGGTTTCCCCGGGACGGTAAATGTCCCTGGGTCCGTATACAAACAGATCCAGGGGCCTGAACAGGGCATCGCCCATGGCAAATTCCGACAGATCAAGGGCCGGGGTATCCATGGCCATCAGGCTGATATGATTTTTTCTGGAAACAGACACCAGTGACAGTTTTTCAAAGTGTCCTTTTATAATGCACAGGCCTTCTTTATCTGTTGACTGCTCAAACAGGACCTTGCCATCCTCGTCCAATCCTTTGATAACGGCCTTTTTAATTGGTTTTGCCGTTGAAAGACTCTGAATAAAAAATTTAATGGAGGTCTCATATACCCTGGCATGTACCCCTAAGTCGGAAATGGAAAACCAGGTCATGCGGTAGCCGTGACGATAACGGCCTGCACCCCGGAGTACGGCAATATAAATACCAGGCTTTTTAAGTTCCCTGATATGGGTGATGGGGATGTTGAACCGGGTGCGCAAATCCTTTTTAATGTCCAGATCCCAGCGGCCGGTATAGATAATATCTGCGATGTCCGTCAGCTCATCAGACCGGTAATACCTTAAATATGTGGAATCCCAGAATTCATCTTTGAAATCTGTCAGCCGGTCCGGGCGCACTCTGAAAAAATCAATGTCCGCCTGTTTGATGTTCAGGCTGTCTACGGGTAGCCCCTTGGTCAGGTCCGTGGCCAGAATGAATCCTGTGGAACCGAATGCGATCATGGGTTCCGCCGACCGGGTGGTTACCTCATATATAACGTTCTCGGCCAGGGCCTCACCCTGGGTCGGTGCCAGTCCTTTTGCCACATTGATGGTATAGGCGGTGTCTGGTTTTATCTGGGTGAAATAGGCCACCTTGGTATCCTTGGCCAGGATCCAGGCGCCGTCCACAGGGGTCTCGTCGGCGTCTTCAACAATACTGAAATACGTGCTTAAGTCCTGTGTCGCATCCAGGGGTAAAGAAAAGGTGACGGCTAGGGCGTTTTGTCCGTCCACGGTCTGCTGACCGGCAAACCGGGCTTCAAGTTCAGCGCTTTGGGCTATAACCTGAAATGCGAAAAGGAGCAAACAAAAGAAGATTACCGGTAAAAAAATCAGGCGAAAATGTTTCATGTTATTGTCCTTATCTTCAGGCTGTTAGTTCTCAAAATAATGGAGAAGTTTGACCTCCAAGCGTTTTATCAATTCCATTTTACCAGCAGGAGCCGTCTCATTGTAAAGTTTTTCAGAAATTTTTAAGAAAGCATTCAGTATTTTGGGATCAAATCGTTGTGCCTCCTTGAATAAAATTTTAATGGCATCCTCATAAGAAAACGCTTGCTTATATGGGCGCTGGGAGGTGAGGGCATCAAATACATCGACCACTGCAAAAATTCGAGCTGTCAGTGGTATCTGTTCCCCGGCCGTACCAAACGGGTATCCACAGCCGTCATATCTTTCATGGTGAAACAGGATGACCTCCCTGGCGTCTGCCAGCCAACGAATATCTTTGACGATCTGCTCCCCCAGTTCCACGTGAGTCTGCATCTCTTTGAACTCTTCATCCGTGAGTTTATCTTGCTTGAGTAGAATATTATCGCGGATCCCGATTTTGCCTACATCATGAAGAAACGCTCCTTTAACGAGGGTCCGGATGGCGCCAGGGGACATTTTGACATGTTCGGCCAAGCAGAGACTATAGTAGGTGACCCGGTAGTTATGTTCATCGGTATCGCTGTCCCGTTTAGCAATCGCGTTGCCAAGGGCAAGAATGGTGTGAAGGTGGCTCTCACGCAATTCACGACTGATTCCCTGAAGCTTTTGGTAGAAATTGTAGGTCAGCGGATAGAGAACCAGAGTCATGGTCAAAATCGTACTGATGGTAATTATCAGTGCCATGGTTCGTATGTTTTTTAATCGGTTCAATATGTTCGGATTAACCTCGACCATGAGGTCCATAAACCCCAGCAGTGTCTGGTTATGGTAGAGCGGGCTGAAAATCTGGAGATAAAGATCATCCTTAAACTCAATGAAATTATATTCCTTATCATCGACCGGGGAAAACACATGTTCCAAAAGTTTGTTTCCCTTGTTTACAGCCGGGAAATCCGGCTCGCTGACATAGTGAAAGATGTCATGCTTGCTTGTGTCGTAAACGTTCAGCATCACAACACGAAAGTCGGTAAGCGTTTGGTTCAATAGAACAATTGTATTCTTAAACAACCTGGAGTCCGTTTTACTGAAAGGCTGGGTTCGTCCTTCAATCAAGTTGTGGCCGACTTTTTTCGCTTGGAAGAACAACTCCTGTTTAATATGGCGGGTTTGGTAGAGATAAACCACCCCACTCCAAAACAGAAGCAGTAAGATCGTGCAGCCTGTTATCCGCCAAAAGAAGATAGAGAGTAAATTTTTACTGCCGGTACCGTTTTCCATAGAATAATCAATCGCTTTGTCAGCTGTTGGACGACCTCGCAAGCCGCAATAAGAATTTCAGGGTCATGATATGGTTTTTCCAGGTTTTCGTTCAGACACTAAGGAACGGATTTTACATAACTTGTCCACTTTGATATATCCGGGAGCGCAGGCGTCCCGCCTGCAGTAAAAATGCAGGCGGGACGCCCGCGCTCCCAGGTCAAATTATTTCGGTCTCATTCCTAAATATTAATAATTTCCATATGCGTGTCGACAATAACGGCAAGTCCAAGCCGGTCAGCTGCATTAAACACTTTATCCAGCTTTGAGTTGATGCTCCTTGCATCGTTGCCCACCAGGGCAAATCCTATCTGGGCCCAGTCGTGGCTGTCATTAAGGCCTGTTTCCGCCACACTGATATTAAAACGGTTCTGCAGCCTTGAGATAATGGGTTTAACAATAGAGCGCTTGGCTTTAAGAGAGTGAACATCATAAAGTCTGAATTTGATCTGTCCGATTCCAACAACCATTTTTCTGTGGCTTTACTTTCTTTTTTTGGGTTTTTCCAAATAATCGACGCCCTCCTCGTAGAGATCTTTGAGCTTGGCCTCAATTGCCGTACACAATGTCTTGAGTACTTTGATACGGGCAAAATATTTATTATTCGCCTCTATCAGGGTCCATGGGGCATAATGTGTGCTGGTCCTATCCACCATATCCGTCACCGCCAGTTCGTACTGTTTCCATTTTTTTCGATTACGCCAGTCTTCTTCCGTGATTTTGAACCGCTTGAAGCCGGTTTGCTCTCTGGTGTGAAATCTTTCCAACTGCTCTTTTTTAGTGATAGCCAACCAGAACTTGACCACCACCATGCGATGGCGGGTGATCTGTAACTCAAATTCGTTGATTTCACTGTAGGCCCTCATCCAGTCGGCCTCCGAACAGAATTGCTCCACTCGCTCCACCAGTACCCGACCATACCAGGATCGGTCAAATATAGTTACGCGGCCTTTACGAGGCAGATGCCGCCAGAATCTCCAGAGATACGGTTGCTCCCTTTCCTCCTCTGTCGGTGAGGCAATGGGGATAACCTGATACCCGCGTGCATCAAGCGCCCCTGTAATACGACGTATGGCACCTCCCTTGCCTGCGGCGTCATTACCCTCGAATACAGCTATGACGGAAGTGTATTTAAACTTTGGATCCCTGATCAGCAGGTTTAGTTTGCTTTGGTATTTTTTCAACTTTTTCCGGTACTCTTCCTTCGTTAAGGATTGCGTCATATCTAATGTCTTCAGCACGTTGACATTATCAATTGACGGCATAAGAGGCGGCGCGGGGATTGCCGGAGAAGGCTGGGCATCCATACTCAATCGTTCCCGAATCGCATTAAGGATCAGCTTGCCGACGGTTAAGTTCCGGTAGCAGGCATCCGATCCTTCAATGATCAGCCAGGGCGCTTCAGCGGTTGAGGTCTGACGAATAACTTTTTCGTGAACTTTACGAAACTTGTCGTAGCTTTTGAAATGCTTCCAGTCACGCTTGGTGACCTTCCAACGGGTCAATGGGTCTTTTTCAAGCGCTTGCAGTCGTTTTTTCTGTTCTTTTTTGGAAAGATGAAACCAGAATTTAATGACCAGGGCACCCTCATTTACCAACATTTTTTCTAATTTTGTTGCCCGGCCCATGCTCTGTTCCAGATCCGCATCATTTGTTTTGCCATAGACTCTGTTCAGCATCGGCCACGTGTACCACGACCCCAGGAAAACACCAATTTTACCTTTGGGTGGCAAGGCTCTCCAGAATCGCCACATCATCGGCCGATCCAGCTCCTCGTCCGTGGGGTCACCCATGCCGTGAGTTTGAATAAAGCGGGGATCCATCCATTCGTTCAACAGGTTTACTATGGCCCCGCGCCCTGCACCGTCTAATCCGCCGATCAGTATAATCACTTGAAAAGAGGAAGATTCGTTCAATTCCAACTGCACATTGAGAAGATCCTCACGCAGGATAGGTACTTCTTTTTTGTATTCGGATTTAGGTATCTTATGTCCCAACTCGGCAGATTCAAACATCCCGTTGCTCCTTTATTTCAATTGAGTCTCATTTGTTGCATGTGAAGCTAAACAAAAAATAACCGGCCATGTTTGGCAGTGTCAAGCCTATAATCGAATTCCGGCGAATTAGGGGCTCGGAAAAAATTAATGCTACAAATTTTGCGCCCAACGAAGTACTCGGCAAAATTTACGGTTTTCGGAGGGGCACTAAGCCGCATTCGTCACTTTAGTTTCAGTTCTGTAGGGTCATCATCATTGTCAAACCATTTAATTTCAACTTCAAGACTGTGTTGGACACCCTTCTTTTTTTTTTGTTCATCCTCCACCTGTATTTCCAGAATCAAGTTTTGGGGTATTTGAAGGGATAGTTCTTCGGAACCTTTACTTAATATAATGGTTCCTTCTGAAATTTTGTCGGCAAGTTGGTGTAAAAAAGTACTGACGTCCGTTCTGGTTTTTTTCTCCTGGTTTTTAAACAAACGAGTTTCTTTTCCCATGGCGCCTCCGAAAATAGAATGCAAAATTTTTGTTTTTTTGGATCAGTTTTTGGGTCTGCTAAAATTGACTGAAATGCTCTAAATACCCTGAATTAAAAGTATACAAATTTAAAAGCCTTTGCAAGTCTTAGGGCTATTTTCATGCGATTGAAGCTGATTCATCAATTACCGAACAGGCTCTTAAGCACCATAGAGTATGTCTAAGGGCTCGTAAAGCGCCTGTGTCGGAGACGTGTTTACTTGAAGTATTCGATAAATACTATATAACAGGGACAAAATAACGGGATGGGCCCGGGAACAGAAAGGCTATCATCCAGTAAGTTCTAAGCGGTTACCGCCTTAGAACAGCTTGATTAATCTTAGCTCCTGGAAAAGCAAATATCAGATCGGACCTTTTAATGAACAACACACAGACATTGCAATCGCAGCTGCGTCCTTTAATTTTTCTGACCGCTATATTTTTTTTGAACTTCAGCATTCGTATTATTATATCCCCGCTTTTGCCTACTATTTTACAGGACATGTCCCTCACAGGCGACCAAGCCGGCTCCCTGTTTTTGGTGTCTGCCTCTGGATATTTTATTACCCTGGTCTGCTCAGGGTTTATTTCAGAAATATTGCTGCATAAAAAAACCATTGGTCTTTCTGCAATCGTGACCGGGTTTTTTTTTATTATAACAGGCTTGTGTAACAGCCTGGCCATGATGCGGGCCGGTATATTTATCACCGGCATGGGTGCGGGGCTGTATCTACCCAGTGGCGTTGCCTTGATCACTGCTTCGGTAAGTAGGCAGAACTGGGGCAAAGCCATCGGAGTTCATGAATTGGCACCGAATTTGAGTTTTCTATTGGTTCCGATTATCTGTGAAGCACTGTTGTTGTTGATGTCCTGGCGCAGTATTCTGATGCTGACTGGAATGGTATCGGTGGTGCTTGGTATCAATTTTTTAAAATTCAGCAAAGTCGTAGATTTTCCGGGGCAAGCTCCTATGTTCAAAGCCCTTGTCCCACTGTTACTTATCCGTTCTTTCTGGATTATGATTGTGCTGTTCACGATGGGCGTACTCAGTACCATAGGGATCTATTCCATGCTTCCTTTGTATCTCGTAGACGAGCATGGCATGTTACAGTCCCAGGCCAATACATTGATTGCCTTGTCCAGAATTTTTACCCTGCCCGTACCCTTTGCCGCTGGCTGGATCTCTGACCGGTATGGAATAAAAAGAACCCTGATTACAGTTCTTATTTTAACCGGGCTCTCCACCCTGGGGCTCGGATTCTTGTCCGGGACAGCGCTTAAGACTGTGATTTTTCTGCAGCCACTTTTATCAGTCGCTTTTTTTCCCCCGGCATTTTCAGCTCTTTCCAGTATTGGAGCCAAAGAAACCCGGAATATGATCGTTTCGTTCACTGTCCCGGTCGCATTTCTTTTGGGTGGTGGCGGTGCCCCGACGCTGATAGGATTTCTTGCAGCTAATGGATTCTTTCCTATGGGGTTCATCGGTGCCGGCATTACCATTTTAGTGTTTGCATTTCTGCCGATTTTTTTAAAATTTAATGAATGATTTTTTATCATTTAGGAATGAGTCCGAAATAACTTAACCTGGGACCGCGGGCGTCTGGCCCGCATATTTACAATACTTGCGGACATGCAGGCGGGACGCCCGCGGTCCCGGATATAGCAAAATGGGCAAGTTATTTAAGACCCGTTCCTTAGTAATTGTCCTATGTGCATAAAAAGATGCATCAAGAGTTTGTCTGAATCTTTGTATTTCATAAGATAGTGTGCTAATTGTCACGTTGTTCTTTTTTTGAGTTTTTTTTAAAAATCAGGATAGATGCAAGGGCTTTGCCTATGGAAAGGCTAATGTTGTGTTGTGGGGTTGTAAATTTAGGGACATGATGAAAACGCCGGTTTATCCCGGCGCTTTCATCATGTCCCCCGGAATTAAAAACCTACCAGCTTCTTTTACGACCGGTATCAATGTGAATAAAATCCGATTCAGGATAGAAACCGACACCGCCGTTGTTATGTTTTATAGCTAAATTGCGAAGGCTCTTTGTATCGAACCCCGCCAGCCTGATATCTAAGGCCTTCCCCTTCATGTGGTAACTTTTTTTTGCGACGCCGCAGCTTTTTTTCCTCAACGACTCATTGGTTTTGGGTGACCTGTATCCGGAAATAATCTCGTAACAGGAACGACTGCCGCAGGAATGCTGAATGGTGGAAAGCACATCAAGAAGGTGGGGATCTATGGAATGAACTTCACCGGTACGAAAATCGCGGAAAAAATATTCAATTTTTTCACGCACCGAACCGGTATAGATTTTTGGAGAATAATCTATGGCGATCCTTTCGCCGGTATGGGTGTGGTAGAAACGCAACGGCCGGGGGGGGGATGATAGCGCCAAAACCGATGAGGGGATAACCAACCCCATTGCTGCTTGGGTTGATGCCAGTAAGAACGAACGTCTGCTTATTTTTTTCCTGAGATTTTGATCAGGAATGAAGTTAGTTTTCAAGGTGAAAATCGCTTTCTCATTTTATAGATAATGCTTGATACAACTTCTCATCTCTTCCGTAAATATCTTCATTAAAGTTGATTTGACCGTATTTGTCAACCCATGCAGTTTGATAGGTGATGTGGACAGGTATCGCCGGACGAATTTTAAGCACTTCTCTTTCGCCCAGGTCGATCAGATGATTCACCCGTTCCCGATCCCATTCATCGCCCTTTTTGGTGAGGAGAAATGCTGCCAGTTTCGCCGGTTCCGAAACACGGATACATCCATGACTGAAGGGCCTTGTTTTTTTTGAAAATAATTTTTTTGACGGCGTGTCATGGAGGTATACAAAATACTGGTTGGGAAACATAAATTTTACCCTCCCCAGTGCATTGCCCGGCCCTGGATCCTGGCGAAGTTTGAACCCTGCCATCTCGGACGGGGTGACCGCATGCCAGTCAATGACGGTCGAATCAATCTCAACACTGTTTTTCTGCCAGTTGGAAAAAAGCCGGATGTTATTATCTACAAGATGGTTGGGATTTTTTCTGAGTTTCGGCAGTTCCTCATCCGTGGCAATACTGGGTGGCACATTCCAATATGGATTGAGCTCAAGATATTTGATCTTGTCACTGAATACAGGGGTCTGGTTCTGGAGTTCACCGACAATCACAGGCATGCTGAACTTGAGTGCACCCGCTTCATAGGTAAAAAGCTTGTAGTTGGCGATATTAACCAGAACATACTTATCCCCCAGCGTATGATCATGCCAACGCCATCTTGCCATATTTACCTTTATCTGATCCAACCGTTCCTGTGGCGATTTATTTATTTCACGCATGGTGTTAGGGCCTATGATACCGTCCGGCTCAAGACCATGATACAGCTGGAAGCGAATCACTTTTTTCATCAAATTATCGTCAAAGAGTGAAAGATTGCCCGTCGTTAAACTCTGCACGCCGGCATTTTCCAGCAGTGCGATCCGTTTTCTGATCTCAATGATTCTCTCATCCTCACCCCCGGGCCTGATACTTTCTCTTAAGATCATCTTCCGCCACTGCCCGCTGTATGTCATGCTGCTATATTGAATAAGAGCCTTTTGAAGTCCCTTGTATTGACCATGCTGGGGCGGCAATGATTGAAAAAACGCTTCAAGGTCTTCCGTTTTTCGGATGGTCTCCACCATTTTGAGGGGATCAAATCCTCTTTTACCGGCTTCGGCAAAAAGTTTTGGGTTGACCATGTAGGGCTTAAGTTGTCCGTAGCTGACATCATGGGTATATTTCAATATGTTGTAAGTTAAAAGCGTATCAAGTTCTGCCAGTGATGTCTGGCTGAGATCAGCCCACTGCCTTTCTATTTTTTTCACCTGATAAACAGCCGGATCCAGCCCTTCATTGCCGGCATTTTTCAAATATTTAAATATGATTTCTGCGCGTTCCCCAGGTCCCTCCTTTGACACCCATAACGGTTCAGCACCTAACTCATTATAAATGGCAGCCAGACAAACAGACTTCTTGATAATGATGGGTTTTTGTTCCTCGAAGCTAAGCATCTCCACGGGATAGCACTGGAGATGGTCAGTCATTGCCTTGGCAAGATATTTTTCGCCTGCATTGCTGTAAGCCGCAGATAGCCATAAACATATCAAGCATACAATTCCATTAACTTTCATAATTTTATTTTGCAAGCAGCCTGCTTTTTTTTATTAATTAAAATTTGGTTTTGAAGTTCGGTATATTACTTTATATCTTTCAATAATAAGTCAAATCGCTGATATTTTATACATTTTTTTTTAGATGAAGATTATCAATCCTATATTGATCTGAAAATTGAATAGTGCAAACATTTAAATGTAGAAATAGCGTATGTAGATTAAGTGGGATGATTTTATAAAAATAAAAAAGGAAAATGCCATTGGAACTGTCTGTAAACGTCATGTTAAAACTTTTATACGCTCTTGGCATTGGTGTCCTTATCGGTGTTGAGCGATCTTTACTGTTGGATTCCTCAAAAGGGGATAAAGACATCTTCATGGGAATCAGAACCTATTCCATTCTGTCTCTCGGTGGTTTTTCCGCGGCGCTGCTGGGTAAACATTATCCACTGGCTGCCATGATTCTTATTGCAGGCTATGTGACCTTAATTGTTGCACTTTATCTGTATTCGATGCAGGAAGATCCCGGCATCACCACTGAAATAGCTGCTGTTGCATGCTGCGGACTTGGGGCACTCTGCTTTTTTACCCCTCATATTGCAGGCGTTATAGCCTTGATCATCACCATATTACTGGCTTCGAAACGATTCACGAATAAAATTACCTCTAATCTGCATCGTGTGGAATTGACAGACACATTAAAATTTTTGGCCATTATTTTAATTATACTGCCACTGCTTCCCAACAGGGCGTTGGATCCTTTGGGGGCATTCAACCCCTATAAAGTGACGTTTCTGGTCATTTTGATATCAGGTATCAGTTTTGTGGGATATTTTTTGGCCAAGTTCCTTGGGGCCGCCAGGGGACTGGGGCTTACAGGGCTTTTAGGTGGGTTGACCTCCTCAACTGCCGTCACGGCAGCCATGGCAGCCCAAGCCAAACAATCACCCGGACTGATCAGTGCCTGTGGATTTGCAACCATCATTGCCAATGCCACCATGTTTGTCCGGGTCTTGGTCGTGGTGGCACTGCTTGACCGGGCGCTAATATTTAAACTGGTGTGGCCATTGGGAACGATGACACTGGTGGTGCTTGTCGCAGCAACCATCCTGTGGTTGAATCAAAGCAAATTTACTCCCTGTAAAAATGCCGGCAATGCTGAGGAGCTTAATTTAAAAAATCCGTTCTCTCTTGGCCCCGCGCTTAAATTTTCCTTGTTTTTCGTTGCCATTCTGTTGGTTGCCAAGGTTGCTAAAATATATCTTGGCGATAAAGGACTGTATCTTACCGCTTTGGTGAGCGGTCTTGCAGATGTTGATGCCATTACCCTGACCGTGGCTGAACAGACAAAGAGCCTGTCTTTAACCCATGAAACAGGTGCCATCGGGATCACCATAGCGGTTGTGTCAAACTCTATCGTAAAAAGCGGCATTGCCATATATTCAGGTGGGATTCGATTTGGTTGGATTGTTAGCCTTATTCTTATTGGCGCTACAATGGCCGGTCTTGGTGTTCTGATCGTGGTGTGAATGTAGAAATGATCCTACCCAAAAAAAAATGACACCGCAGTTGAGCTGTTTTTTGATAAACCTCTTAGGCATAAAAGGTGCGTCATTTTAATGTTGGTGGGACTTTAAGCATGATATCAAATTCTGGCCTTGATCATTGTTTGGTTCAAAATATCGGGGCGGATTCCATATCCGCCCCGAACAGGGCAGATATGGAATTTGCCCCTACCCAATACGTGGTCGAAAGGATGGTCAAGTCCCAAATTCTAATAACGTTAAAAAGTTGGTTTTATCTATAGCGGCTCGGAATAATTCAGCCCGGGCTCACTTTATACGTTAATAAGATTTGAATATAACATCATCAATAACAAAAGTAGTCAACTCTCCTTCGGTACAGACTTTAAACGATTGATAATAGACATAAATCTCGCCTGAACCGACCTGCATCTAAAGTGTATCCACTTACCGTTTGATAGGCAAACGGACAATGAAAGTCGCTCCTTTACCTAGTTCAGAAATGACCTCCATTGTGCCTTTGTGATTTTCAGTAACTATAAAATAGGAAACAGATAAACCTAATCCTGTACCGATACCAACCGGTTTAGTCGTAAAAAACGGATCAAACACTTTTGCGCAGGTTTCTTCATCCATACCCGGGCCGTTATCTTTTATTTCCAAGCAAACCATGTCAGATTTCTTTTCGGTATAGATTCTGATGATGAATTGAGGTGTATCAGTTTTTACTTCCTGCATGGCCTGAGCCCCATTGCGAAGTATATTCAGTAATACTTGTTGAATTTTTGCACCTTCACAAGGCAGCAGAGGCAGATTATCAGCATATTCTTTTATGATTTTAATTGATTTGAAATCATAATCGGTAGCAGCCAGTTCAAGAGTTTTATCCATAAGCTGAACGGGCTGATGAGATGAAATGTTCGCATCTGATTTCCTTGCAAAACTGAGCATACTACTGACAATTTCAGCTGCACGTAACCCTGACTCCTGGATCGCATCAATCATGCGAAAAATACCTCTTTTTTCCATGAAGGATTTGATATCTTCCATGGAAATACCAAGTTCGATAGCTACATTTAAATTCGCCTGCATATCAATATTTTCCAGTCGAGATTTCATTACATTCGCACTCTGAATCATACCTGTCAACGGATTGTTGATCTCATGGGCCATTCCTGCGGCAAGTCCGCCTATGGAAAGCATTTTTTCACTCTGGACCATCATTTCTTTTAGTCGTATCTTTTCGGTCACGTTGATGGATAATCCATATATTCCAGATATAGTCCGGTCGTCATTTAATATCGGTGTCACTGCAGTATGAAAAACATTGTCTTTGATTTCAATTTCAGTTTCACAGTATTCACCGGAAAGGCCTCTTTTAACGGCATCAATCAGTCTGGTATTGTTTTTGTAAACGTCAAACATGGACTGGCCGTCAACCTGTCCGGGTTCAAGCCCGATGGTTGCAAGGTCTTTGCCTTCGGATAAGGTAAAAATGCCTTTTACATCTAAAGCCCAGACAATGACCGGAAGTGTATTATACATGGTTTGCAATTGAAGATAGCTTTGTTCCAGTGCTTTTTCAACTTTTTTTCTTTCTTCCAATTCTGATGTCAACTGAGTTGTGCGCTTCAATACCTGTTTTTTTAAGGTTCGATTCCAGATTAATACTACCAGAAAACAAAACAAAAAAATTAAAGTAATTGAGATAATAATACCCCAAAAAGTTCTATTTTTCAGTAAATTGATCTGATTGATAGAAATCCATTTGTTTCGAATAGATTCGTGTTCATTCTCACTGATTGTCGCCAATCCTTTGTTTAATATCTGATTGAGTATAGGCCAATCCTTTCTCGAGGCAATTGAAAGTTTAATGTTATAGCCAACATCTCCTGAAACTCGAAGATTTGTAATGCCTTTTTGCTCAATTAGATAGGAAGCCGTGGCTAAATCCAAAATTGCGCAATCAGTTCGATTGAAAGAAACGCTCAGTAATGCCGTTAAGTCGTCTGGAACAAGATCTATATCCAGATAGGAATAATTTTTAAACAAATATTCTGTAACTGCATAATTTTTTACTGTAGATATTTTTAATTTATTTAATTTATTAATGGTAAGAGATTCAAAATTCTTCTTTCTTACAATAATAACATTTGGTATCTCTATAAATGGTTTTGTGAAGAGCAAATAGTCTGATCGGTTTGCGGTTTCAGTGACTGCATTTACAATATCTACCTCATTTTTCTTAGCGGATTCAATGATATTATTTAAAGAATCAAATTGTATTTCTTGTAGGCTGAAGCCCAATTTTTTTTGTATTAATTTGAGATAATCTGTTGCTATTCCAATGCCCTTACCGTTTTTATCAACGAATGCAAATGGTGCATAGTTGGTCTCTAATGCGAAAGTTATTTTACCATCATGTTGTTTAAGCCATTCTCTTTCCTTGGTAGAGAGAGGGGCACTAAAACAGCTTATCGCATAACAGATAAAAAGAAATATTATTGAAAAAAAAGTGGTGGGTTGAGAAATGAATTTCGCCGGACATAAAAATTTTATCATCATTTTCCTCAAAGGGCCTGTATTTAAAAAAACCGATGCTAATTTTAATTCAGACCTCTTTATTTTTGACGATTTTTTTTGCTCATAAATTTTGGACACTCAAAGCAGGTGATCCTTTTTATAAACGACTCAGAAGAAAGGTAACCTACTGAATTTACATTCCCTGGAAATATTACGAGTGCTCAATTTTTAAAAATATTTATTTTTCACGCCATAACAAACTGTATTTATGCCTAATATTAAAACCTTGCTATTTTAAGCAGTAGGAGGTCTGTAATTACTAAATTATTGATAAATCGATGATATCTTAAATTATCTTTTAAATCAATTTTAGGTAATTAGAGGGAGTGCACTTATGGTATTTTTTTTCTTAAAGGCCTTTCAGAAAAAAGCGGTCAATACCAAACGTAAGGTTGGCGGTGGCTCGCATAAGCCAATCACTGGGCAATAAATGTCAGGTTATATGAATTATGCCGCTAAAATAAGGTCTTTCATGAAAAAATCCCGAAGAAAACCAGGCTGAACGAAAAAGGTCTTAGAGCAATTTTCAGTTTGATTTTTAATTCTTTACAAAATCAATGGTCCGCTTATACTCTAAACATTGTAAAGCTCATTCAAAAATAGGAGTATTTTATATGGGTTGGTTCAGTCAGCTTTTTAGTAACGAGCAGATACCTCCTGAAATTTTACCGGGGAAAAATGATCCGTGCTGGTGTGGTAGCGGAACGAAATACAAAAAATGTCATCTTTTAAAGGATAAACTTTATTTCAAGGAACACCCTATCCCTAAAAAAAAGACACCTAAAAAAAATGCATGTGGTCCCGTTTTTGGCTGACGAAGATAATGAGAAACCCTGTACGGGTTTAAAACTATCTTAGCAACATCACAACATAGGAGCACTCTCCCTTGACACTTACTAAATCCACAATCACCGAAACAATTTTAAAATCGCTCAATTCAAGGCAGTGATGTCCGGTTAGGTTTTTGCAGAGCAACTCCGATGCAAAAAAATTTAACCGGACATCACTGAAAAAAATACTATTCGTCCTTACCCTTGCTCATTTTTCTTTTTTTCATCTGTGTTGCAAGAACAAGGATGCCCTCCCTCTTTTCCATGGCATTTTTCTATTTGTTCTGCTGTACAGTTTTCAGGTTTGTCTTTGAGCTGTTTAGGGTCTTTACATTGACAATTGCACATTTCAATCTCCTTTCCTTAAACGATAGGTAATCCATATATCATATCTTAGTTCCTCTAACGCGGGCTCAATGCCCGCAAGTTAAGACTTGTTAATAAAATTAGTTTCTTTTATTGTGTGTTAAAAAATCACCTCAATTTTCAAAAAACACAAAAAAGGCGACTTATAAGAAGCTTATAGAAAGATTTTCAGGTCCAGTCAAGGGCTCAATTTTGAGGCGAAGACTACTCGTTTGACAAGCTCCATTTGTCAGGGGAATGACACACCACAGACAATCCCTGTACTTCCACACTTTTTAAATCATCAAACCGGCGAGCAATATTACGTGTATCACGGGGTTTCCGATTCCTACCAATTCAAATTTTTTAGTAGGCCGCAATAATGGTATTTAGGTTGCCAAGGCCTGTTTCAAAACAGCATTCAATAGCAGAAGTATTGTTGAGAGGGAATCATTTCAAATTTTTCACTGTGGATTTCATTAATATGGATTCGGTGTGGCCTGTACCGCCCCGGGAGACTTCTTTGTAAGAGGGATGGGCCTTATGATTATGAACACCGGTGTATCCTCAAATCTTCTTCTGGATGCCTTTGACCTTTTCAAAGTCCGCCTTCGTTTACCAGAAGCAACCTCCCGCAAAGGTGGCGATTTGGGGTGTTTAAAAATTCGTCGGGCAGATGATTTGGGGCCGAAGCGATGAAACACAACCCACCCTGGAACGATGTTTTGAATACCGGCGCACTATTAATTAACAGGTTTGGGACGAAATTACCGCTTGAGTCAAGGGAGAAGAAATCACACAATATATCAAAAGAAAATTGCATCTAAGCAGGAAGATGTATTATGCTGGGTGACAAAGTTAAGTTCTGAACATTTTCTACAACAACAAAAAGGATGGAAAAATGCGTAAAATTAGTGTGTTGTTGTCTTTTGTATGTCTGCTTTTTGTTTCTGCATGCGGATATGATTCCGGGAATTCAAAAAAACTTCTTATCGTCCTAACAACGGATGATCCGGTTACACAATTGATGTCAATGGTGCTGGCTGACCAGTCCATAAAAAAAGGCGCAACTGTGGAGGTGCTTCTCTGCGGCAGTGCCGGTTCACTGGTTGTCGAGGATTCTGCGGAGGTATTTTTAAAGCCCCAAAATACATCTCCCCAGATGATGCTGAAAAATCTGATCCGACATAATGTCAATGTAGAACTGTGTCCACTATACTTAGCGAATTCAGAAAAAAGCGTTTCAAATTTGATAGATGGGGTCTCGGTTGCTAAGCCTTCCCGGATAGCGGATAAGCTTCTTAATGAAAAAACAAAAATATTAAGTTATTAAATGGTTAAACATGACAGACGTATTAATCATATTATTTGATTATTTAGGAACATTTGCTTTTGCAGTTTCGGGAGGACTCGCTGCTGCTGAAAAAAAACTTGATTTATTCGGTGCCTTGTTTCTCGGGTTTGTAACGGCTATTGGTGGGGGGACTACGCGTGATATGATGATTGGTAATACCCCTGTTTCATGGCTTCAAGATCCTGTTTATTTTTACATTATTGTCGTTGCTGTTTCGCTTACGTTTTTATTTACCAAAACAATATTACGGCTTTCCAAAGCACTTTTTTTTTTCGATACGATCGGAATCAGTGTGTTTACTATTATTGGTATTCAAATAGGCGTACATGCCGGTATTCATCCGCCACTTGCGGTTATGATGGGTATTTTGACAGCCGTTATGGGCGGAATTATTCGTGATGTGCTTTGTAATGAAATTCCTCTGATTTTTCATAAGGAAATATATGCTACAGCTTGTTTGGCTGGTGGTGTTCTCTTTGTGCTTTTTGTATTCCTGAACGTGCCTGAACCTTTTACTGCTTTAATAGCCGCTGGTGTTATCTTTACAATTCGCTCACTAAGTGTCCGGAAAGGATGGGGATTACCACGGTTTAAGTGATTTATGGTCTGAGTTTGCGTTTTTTTGGGGTGGCACCGATCAGCGTTGCACCGCGATTAAATCACGAATTCGACTTTTTCGGAATAAAATCCGGAAAAGTCTTGACTATTTCGGAGTGAATGTCAGAATAGTCTTCATGGAACGATATATCACAAAATATATTAAAGAAGATTTAGATAAAAAAATCATCCTGCTGACCGGACCACGCCAGACTGGAAAAACAACGCTTTCAAAAATGTTGGGAAATAATTTTGATTATTTCAACTATGATCATGTTGATGATAGAATAGATCTGCAGGAAAGATCTTGGGACAGGTCAAAACCCTTGGTTATCTTTGATGAACTGCATAAACTGAAAAATTGGAAATCATGGCTGAAGGGAATTTATGACAAGGAAGGCATCCCGCCATCAATACTTGTTACGGGTAGCGCCAGGTTAGATACTTATAAAAAAGTGGGTGATTCCCTGGCAGGGCGATTCTTCCAATTCAGGCTACACCCTTTGGATCTTAAAGAAATCAACACTTATTTGAAACCAGATGACCCTGAAATCGAGCTGGACAAACTTTTATTGATTGGCGGCTTTCCTGAACCTTTTTTAAATGGAACAAACCGTTTTTATAACCGTTGGAAAAAATCTCATCTTGATATCATTTTAAAACAAGATCTCATTGACCTTGAGAATGTTCAGCAGATCACTCAGATTGAAACGTTGATTCAATTGTTAAAACACCGGGTGGGAAGCCCTATTTCATATAGTTCTTTGGCCCAGGATCTGCAATGTTCAGACAAAACAGTAAAAAGGTGGTTAACGATACTTGAAAACATGTATGTGCTTTTTAAAGTACCGCCCTTTCATAAAAATATTGCCAGGGCTATTCAAAAAGCGCCTAAATTTTACTTTTATGATACGGGGCAGGTTTTAGGTGAGCAGGGTGTTAAGCTGGAAAATGCCGTAGCATGCGCCATTCAAAAAGAGTTGCATTTCCGGGAGGATTGCCTGGGAGAAGAAGGAAAGCTGTATTATGTGAAAAATAAGGATGGCAAAGAGATTGATTTCTGTATTTCAAAAAACAACACTCCTTCCCTGTTAGTAGAGGTTAAATGGAACGACAATAACTTGAGCCCAAATTTTGATTTATTCAAAAAATTCTTCCCTGAAATAAAAATGGTCCAAGTTTCTAAAAAACTTAACAGGGAAAAGACTTTTCCAAATGGGGCAGAAATCAGGCTTGCATCAAAATGGTTGTCAAAATTAGCCTTATCCTGAAAATTAAACAAGCACAGAAAAGAACTGCTAAACGATTTTTTCCAGGCAGGCGCTGATGGTCTCTTTCTGGTTCAATCCTTCTGCCCACTCCCGGGTTTTGTCATCCAGCCCTCTGTAAGCGGCCAGCACCATGGCCACCATCGCGGCCCGGGCGGCGTTGTCCCCGCCGGCCATGACCGATTGAATGACAGCGCCAGAGAGATCGTGCTCATGTCTGGTAATGACCTGAACGATGCCGGGAAAGGCGTCAAGGATCGAACAGGACTGACCGAACCGGATAATCGCCGGAACGCTTTCCTGATCAGCCGCGTCCAACCCTTGTTGAGTCCACATTGAAATCGGAGAATCCGAAAAACGATCTTGGGAAAGGCTTTTCATGGCTTCAGAAGGCGGTGTCCCCTTGAGGCATTCCACGACCAGCAGTGAAAAGAAAACCGCAGCGTCAACGGTATTTGTATCTTTGTGGGTCATTTGAGTCTGGGTCCTGGCTGCTTCAATCAATTGATCAGGATGATTGTACAGGCTTAAAATCAACGGAGGTATTCTTGCTGCCCCGGCAATATCATTGGACAGGGAACCACAGTCAAAGGGCCCTTTTTTTTTGACGATATTTTTTAATGTGGTTTTTGTCGCTGAATCAAAATATCCGTTGTAGTTTTCAAAAAACGCCTTCCACTGCTCAAAAAAATCATTGAGATCAAAGCTGCCTGAATTTGCTACGGATTTGAGCAGAACCAGGGTTTGATCCCCATAATGGGTGAAATCACCTTTTTTTTTGGTGGGATGGTAAGTGTCCAGACCGGGTGCCATTAATTGATCTACAACGCCGTGATCTGATTTGATTGTTTCTGCATCATAAATCCAGTGGACCCCAAGTGCCAGAGAATCTGCTGCCAGGGATGCTTTGACCATGGCCCGTGCATTGTCTTTCATTATTTCTGCCTCCTTTCCGCCTTTTGTCAGCACTGTTCATTATCAAAGATTAAAACTGAACTAAAAAAAGACTTTGTGTTCGTGTTTTTTTTGCTGTTGGCCTTGTTGCTTAATACCGGCTTATTAAAAAGACGGCCTTAATGGTTTCAGAAATGAACGCCGATGAAAATAACATAAGTCCTATTCTTCAGATGAAAAGGGGGGCGCGCGGATCAAGTAAATTATTGCCGAAAAAGTCATTTTAAGGGAATATGACCGATCGTTCAGATCAGCCTTCGGATTTTTGAGGGCTTCCTCTTGTTTTCGATATGCATCTTGGCTATCGTTAAAAATAGATTTAAAACATACATGCAGAAAGCCTTGGGGCGGTTTGACTATTAAATGCAGGGATATCATCAATGCCAAGACGTTGTTGACTTTTCCGGAACGGGTATCAATGTAAGAAAGAGACGTATTATATGAAAAACGCAGCAAAATACGATTTAGAACAGATTTTTCAAAAATCATACATCAGTCACAAGGCGGGCAGGTTTTCCGAGGCAGAAAAAGGCTACAGTGAAATTTTGGAGAAAAAACCGGAATGGGGGCAGCCGATGAGTGCGCTCGGGATTCTGTACCTGGACCGGAACCGGCCGGAAAAAGCCAAACCTTTATTTGAAAAAGCAGCCGGTCTCAACCCACCGGATTTGTCTGCATGTTATCAATTAGGCCGGTTGAAACAGATGGAAAATGATCATCAGAGTGCCATTCCTTTATATCAGAAGATGCTTGAACAGCAACCGGAGGCCGGCCTGGTGTGGAATAATTTGGGCGTGGCTTACCGGGAAACCGGAAAACCGGATGATGCAATGACAAGTTTCCGGGCGGCCGTCCGGTTTGCGCCTGCAATGGCCGAGGCATGGAACAATTTGGGTGTGGCTTTGGATGAGCAAGGTCAGGGAGAGCAGGCGTTAAACGCATACCAAAAGGCTATTGACATTCAGCCGGATTATGTCTCGCCTCACTTGAATATCGGAATCATGCTTCAAAAACGCGAACGGTTCAAAGAAGCTGAAACACATTATCGGAAGGTGCTTGAAAGCCAACCGCAAAATGAAATTGCACAATTCATGCTCCAGAGCATCGTCGGGGGGGATACCCCTCCTGATGCAGCACCCGTGGCGCATGTTCGCAGTATTTTTAACCAGTGTGCTGAAAATTTTGAGGCCATTCTGGTTGAAGAACTGGAATACAAAACCCCTGAACTTCTGTTTAATATGGTACGTCCCTATTTGTCCGAAAATATGGAGATTCTTGATCTTGGCTGCGGCACAGGTCTGGGTGCCGTGTTATACCAGCCGTTTGCAAAAAGTCTGACCGGCGTTGATGTATCAGAAAAGATGCTTGAAAAAGCGGCTGAAAAGAAAATTTACAGCTGCCTGGAGGTATTTGATATCCTGCAGCCGTGGGCATTTCCCGTAAAATTTGACCTGATCTACAGCTCTGATGTCTTTGTCTATTTTGGAGATTTGGATCAAATTATCAAATCGGCTGCAACATCCCTTGCTCCGGGTGGAAAAATTGCATTCTCAGTGGAAAGACTCGAAGACGATACAAACGATTATCAGCTTTACCCCAGCGGCCGATATGCACATTCCAGAGGATATATTCAGACCTGCCTGAACCGGCATGGATTGAAACCACAGGAATTGGCCGGCACGGATATCCGGAAGCAATCGGGAAATCCGGTCAAGGGATTCCTGGTTGTGGCAGAAAAGTAAGAATTTATGCCAAACTGTGATTTTAATATTTTTTGTTTCTATGATAGTGTTCATCCAACGAAAAATTTGAGCAAAAAAGCGATTTATAAATAAGTAATTAGGATAGATTTAAGAAAAAAAATTACCAGGGGAAAATTTCCATGAATCAAGACCTGATCCATCCTTTATTTTTATTATCACTGGTGTTTTTCATTTCAGCTGTTTTTCTTGTAATGATAAAGTCTTTTCTCATGGCCATTTTGCTGGCCGGAATATTTTCAGCCCTGACCTACCCCTTGTATGAGCGGCTTAACAAATGGCTGAAAGGAAGACAGGCTGCAGCATCCGGGATTACCATCATGATTATCATCCTGATCGTTCTTCTTCCCTTAAGTGGCCTTTTAGGCATTGTCACCAGTCAGGCCATCAAGGTGGGGCAGGCAGCTACACCCTGGGTCCAGAAACAATTGTCTTCACCCCTAGCCATTTCCCAGTGGCTGGAAGATCTGCCTTTTTATGAACAGGTAGAACCCTACAGGGAAACCATCTACATCAAGGCCGGAGAACTGGTGGGCGCCGCAAGTCAGTTTTTTGTCAACGGGCTTCAAACCGCGACCATGGGCACAATCAATTTTATATTTATGGTGGCAATTCTTTTGTATACGATGTTCTTTTTTCTTATAGACGGGGACAGGCTGTTAAAGAAAATTTTATTTTACATGCCCCTGGACGATAAGGATGAAAGACGGCTTCTTAACAGATTTACCTCTGTAACTCGCGCTACGATCAAGGGAACCGCCATCATCGGTCTTGTTCAGGGCGGGGCATCCGGCATCGCGTTTGCCGTGGTCGGCATCCACAGTTCGGTTTTCTGGGGTGCTGTCATGACGGTGTTGTCCATTATACCGGCCGTTGGGACGGCTTTGATATGGATTCCGGCGGCGGTTTGGCTATTCGCCCAGGGCGCATGGTTCAAGGCCGGTGCTCTTATCGTCTTCTGCGGGGTGATCGTGGGAAGTGCTGACAATCTTCTGCGGCCCCGGCTTGTGGGCAAAGACACGGAGATGCACGATCTTTTAATTTTATTTTCCACCCTTGGCGGCATTGCCATGTTCGGTATTATCGGCATTATCATCGGTCCTATTATTGCCGCATTGTTTGTCACTATCTGGGATATTTACGGTGTTGTTTTTAAGGATATACTGCCCAAGGTTGGGCCGTAAAAAAGAGGAATTATGAGACACGAATGCTATTTTTGTCATATAAAGACAATTGAAAAACTAATTGATAAATTTAAACCTGATGAAAAAGTTGCAGAACATTTCATTTTTTCAATCCATAAACTGATTGAATCTAATTGGGAACTTTCAAATCCCAAAATGGCAACGGAAATTCACCGCATGGCCAGGATTCATCTTAGCAATACAAACCTGTATGCCGAAGAAAAATTAAAGGCCAATGATATTCTTCTGAAAGAATACCCATATTGGGAGACCATAGTTAATGATAGTGAAGATCCTTTTTTCACAGCGGCGAAACTTTCGGTTATCGGCAATATAATTGATTATGGCGCACAAAGTGTTAATGACGACATATCGAATCAAATTGAATCTTTTTTCCAAAAAAATTTAAAAGTTGATATGACGGCAGACTTAAAAAATGAAATCCGTAAAGCTGAAAATATTTTGTACTTAGGCGATAATTGCGGCGAAATAGTTTTTGATAAATTATTTATTGAAACAATGAATCATAAAAATATTACGTTTGCTGTAAGGGGAAAACCTGTAATCAACGACGCAACACTTGAAGATGCAAATCAAATAGGCATTAACAACGTTTGCAGGGTTATTCCTAATGGTTTTGATGCGCCTTCAACACTTATTGAATTTTGTTCAGACGAATTTGTAGAAGAATATAATAATGCCGATCTTATCATATCGAAAGGGCAGGGGAATTTTGAAGGTCTTATGGAAAGTTGTCATCCAAATACTTTTTTTCTCTTAATCGCAAAATGCTGCCCAATAGCAAGTTTGCTGGGTGTTGATAAAAATGATATGGTGATTTCAAAGTTAGCTTGATGATAAAGAGAAGTCCCTAAAATTAAGAAAAGGAGACAGACATAAATGCCATGGATAAAGAAAGAATCGTGCACGGGATGCGGAATATGCGTTGATGAATGCCCTGCCGGGGCAATTTGTTTGGAAGAAGATATTGCGGTTATAAACAATGACAAATGTATCCGATGTGGAATTTGTCACGATGTATGCCCGGAGGATGCAGCTCGTCATGACGGAGAGCGAATCCCTGACGAAGTGCAATCAAATATAGCTTACGCTAAAAAATTATTAGCGCATGAACATTATGGCAATGATAAAGCAGAGCAAAGGCAGCTTATCGAACGTTTAAAACGCTTTTTTACTAAAAATAAAAAAGTGGCGGAAAAGACCATTGAGCAGCTTGAAGTTCTGAAGAACACCGAATACTTATAATAAAATATTTGGGGACGCAAGGTATCTCAGCCCCGATTCACGGAAATTCGTGTTTGGACGAAAAGTTGCCCAGGTGCAAGGCGCAGAAAAATTTAAAACCGGAGCAACCTCATGGTTGTGAGGATTTTAGATTTTTTTGCAACGCCGCAGATGGGTGACTTTTCGTTCAAACACTATTGATAATAAGGATTTGAAGGTCACATACATTGGTGTTGGTGGGGCCGGGTTTGAACAGATGTCCGGCCTTATCAAAGTAGGTGTATGAATCATTTCTGCCCAGGTATTCATTGATATCCAGCCTCGCCTTTTTTCCTGATTCCAGAACAGCCTGGGATGCAAATGCCCCGGCCGCATCCGTGGGGCCGTCATTGCCGTCTGTGGCACCGGAAAGAAAAAAGATGTTTTCGATCCCGGCAGGGCCGGCGTCAAGCTCCTGGAGAAAGGACAAAGCCATTTCCTGATTCCGGCCGCCTTTACCGTTCCCCTTTATGGTCACCGTGGTTTCTCCGCCGGCAAGTACGCAGGCCGGACGTTGGGGGGGCAGGTTGCCTAATGCGATATCCTGAGCCATGCCGGAAAAGACCCGGGCAATTTCCCGGGCTTCGCCGGTGATCCGGGAACTTAACACCAGGGTGTTGTAACCAAGGCTTTCCGCCTTTTGCCTGGCTGCATTCAAGGCAGACAGATTATTGCCCAAAAGAATGTTATGAACCTTTGAAAAAATTTTATCATCACTGACTTGGCCTTTGTCTGTCTTTTGCAGCGCACCGGATTCAAGCATGTTTGCCACCCTTGCCGGCAGTCTGGACGACAATTCATATTTTTTTACAATGCCAAGGGCCTGGGCAAAGGTGGTGACATCCGGTGCTGTGGGACCCGAAGCAATGGCGCTAAGGTCATCGCCTACCACATCGGAAAGGATCAGGCTCACGGAGGTGGCAGGGTACATGTGCCGGGCAAGTTTTCCACCCTTGATGCCGGACAGCTGTTTTCGCACTTTGTTAATTTCGTTAATATCGGCCCCGCAAGCCAGCAGAAGTTCAGTGGTTTTCTGTTTGTCTGCAAGGGTGATGGATGCACCCCGGTATTCCCCCGGACAGGCCAGGAGAGCGGACCCGCCTCCGGAAATCAGATTGATGAACAGGGTCGCTTCATTTCCTTTTGCTGCGATATCAATGATCTGCTGGGCGGCCAAAGCGCTGTTCCCATCCGGGACCGGGTGGCCTGCTTCAATGATTTCAATTTTGTTTAAGGTGTCGGTGTGTCCTTTTTTAACTGAAATTAGCCCACCATGAAGTTTTGGCCCAAGGATTTCTTCTATTGCCCTTGCCATGGGTGCTGTGGCCTTGCCTGCGCCAAGCACATATATCTTCTCAAATTTGTCCAAAGACAAGCGCATGTTTTGGTTGTCAAGACGGATATTAAGGGTGTTGTTGTCCAGGGTTACCCTTGACTGCACCATGGCATACGGGTCCACCCGTTTGATTGCTGCCTGGTATATGGCTTTCAGATCAGAAAAGGGTTGTGAAGAAGTCATGGTTTTTTCCTCGAAGCATTGGCTGATTAAATTTGAATTCGTCTGATTCCGTATGCCAGAATAATTCCGAAAATTGTACCTATAGCCAGGTTGGCGGCAAGGGTTAAGGAGACGATGGTCACAATGACAAACAATTCATTTCTGCTGTGCATGTCGCTGATGGTCAAGGCAAGCTGGCTTCCGGCAAATACCAGCAGCACACCGAGGATGGACATGGGGATCAGAAAAAGCACATAAATAAATCCCGCACCCAGAACCAGGGCAAGTCCTGCCATGATCACGCCGATAATTAGATTTGACCCGGCGGTTTTGGCGCCAAACCGGTAGTGGGCGGCAAGACCGCCTGCCCCGTGGCACATGGGTATGCCCCCGAAAATAAAACTTAAAAAATTACCGGCAGCCATGGAAAAGCACAATGCCGTGTAGGTCATTTTTTCAGCATTGTCCCCAAAATAGTCCTTTGAAAGATCGGCCTGGGCGACCACGGCATTGCCCAGGGTCATGGGTAGCTGGGGGAGAACCACGGCAAACAGGGCAAAGGTAAAGTCTACCGGAACAGGAAATCCATGGGGGAAAAGGTGGGGGAAATACAGGCCCGGTTTAAGGGTGTCAAAACCCTGTTTTGTGCCCAGTATCAGGCCGATAAACAGGCCGAATCCAATCACGATAAGGGCGGCCGGCAGTTTTTTATTGTTTAAAAAGACCAGGGTAACAACTATCCCGCAAATGCCGATGATAAGGGTGATGGGAATAAACCCTGCGGACTGGATCGTAAGGTAGGGTTCCGCTCCCTGCTCAGCCCCTTTAAGCAGGGTTTTGCCCAGGATCATTTTCATCCCCTTGACCATGAGCAGAAGTCCTGTGGACAACTGGATCCCCCGGATTACGGATCGGGGGATGTATTTCCCAAATTTGTCCATGGATCCTGTGGCGCCGATCACCACAAGGCAGAGAAACATGAGAAATGCGGATGCCTGGATCTGGGGTGCTGTCATAGACGTGGCAATGGCATAGGTGCCGATCACCTTCATGGGTTGCACCGGTACTGTGATGCCGTAATATACACCGCTCGCAATATAAAATACGCCCATGGAGAAAAACACCCCCACAGGGTTAAGGCCGTTGACCAGGATCATGCCAAGGGCTATGGGCAGGATGGTGCCAAGATCCCCCATGGCACCTGCAAATTCGTTTCGGTTAAATTGGTATTTGGGTTGTCGAGTTTCCATATCGGCTAAGTAAAATATTAGAGTCTAAGCAGTTGTTAAATAGTTGTTAAATGAACTTGTTGTTTATAACCTTTCGATGCCGGGGTTCCAAGCTGTAGTCCTGGTTTTTTTCAGCAGATCATCCAGTAGCTGGTTTGCTTTTTCAATATAGGATTCAGGCAAAAAGTTTTTCATAGCCTTGTAATCTGCAAAGCGCATAAGCATGGCCTGGGCAAAGGGCCTGTTGCTTATAAGAAACCGGGTGTAATGGGGGACATTAGGCCTGGGCTTGGAAATGACATAGGTATCAAAAAATATCCGGTAAAATTCCCTTTGGGGCCGGTAATGGACGGCAAAAGCCTGGAGTCGTTTGCTGATTTCGGGAATGGCGTCTTTGGACGATACCCCTTTACCGGCATATTCTTCAAGGGTCAAAAAGCTTTTTTCCATAAGTGCAGTCCGTATGCTGATCATGATTTCCCGGTCCTTGTCATGGGTCACTTCACAGATCATGTCACAGAGATTTAAAATCGCTTCTAAAGATTGAAAGTCGGTTTTCAAAATCAATGCGACATACGCTATTTTTACCTCTTGTTTTTCATCCGTAAGCCGGGATTCATCCAGGTCAAGCTTTTTAATAGCCCGCCGGATTTCAAACAACGCACTTTCCACCCGTCCCAGGCCGGTACTGCTGTCGCCCTCTTCCAAAAACACCTGGTTAATTTTGTCTACAAGCACCTTGAACAACAGCTGGAAAAGGTCATTCACTGGAGTCTGGAATGCTGTATTCTTGGTAAATTCCCGGCAAAATCGTGTAATGTGGGGTAGGCTGAACAGGATATTCATCCTGTACCGCAGGGCGGAAACAGCTGCTTGACGTGGCATGTCTCCCTGTTCAAGCGCTTTGGGCCATACGTCGAAAAACAGCCATAGCATATTTTCTCTGAGTTTGGAAAATGTATCGCCGATGATGAATCTGGAAGATATATCCAGAATTTGACTTAACCTGTAAGCCATGTCCAGGAATCGGTCCATCTTTTTTAATATACCATAGATGGCTGTATCCATTTTTTTCATGGACTTGAAGTACTCTCGTTTGTTTTCTTGGCTGGTTACTGTCCGGGCACGGGTATAAAGCAGTTTGGTGAACATATCATTGTAGCCGGCGATCTCCTGCCGGGATTTACCGGTAATGGCACCCAGGGTTGTTTTTTCCATGCTTGGCAGTCTGGCACCGGCCAGCCGGCAGATCAGATCTGCGTCATTAATTCCTTCGATATATTCAAACCATGGCTTGTCCTGGGTCAGACTGAAAATAAGCTCTTTCTGGGTGTCGGATACAAGGTGTTTATAAACTCTGCTGGCCATGCTTTGTTTAATAATGGATTGTATATCAGGGTTAAGCAGGCCTTCGTCCTGGTTTCCCGGATTGTATTTTACCAGATAAAAATAGGTAATGATGACATTGGTGGTGAGAAGTTCAATGATGGTTTTATGATTCGACTCCCGGATATCTTCCTGGGTAATGTTGATTCCTATATCAAATGAGACCGCCGGCATGTCACTGATCAGCGCCTTAAACAGTTCATAAAGTTCCTCAAGATACTGACCCGACGGCACAAATTGAACTTTTCCAATCTCTTCAAGGAAAAAACGGGTAATCCTTTTGATGGGAACAAGGGGAAAACCGTGTTCGTCTTCGGGGTATTTTTTTACAGGAGTTAGGCCGTCACCCCCATGCCGCATGATTTCCGGCATGTCATTGGTATACAGCCTGTCCCGGAACGCCTGGATTTTATTTGGGTCTAATATTGTCAACGATTTCTATTTCCAATGCAGTGTCGCCGTTGTTGGTGACAAGAGTTTGAAAAATTTTTACATTTTTTCTGATCTTAGTGATTTCCAGTGATACATCCGGACCGTTCATCATGGTTCCCGGGATGACCTGGCCTGTAACAACCGCCTGAGCGACCCCCGGATTGCGTTGCTGCCATTGGGTGAAATTGCCTTGTTCGCTTCTCAGCCCTTCAAAGATGCTTTCTAACTGGGTCAATTCAGCCTTTAATTTTTTCATCCGAATTTTTTTCTTTTCAATGCGGTCGATCAGGTGGTTCAGCTCTTTGTCTAAACGAACCAGCAGGCGGTTGTTCACCTGTATTTGGGATTTAAGTTCGCGTGAGGTTGTGTCCTCCGGGCTTTTTGACAACAAAAAGTTTTCGTGTCTTGCCCTGTCAATCTTGTGGACCAGTCCCAAAGTATTTGTTGTGTCACGGAAAATTTCTACGGACAGGGAATCAAGCTTTTCATGGATGAGTTCCTGCTCGTCCATCGTATGTTCAATTCGGTCCTGGATATTTTTCAGTTCCCGGGCCGTGAAGGTGTCGACACCAAAGGTCACTGTGTTGGGCACGGATTTTTCTGTACCCAGGTGCTGGGTAAAAAGCCCTTTATTGCAGGTTATATCAGAAGAGATGATTTCTCCGTTTTTAATGATTACCGCACCAGAGGTCACGATTCGGCTGTCCAGGATCTCTTTGTCCACGGTGAGGTTGCCCAGGCAGTAAATAGTGGAGTTCTGTACAAATTTTATGCTGACATTGCCCCGGGCATACACAGTGCCGCCGATCATTCCGTTGCGAACCGTAACATTTCCTGTGGCCCGGATTTCTCCACCGTCTACCGTACCGACGCGGATCTCATGGCCAATGGCTTTGAATCCGGCCTTGAGTGTACCTTTGATGACGATTTCTCCGTCATAATCAATGTGTCCGGTTTCAAAGTTTACATCATTGGGTGCTGTAAAGACACGGCTTACCTGGATTTTGTTAGACCTATCAAGTGTCGGGGTGCCGCTGATTTCAGCATAAAGTTCAAGGCCGTCAGAAGAGCAGACCACTCCTTTGCCGTATTTCAGGCTTATGTCTGACACCGCAGGACTCAAAATAACCTGATCAAAAATATTTCTGCCCTCAACGGCTTCCGCCATGGGGAATTTTTTTGCCAGCAGGCTTCCTTTTTTTACCCAGGGGATAGGGCCTCTGTCTTTAAAATCAATGTTGCCGTCTTCATCAATATCCCCAGCCTTGAGATGATCTGTTTCAAAAAAATATTCGATCCTGGCATCCTTGCCCGGTAACGGATCAGTCCCCCGCGCTACCCGGAACGAATTGACTCTGAATCCCGATGAATTTATGAAGTTTTCCACCGCAGACGATTCAACCAGACCATAAACAATGCCGTTATCCTCCAGTTGTTCGATGATTTTGGCGGCAGTAACCGTGTCTTTAAATTTACCGGTTTTTCTTATAAATGCCGCCATACCGAAGGCATTAATTTCAAGCATCACGCCGCAGTCAAGCTCTCTGTTCAGTGAGTGATCTGTCTGTTCCTGCTCAGGATCTGCCGCAGGTTTGGATGGCGGGGCAGTTTCCTGGGGATTTTGCTTTTTTTTAAGCCGCTGTGTGATTTTTTGGTACTGATCCAGGTTAAGTGTCTGGTTTTGTATCCATGCTTTACCGATAAATTCGGGTTGTTTGTTTTGCGATAGTATGTTCTTTTGCCGGGTCATCTCCCTAATGAATCGTTCTTGCTTGACAAAACCAAGGTCCACGGCACAATTTCCGAACACCTGATTTTTCTGAATGATTTTTAACGCAGCATAGGTGGCCAGAAGCGTATTCAGCTGTTTGTCGGTAAGGATATTTTCCTTTATAAAGTAGTTCTTCAACGCAAGATCAAGGTTCTCTGCGCCGCGACATGCTTCAACGGCTTGTGAATATTGAGTTTTTGTAATGAATTTTTTTTGTAGGGCAATTTTTTCAAGCATATAAATCGTCGAATTAAAGAAAAATATTATATTGCATGTAGCATGCTAACCGTAATGTTACATTACCCCTCAAGTCGGAAATGAATTGTGGTCATTGTGGCCTATCAATGGTAAAACTTCAAGAAAAAACAAAACGTCCCAGCAGCTTGGATCAATTCGGGGCTGTTTTCCGGCGTAATCGCTAAGCGTTTAAACAGGCCCTAAGGTAGCTGATTTGACAATAAATATTTGACAAAACCCGAGTCTTGGATTTATTACGAGGTTGACTGCGTCTCCGGGCTGGCGGATGGGACATATCGACACAATTTCTTATCCGCTATAGTAAATTCATTTAAAAAAACGTCCATGTTTACAGTGAGTTAGATGGAATCGGGCAGATCTGCCAGGATGCATTTAAAACGATAACACGAAGGGGGTTTTTACATTGGAAAGCTACACCATTGAATCAAATAAGAAAAAGAGCAGGATTCCGGCCCGGCTGGATTTTCTCCAGAGCAGTACCGGTTTTTTTCTGGGTCTGTTCGTGTGGTTGCACATCGTTTTGAATGCCAGTATCATCCTTGGGCCGGGGGCCTTTAACTGGGTATCAAAAAACATGGAACTATCCTTTTTGTCCAATACCGGACATGGTTATCCCATTGTCGTCTTTTTCGCCGTGTTTGTTGTGTTTATCATGTTTTTTGCAGGTTCTGTTCATCTTTACAGCATGCTTACCCATCCGGGTTCCATTGATCTCTATCTGTATGCCGACAAGGTTGTGTCTCACAATATGTGGTTTGTCTATCTGATTTTACTGGTGTGTGTAGTGCTTCACGGCAACATCGGCCTTTACCGGCTGTGCATGAAATGGGGTTGGTTCCAAGGGCGTGATTATCAACGTGCTATAAAAAATCGGATAAAACTGAAAAATTTGTGCAACAAGCTGATCATTGTTTTTTTATGTGCGGGGCTTCTTGCTCTTCTGATCTTTGTGATTGTCGGTTTGCGCTATAAATATGCTGAGCCCTACAAGGCCACCCATGCGCCTCAGACCCATGAGGCTAAACCTGCAGCAGTGGAAGATTTTCATGCCTCAGAAAAAGAACGACACGCCGCGCATGAAAACCTATGAGGTTACCGAAGCCCCGGGGATGACCGTTTTTATTGCATTAAACCAGATCCGGGAGCAACAGGATTCCTCCTTGCAATTTGATTTTATCTGCCGGTCCGGGATGTGCGGTTCCTGCGGTATGGTGATCAGCGGTAAACCTGATCTGGCATGCCGGACCCTGACCTCAAAGTTTGAGGATGGACAGATTACCCTCTGCCCCTGCCCGGGTTTGAGCTCATCGGTGACCTGTCCGTGAACACGGGCAAATTCATGCAGGCCATGAGCGAGCGCGTGAAATCCTGGATTCATGATATTGAAACGGACGATATGGATTTTAACAAGCTGGAAGAGCGCATGGACCCCGATATCATGGATGAGGTATATGAGATAGAACGCTGCATAGAGTGCGGGTGTTGTGTGTCTGCCTGCGCCACAAAACGTATGCGGCCGGATTTTCTGTCCGCCGTGGGTTTCATGCGCCTGGCCCGGTTTCATCTGGATCCCAGGGACAAGCGGACCGATGAAGCGTTTTACGAGATCATAGGTGATGACGACGGGATATTCGGCTGCATGACCCTTCTGGGGTGCGAGGATCACTGTCCTAAAAACCTGCCTCTTCAGACGCAGATTGCATTTCTAAGATGCAGGATGACCTTAGTTGAATAGGAACACATAAAAAATATAAAAGAAAATTGGACAATTGGTCCGGACTTTTATATTAAATATTTCAAATAATGGCGGCAGGCAACAGGGATTTAATATCTGCTGCTTGTCAGATCTTCTAAAAGAGGGACAAACTATAAAGAGGGAAAAACGAATGGAATTTAACTATGAACCCATGTTTCCGTTAGAAAAGGATACAAAAACCCAATACCGCCTGTTGACCAAGGACCATGTCCGGGTCCGGGAATTTGAGGGCAAGGATGTGGTCATGGTGGAGCCCGTTGCATTGACTCTGCTGGCCAATGCCGCATTTAAGGATGTTGCCCATCTGTACCGGGCCGAACATCTGGAACAGGTGCGGGCCGTGATTGATGACCCTGAAAGTTCTGACAATGACCGTTATGTGGCCCTGGAACTCTTGAAGAACGCTGTCATCTCGGCTGAAAAAGTATATCCCATGTGTCAAGACACCGGCACCGCCATCATTATGGGCAAAAAGGGTCAGCAGATCTGGACCTGGTCCGAGGATGAGCGCGAATTGTCCAAAGGCGCCTTTGAAGCCTATACACAAAACAATTTGCGGTATTCCCAGAATGCGCCGCTCACCATGTACGATGAAGTGAATACCAAAAACAATATGCCGGCCCAGGTGGAAGTCGCTGCGGTTCAGGGCGATGAGTACAACTTCCTGTTCATGGCAAAAGGCGGCGGTTCCGCCAATAAAACAGCCCTGTTCCAAATGACCAAGGCCGTACTCAATACCGAAGAAGGCCTGATTGACTTCATGCTCAAGGAAATGAAGCATCTGGGTACAGCAGCCTGTCCCCCCTATCACATCGCATTTGCTATTGGTGGAACTTCTGCGGAACTCAATCTCAAGGTGGTAAAGTTGGCATCGGCCAAATATCTGGATAATCTGCCCACCAAGGGCAGCGAAACCGGCCATGCGTTCAGAGATATTGAACTTGAGCAAAAAGTTCTGGCTCGGTCCAGAGAATTAGGGCTTGGGGCACAGTTCGGCGGCAAATACTTTGCCCTGGATATTCGGATCGTAAGGTTGCCCCGCCACGGTGCATCCTGTCCCATCGGCATTGGCGTTTCCTGCTCTGCCGACCGTCAGATCAAGGGTAAAATCACCCGGGACGGCGTATTCCTGGAACAACTGGTTGAAAACCCGGCGGAATATCTGCCGACCGGCGAACTTGAAATGGCACCCGCTGTTGAGATTGACCTGAATCGTTCCATGGATGAAATTCGGGCCGAACTGACCAAATATCCGGTATCCACCCGCCTGTCTTTGAGCGGAAAAATCATTGTGGCCAGAGACATTGCCCATGCCAAGTTCATGGAACGGCTTGAGGCGGGCGAAGGACTGCCCGATTACGTTAAAAATCATATCATCTATTATGCAGGTCCTGCAAAAACGCCCGAAGGCGAAGCTTCAGGATCATTCGGGCCCACCACAGCCGGCCGCATGGATCCCTATGTACCTATTTTCCAGAAAGAAGGCGGTTCCATGATCATGCTGGCCAAGGGCAACCGGTCTCAGGTCGTTACTGATGCCTGCAAGACCTATGGTGGTTTTTATTTAGGCTCCCCTGGCGGTCCGGCCGCACGTCTGGGCAAGGATTTTATTAAAAAGGTCGAGTTGGTTGAATATGAAGAACTGGGCATGGAAGCCGTGTGGATGATCACAGTGGAAAATTTCCCTGCGTTTATCATTGTTGATGATAAGGGTAATGATTTTTTTGAAGGCCTGGTATAATTAATCCAATACTCAATCTGTTTTTAAAATCAAACAGGACAGGAAGGGCTGCCGAATCTATTTACGGTGCCTGTCTGTCCTGTTTTTATCTTTGGACAGGAGAATTCTATGGACGTCATTTTGCTGATGGCCTCAACCGTGGACGGTGTGATTGCAAAGAATTCCAGCCAGATTGTGGACTGGACCGGCAAAGCGGATAAAAAATATTATGTGGAAGTGACCAAAAAGGCAGGTGTCATGATCATGGGATCAAAAACCTATGACACCATTGGCAAACCCCTGCCGGGTCGCCTTAATGTCGTTATGACCCGGGATAAATCCAGGCAAAGCGATCAGGACAACCTGATATTTACGGACCAGCCCCCGGCTAAGATTCTTGAAGACCTTGAGCTTAAGGGGTACACCAGCGCAGTTTTAGTCGGTGGCGCTACCGTCAACACAATGTTTATCCGCGACAACCTGATTACCCAGATACACCTGACCTTGGTGCCCCGGCTGTTCGGTTCAGGGTTGTCTTTATTTGCCCCGCCCCTTGACCTTGACCTTAGTCTGTCGCTGGAGTCCACTAAAGATCTTGGAGACGGACACATTTTGCTCATTTATCATGTGGGAAATCATGAAAAACAGTAATGCTGCACATAAGAAAAAAAATTTCGTTGTCCGCTTTTTTGAGTGGGTCGCAAAAGGGACCCAAAAGGCCAATCAACAGGGCCGTGGTCCCTGCAAATCTTGAGGCCCGAAAAAGTGATTGGCCCGTGAGGCCAAAATTCTTACCCTGTATATGAAAAGGAGTGCTCATTATGTACAAAAAACAAAAAATCCGGATTGCCCCGATCTTCTGCGGGCTTGCTTTCCTGTGTGTTTTACTGGTGTGGGTTGTACCCGTTGGTGCCGCTTCCAAGGAAAATACCTTTAAACTGGATCAATTCATTGATCCAGAGACCTGTGGGGCATGCCACGATGAAATTATGGCTCAGTGGGAGGGTTCCCTGCATAACTTTTCCCATAAAGACCCGATTTATAACCGGGTGGCAAAATTTTTTCGCGAGGGCCTGACTGATGCCGGCCAGATTGAGGAGGCAGAGTCCTGCGTGAAGTGCCATACCCCTGTAGGAGTTGTTACCGGTTTCCCGACAAAAACCTCCGATGATCTTTCCAAAACTCCGGATATCCCTGCCCAGGGCATCCAATGTGACTATTGCCACGTGGCCGTAGACGTTACCCAAATGTACAACAACGGACTGGTGTTATCCCCGGGTCAGGGGGAGGATGATCCCGGTGTCAAGTATGGTCCCTTTGACGATGCTGAACCTGATTTTCACGATGCCGCTTTTTCGAAACTGCATACGGATTCAAAAATTTGCGGTACTTGCCACGATGTTAAGCACGTGGCCTTTGGCACCGACCTTGAAACTACATACACGGAATGGAAAAACGGTCCGTATAACAGCCCTGATCCTGAAAAGCATGTTTCCTGCCAGGGCTGCCATATGTACCAGCGGCCTGGGGTGCCGGCTACCGGATCGACGCCTCGGCCTGAGAATCCGGGTAGTGCTGCGGAAGGTGCAAAGCAGCGGCCCCATATTTTCACCCACAATTTTGTGGGGGCCAACTCAGGCGTGCCGGCAATGTTTAATGCCGATGATAAATCAGCCATGGCTGTGGAACGTCTGAAACATGCGGCAGATATTTTTATGGTTATGACAGATGATCGCACCGCCCGGGTCGTTGTAACCAATACCGGTGCCGGCCACAGTCTGCCCACAGGATTAGGGGATCTGCGCCAGGTATGGATTGAAGTCACCTTAACGGACAGTGCCGGAAAAACCGTTTTCCAGACCGGTGTTCTAAATGATAATTATGAACTGCCGGAAAATACGGAGATGTTTAAAGTCACTCTTGGGGACGGCCTTGGCAACCCGGTTATTAACATGGCCAAAGCAAAGGAAATTTTGTCCGACACCCGGATTCCTGTGGGGAAAAGTGCGGCTCGTTTATTTAATTTGAAGGCTGTACCCCAACAGGGATACACACTGACCGCACGGCTGCTGTACCGGTCCATGCCCCAGAAAATTCTTAATCAGTTGCCCGGCCCGGCTTTAGGGCCTTTGCCTGTGGTGGAGATGGCTGCAGTGCAGAAAACGTTTTAATAAATTACAATGCATTTGTTTGATATTGTTGTCGTAGCCATTGGACTGGCCATGGATGCTTCGGCCGTGTCCATGGCTGCTGCGGCCTGCGGGTATGCAAAAGACCGGCGGGCCATATTTCGCCTGGCCTTTCATTTTGGTCTGTTCCAGTTCATGATGCCGGTGGTCGGGTGGCTCCTGGGCACCGGCTTTGTTTCATATGTCCGGGCCGTGGACCACTGGATCGCTTTTGGTCTTCTGGCTTTCGTGGGCGGGCGCATGGTCCGGGAGGGGTTTGCTGATACAGGAGAATGCCTTCACAGGGATCCCTCCAAAGGCCTGACCATGGTTATGCTTAGTTTTGCCACCAGCATTGATGCCTTGGCCATCGGCCTGGGGCTGGCCGTGATGGATGTCAATATCTGGTACCCTTCAGCGCTTATTGGTATTATCACCTGCGCGATGTCCGTGGTCGCCATAGGCATTGGGAAACGGCTGGGCTCAGCGTTGGGCAGTCGAATGGAAATTGTCGGCGGAATAATATTAATAGGGCTTGGCTTAAAAATCCTGATCCCTGAACTTTCTTACGGTGTCTGATTTGAAAATATGAAAACAACCCATAAACACTATATATGCAATGCCGCAAAAATGGCAGCGGTGAAAGAGCGCAGTGTCAATCTTGTGGTGACATCGCCTCCCTATCCAATGATTGATATGTGGGATGAAATTTTTAGTCACCAGGACCGGAAAATTGAAAAAGCCCTTAAAAAATCAGACGGGCCCCTTGCCTTTGAACTTATGCACAAGGTGCTGGACCGGGTTTGGAAAGAGCTGTTCAGGGTGCTTTCCCCCGGCGGATTTGCCTGTATCAATATTGGAGACGCCACACGTACCCTGGGGGATAATTTTGCCCTTTATCCCAACCACGCCAGAATATTAAATGCGACTCAGGCATTAGGATTTACAGCCTTACCCTGCATATTATGGCGCAAGCAGACCAATGCCCCCAACAAGTTCATGGGATCGGGCATGTTGCCGGCCGGGGCCTATGTCACTTTAGAGCACGAATATATTCTTATTTTAAGAAAGGGGGAAAAACGCGAATTTACATCTCCTGCAACCAAGGAAAACCGGCGCCAAAGCGCATTGTTCTGGGAAGAGCGTAACCAGTGGTTTTCAGATATCTGGATGGACCTTAAAGGCACCCGCCAGGCCATGGGAAAACAAAAAAAACGTAACCGCAGTGGGGCATTCCCCTTTGACTTGGCCTATCGCCTGATCAACATGTATTCCGTAAAAGGAGATCTTGTTCTGGATCCGTTTCTGGGCACGGGCACTACAACGCTTGCAGCCATGGCTGCCGGGCGCAATTCCACAGGGTATGAAATCGACCCAAGCCTTCTGGAAAAATTTTACGATAAATGCCAGGATTCCCTTGACCACTTCTCATCCGTCATCCAGCATCGGATAGATCTTCATAACGAATTTGTCCAAGGGCGTCTGGACGCCGGGAAGCCTATCAAGCATGAAAATACGCATTATGGGTTTCCCGTGGTAACGCGCCAGGAAAAAGAACTTGTGTTAAATATTCCGGTTTCCGTTGAACAGCTGGGTGATAAAGATATGGTTGTAAATTACGACATCCCTTCCCGGGAAACCGTAAACACCGTCACTGCTGCCCCAAACCCCCCGGCTGTGCCCGTAACCTCCAGGGCAAAGCCCAAGATGGACGGACTTTTATTTCCGGATTTTGATCCTGTTTCCTGATCGGCTCTTAGGGGCTCGGAAAAAATTAATGCTACAGATTTTGCGCCGAATTTTTATTTGTATTCAAGGTGCGGCTTAGGGCGCATATTGAAATATGTGTCCTGAGTCGCAACGAAGAATACGGATAAAAAGGCAAGCAAAATGTAGGATTTATTTTTCCCGGGTCCCTTACACAACAAGATCTATTCTGCTAAAATAGATTTCATCAACTGGGCCTTCTTGGCCCTATAATTCTAAAAATCTGGAGGTATCGACATGAAATCCATCCAAGCGGAATATAATGAGGCCTCAAAGGCAATCAACATCAAGAAAGATGCGAAAATTGAAGACTGGGTGTCGGTATGCCGGCGGTTCAACGATGATGTTTCCAGGATTTGTGATGTTACCGATATAGAAGATTATACCGGGCTTTTTGAATGTTTTGATGACGAAAACAAAAAATATTTCTATCTGGTCAGAGAAGACAAGGAACTGCGCCGGATGAAACGCCGGCACTTCTACGAAAATCTGGGACTTGATAAGGAATGAGTCCGAAATAACTTAACCTGGGAGCGCGGGCGTCTCGCCTGCATGCCCGCAAGTATTGCAAAGATGCGGGCGAGACGCCCGCGCTTCCGAATATATTAAAGTGGGTAAGTTATTTAATCTGCGGTCCTTAAAAGCCTTTCCTTAATGCTTATTTAGAAAAATTATGATCATGATGATGTTTTCAACAAGGAGGTAAAATAATGCAACTTGCCTTTATCGGACTGGGGATCATGGGCAGCCGAATGGCTGCAAATTTATTAAAAAATAATAAAACGTTGACGGTGTTCAACCGGTCTGCCCCACCGATTCACGAATTGGTCACACAGGGGGCGGTTGCAGCTGATTCATATCGAAATGCTGTCAAGGATGCCGATGTCGTATTCACCATGCTGGCCTCCCCTGACGTGGTTGAAACGGTGGCCTTTTCAGAGGAAGGATTTGTGTCGGCAATGAAGAAAAATGCGATCTGGGTGGATTGCTCAACCGTGAATCCGTCTTTTTCCAGAAAAAGTTTTTTGGTGGCAAAGGAGTGCGGCGTCCGGTTCATGGATGCGCCCGTATCCGGAACAAAACCAAATGCAGAGAATGCAGACTTGGCGTTCTTTGTCGGGGCTGAAAAAGGCGATTTGGATGTTGTAAAATTCTTGCTGGAACACATGGGGCAAAAAGTTACACATGTGGGAGAACCAGGCAAAGGGACGGCATTCAAAATGTTGGTAAATTCGCTGTTAGCCCAATCCATGCTAATGCTTTCGGAAAATATACTGCTCGGTGAAAAGCTTGGGTTCTCAAGGGATTTTTTACTGGATGTCCTGCCGAACATGTCGGTCTGTGCACCGTTTACCCAAGCCAAGGCGGAGATGATCCGTAAAGACGATTTTGAAGTCCAATTCCCTTTGGAATGGATGCACAAGGATCTTCACTTGGCGGCTTTGACCGCATATGAAGCGGGCCAGCCCCTGCCGCTGGCAAATTTGGCAAAAGAAATTTACGCGGCTGCAAAACAAGACGGCATGGGCCGGAAAGACTTTTCTGCAATTTATCAGTTTATGAAGAATGAAATATGCTTTTGAAAAGATTTCGGTAAAATGCCTGGGTATTGGACGAAGTCAGCACTGCGATTCACGGCGGCGGAGCCGCCGTGAATAAACAGATATACAATGCATGTATCGTATTATTAGACTAACTTAAGGAGAAAAAAGAATGAAAAAGTTAATTTTTACCGCCCTGTTGGTATTATCCGTTGCAATCCCTGTATGGGCAGTGGATGGCGTGGTTAGTGTCCAAAGCAGGTTTAATGTAAAAGATACTGCAGATCGAATGGAGAGCATTTTGAAAGAAAAAGGAATGACTGTATTCAAACGCATAAGGCATTCTGAGGCAGCTAGCAAAGTCGGCATCGAACTACGAGATACTGAACTGATAATTTTTGGGAATCCAAAGGTGGGGAGCCCCCTTATGAAATGTCAGCAAAGAGTTGCTATTGATTTACCCTTAAAAGCGCTAATCTGGGAAGATGACAACGCTAAGGTCTGGATATCGTATAACGATCCAAAGTATATAGAAAAACGGCATAATATTACCGGTTGCGAAGAAATTATATCAAAAATGGAAAAGGCACTGGCTGGCATAGCAAGATCAGCATCAATGAAATAAGGCAGTCTAATCGTAGAATTCCGGGGGACATGATGCCGTTTTTATAAAAAAATTGTGTTATGTCCTCTGAATTTTGCTGAAGTGGTTGAAAAGGAGTCCTTTTCAGAGGAAGGTTTTGTGTCGGCAATGAAGAAAAATGCGATTTGGGTGGATTACTCAACCGTGAATCCGTCTTTTTCCAGAAAAAGTCTTTTGATGGCAAAGGAGTGCGGCATCCGGTTCATGGATGCGCCCGTATCCGGAACAAAACCAAATGCAGAGAATGCGGATCTGGCTTTCTTTGTCGGAGCTGAAAAAAACGATTTGGATGTTGTAAAATCCTTGCTGGAACACATGGGGGCAAAAAGTTACGCATGTGGGAGAACCAGGCAAAGGGACGGCATTAAAAATGTTGGTAAATTCGCTGTTAGCCCAATCCATGATAATGCTTTCGGAAAATATACTGCTTTGGCAAAAGAAATTTACGCGGCTGCAAAACAAGACGGCCTGGGCCGGAAATATTTTTCTGCAATTTATCAGTTTATGAAGAATTAATCCAAGGTTACTCTTTGAAATGGCGCACGGCAAACTGAACTTTGTCTTTAATTGAATTTAATTCATGATGGTGCTGTTCAATCCATTTTAATCGTTTTAATAGCCCGGATTGATTAGCAATCTGGATGTTCAGCCCCGGGCGTGCATTAATCTCCAGAATCATCGGGCCTTGATTTTTATCCAGAACAATATCCACTCCCTGATATATAAGACCGGTCATTTCATAACACCGGGAGGCAATATCCAGCAATTTTTCCCAGAAAGGGATTTTAATGTTGGTTACCGGGTGTCCGGTATCAGGATGTCTGGTGATAATGGTATCTTTCCAAACAGCAGAAAGCGTGATACCTGTGGCAATATTGACTCCTGCACCGATAGCGCCCTGGTGGAGATTGGCTTTGCCGTCTGACATCCGGGTGGGCAGACGCACCATTGACATGACCGGGATACCGAAGAAAACAATAATGCGGATATCCGGAACCCCCATATAAGAAATCGGCTCAAAGATCAGATTCGGCTGTACCCGGTATTCGATGATGGCTTTATCGGATTGCCCGCCAAGACTGTACAGGCCGCTTAAAATATTGGAAATATGATATCTGAGTTCATCAGAAGTCATAAAGTTGCCGCTTGCTTTCCGGTACATATCCATTGCGCGGCCCGTAATCACAACAATTCCGTTACCGCCGCTGCCGCAAGCCGGTTTAACGACAAAAGCATCTTGATGCTTTATAATATCGTCAATATCCTGGAGCTGACGTTCGATTTCTATGACGGCATAAAGCTCGGGGACCGGAATTCCAGCTTCTATGGCAAGCTGCTTTGTTTTTAATTTATTATCAACAAGGGGATATTTGTTTCGGCTGTTATATTTCAGGGTATAGTTTGCATTTCTATTATTGATTCCCAGAATACCTTTTTGTGAAAGTAGTTTAAAATAGTTAAACATCGTTTGTTTTCCTGACAAATTCCTTGAAGCGGTAGAGTTCAATCAGGCGGAAACCTGAATACCGGCCCAACAGAAGAGTGATGCCAAACAGGATGAAAAGCAGTTCCGGGAAAAAAAACATGATATGTTCAATACTTTGATTTTTGATCACATAATAAATCACAGCAGATACAAACAGTGTCCCAAGACCTTGGCTCATGGCTTCTCCGGGCCCTCTTTCATCCCAGAGTATGGACATTCTTTCTATCGCCATTGACAGAATAACAATAGGGAAAAGGGATACAGATAATCCAAGAGGCAGGGCCATATTATAGGTAAAGATATTCAAGCCTGCTATGATAATAATAACAGCAATTAATATTGCTGATAATCTGGGGACAACAAGCAGTTTCAAGTTTTCCAGATAAAACCGGATGGCAAGGCCGATAGCAATAACAAGTGAAAACAGGATGATTCCCCAAAGCAATTGGGTTTCCCTGAAAGATAGTGCAATCAGAACCGGCATAAAGGTGCCAAATGTTTTAATTCCGACAATATTTCTGAAAATTACCACCAGTAACGCACCTAAAGGAATCAGCAGTATTACGCGGTATACAATCTGGTTCTGGATGGGCAGGTTCAGCAATGAAAATTTAAAAAAATGGGGAGATGTGAGTTTGCTTTGCAAAATTGCGCTTTGAATTGCTTCAGTCTCATTTTTCTGGGCAGTTATCTGGATATGGGGATTTGTTCCTCCCCAAATTTTATACAGGGGCTCAGAGCCTCTCCACCAAGCGATATAACTTTCCGGGATATCACCGCCTGAATGGTCAGGATTATAGCTTTTCCATTTTTTCTTATAGTATACTTCCAGCCAGCTTGCCATTTTTACCTGAAGGGTTTCTTCTTCAAGATCAAAACCGTGAACCAGTTGGGCGGGAATGCCTGCCAATGCCAGCAATTTGACGGCGGTTTCAATTTTTTTTGTTGTTGAAGCGGTTTCTTTTCCCAACAGCAAGGCAACATTTTCATTGGTCCCGGGGGAATTCAGGTGCTTGAATAAATTTCCAATAACGGTATTCAAATCTGCCGAATGTTTATAAATTTCATTCCATAATCGGTTCGCTGCACTTAAGTATGGCTCATCAAACGGAGATGTTGATATTTCTCCGGGTTTTAACCCGAGGGGCTTTTTATTGCCTGTTTTTTGGACAAGAACCTGGTAATATAGGTGCTGTCTTCCTTGTGTTTTTCGGATGGACCAGACGGCCTTTCGGTTGTTGTTATTGCTTTTTTTGATCAGACCGTATTTTCCCGACAGGAAATGTTCAGAAATAATGGTGAAATTTTCAGATTCACCGGGTAAAAACAGGCCGGCTTTTAATGATTTGTCACCTGCATCCACTGACAGTCTGATTTCAATGTCCCAGAGGTCGGATGTTGTGTCAGGTGCAAGGGGAAAGTTCAGAAAACAGTATTTAAAAATAAAAATTCCGAACCCAAGAAGGATAAATATGCCCGATAAAATAATTAGTTCAAATTTTTTCATTGTTTTTCTATCAGCACCGGCACCTTGCACCGTGGTTTATGGGTAAAGATGACAGAAGGATCAATGATAAAATTATTCTCTAAGTCTCTCCTTCCGATCAGGATCTGATAGTTGAAATTGCTTCTGTCCATCAGACTCATTTTAATTTTTTTATGAATGCCACATAAGCAGATCTCCATATTTACAACCGGACGTTCTTCAAGGCCTCCGCCTCTGCGCTTGATTCTGATGGTGTCAATGACTTTTTTTTCAACAAAGATTTCTTTGGGGTTTGTTTTTTTTGACTTGTCCCTCAGCTCAAAACTTACCCATGCCGTTTTCTCCCGATCAAATTTTTTCAGGTTATAGACATTGATTGCAGACCCCTTTGCGCCGGTATCCATTTTTGCACGCAGTTTTAGATTACCAGGGTACACACGGATCATTTCAAGCCATCCGATAATTTCCTTGCTTTCAACCGGCATGGAAAACATAGGCCAAAAGAGGGAGGAACAAATTAGTATTAAAATATATTTTTTCATCAATGTTTTTCCTTTGCGAGCCACCTTCATTCATTATAAATTCGGTCAGAAAATTTTTATGATTTTATTTTATAATTTTATCTGTTGATGGGCCTGTAAAAAGTCAGGGGACCTAAAATACGTTGGTTTTTAGAATATCAACGAGGGAATTCATACCATCATTTGAAATGGTTCGCAAAGATTTTTATATAATTTTATAAATACTCAAGCAATATGATTATAGTTAAGTACCCTTGCATCCATCTGAATTTTCAAAATCATGGATTCGGTTGGTAGATACAAGGGAAATGAGGACCATGGCAATTTAGACTATCTGGTTCATTATGACAGGGAAAAAATAATCATAGAAAATAGGAGGAAACATGAAACAGAAGATTAAAAAAATTATGGTATTGGGATTGGGAAAAGTAGGTAGATTAGTGGGCACCCTGCTCAAAGAAACCGGTTTTGAGGTAACCGGGGTCGCTTTGAAGGAAAAAGATGGACTGCCGTTTCCCTCAAAAGCCATGGATATAGGCAAAACAGAAAAATTGGAAGATGAACTGCTCGGTATGGATGCCGTTATTTCCTGTATGCCCTACCATTTAAATAAAAATATCGCCTCCGTCGTTTGCAAAAAAGGCATTCATTATTTCGACCTTACCGAGGACGTTTTTACGACAAAAGCAATTATTACCATGAGCCAAGATGCCAAATCAGCTATGGTTCCACAATGCGGTTTGGCTCCTGGTTTTATCGGTATCATCGGCGCATCACTTGCAGAACAATTTGAAAAAATTCGTCACATCAGACTACGGGTCGGAGCCCTTCCCCAGCATCCAACAGGGCTTTTAGGATATGCGTTCAACTGGTCTCCGGAAGGGGTGGTTAACGAGTATCTCAATGACTGTGAGGTCCTTGAAAATGGTGAGAAAAAATGGGTTTCCCCCCTGGAATGGTTAGAAACCATTGTTATAAACGGGATACAGTTGGAAGCCTTTACAACTTCAGGAGGGCTTGGCACAATGTGTGACACATATGCGGGCAGGGCCCAAAATATTGATTATAAAACAATCCGGTATCCTGGCCACGCAAAGCTCATGAACTTTATTTTTCATGAACTGCTTATGCGGGAGGACCGTCAGTATGTCGGAAATCTCCTGGTTAATGCCAAGCCGCCTGTTAACGACGATGTTGTCTTTATTCATGCCTCCGTGGAAGGAGTGAAAGACAGACCTATCCGGGATGAATATGTCAGAGCCTTTTACCCCGTTGAAATAGCCGGCGGGATTTACCGGGCCATTGCCTGGACTACGGCAGCCTCGGCCTGTGCCGTCATAGAAATGGTAAGCAATGGGGCTTTACCGGATAGAGGGTTCATAAGCCAGGAATCCATTCCGCTCGATGCTTTTCTGCAGACCAGCAACGGCAGACTTTATAACAATGAACCCCATGGCGGGGATATCTTTAAATCTTGATTTAGCAGATATCGCCATTATTCTTTACAAAAGGTCGGCATGGAGGATATTATGGTGCATAATTTTTCCAGATCGACGCGATTATTCAAACCAAACGTATGAAAACAAAAAAGGAGGACATTCATGGGATCTATTACTCTTGGCGGAAACCCGGTAACTTTGGCTGGTGATTTTCCCCTGACCAGTGAACTGGCAAAAGATTTTACCCTTGTGGGACAGGATTTATCAGAGATCAAACTGTCTGCGTTTGCCGGTAAACAGGTGGTGCTCAACATTTTTCCAAGCCTTGACACCGACATCTGTGCCACATCAGTTCGCACATTCAATAAAACAGCCGGTGATTATGAAAATACGGTTGTGCTCTGTATTTCAGGCGATTTGCCCTTTGCCCACAAACGGTTCTGCGTTGCCGAAGGCATTGAGAACGTTGTGACTGCATCTGCCTTCCGCAATCCGCAGTTTGCCCTTGACTATGGTGTGGCCATACAGGACGGCCCGCTGGCCGGTCTTACAGCCCGGGCCGTTGTTGTTATCAATGCATCCGGTGAGGTGGTTCATGCCCAGCTTGTGCCGGAGATCAAACAGGAACCTGATTATGAATCTGCGCTGTCTGCACTTTCGTAGCCAGTAAAAAATAGAACAAGCGCCCATCCGAAGACCGGCTGAAACGATTATTTCCGGATGGGCATTAAATACTTCGAGGAGTTTGATATGTTCAGATTCTTAACGTGGGCCATCGTTACGATAGGCATTCTCGCCGGTTTGATTATCGGAACTGCTGTATTGGTCCCCATGTTTGTGGATGTCGGAAAGTATCTGCCGGACATTGAAGGCATGGTGACCCGGCAGACCGGACGCAGTTTCTCCATGGGCGACGATATCAAATTGTCTCTGTTTCCCTGGGCCGGTATTCGCCTGTCTGACTTGACCCTGGGCAATCCTGAAGGATTTGAGGAAAAGCCCATGATCACGGTGAAAAGCCTTGAAGCCCGGGTAAAGGTCCTGCCCCTATTGTCCAAGCATATTCAGGTGGAAAAATTCATTGTAGAATCTCCCAGTCTTGCGTTGGTTAAAAATAAAGCAGGTCTGGGGAACTGGGAAAATATACGGCCTTTGGATATTGACGGTTCGGATCAGGGTGGTCAGACCCAATCCACCGATCCTGAGCAGGACACTTCTGCAAAAATACAGACAGACAGCACAGAACTCCCCATTGAATCACTTATCGTTGATCGGTTTGCCATCATCAACGGTTTTCTTTCTTATGTGGACAAGAGCAGCGACCTGTCCAAAAAGATTTCAGATCTTAATTTAGATCTGTCTGGTATCAGCCTTGATAAAGCCATTGACATTACTTTGGGTGCCAACGTAGACGGAAAACCCCTGTCTTTGACCGGAACAGCTGGGCCTGTGGGGAAAAATCCAGGTGCCACGGATATTGATTTTGATCTTATGGTTAAGGTGCTGGATCAGCTGGCCCTTTCCCTTAAAGGCCGCCTGATTAAACCCATGACCGAGCAGACTTTTGATTTGGCTGTTGATCTGGCGCCCTTTTCACTCAAAAAATTGTTTGTCTCCCTGGATCAGCCCTTTCCCATTGAAACCAGTGATGACTTAGCCTTGGATAAACTTTCCCTGAAAGCTGTTGTCAAAGGGTCGGCTAAGTCAGTGAGCGTATCAGACGGAGTGTTGGTGCTGGATGATTCTACCATGGATTTTAGTGCCCAGGCCCAGGCGTTTGAAAAACCGGACCTTAAATTTATCCTTTCCCTGGATAAGATTGATGTGGACCGTTATCTGCCTTCGGCAACGGAAAAAGATTCGGGCCAGGTTGCTTCCGCCAAGGACGGGCCCACGGTAATGGACACCGGTAAGGGCAGCAGAAAAATTAGTGCCATTGATTATGCGCCTTTGCGCAGGATGGTGCTGGATGCAAAGGTGAACATTGGCAGCCTTAAGGTCGCGGGATTAAGCATGGCCAATATTACAGCTTCTCTGGCAGGCAAAAACGGAGTGTTTAACCTGGATCCTTTTTCCATGGATCTGTACCAGGGAAAAGCTGGCGCAAAGGCCGGGGTTGATGTGCGTAAAAATACCCCGACAACAAACCTGCACCTGACAACCAGCGACGTTCAGGCCGGACCCGTCATCCGGGACAGTATGGGCAAGGATATTATTGAAGGGGCACTGGTCTCGGATATTTCTCTTTCCATGACAGGAGATTCCCTGGATATGATTAAAAAGACCCTGGCCGGCAAAGGAACGCTTAAATTTATTGATGGTGCTATTGTGGGTGTTGATATTGCCGGCACCATCCGTAATGCCAAGGCAGGCATTGGCCTGGGCGAGTACACCACGGAAAAGCCGAGAACCGATTTTGCTGAACTTAAGATTCCATATACAGCAACCAAGGGCCTTGTGAAAATTTCGGAGGCCTCCCTTGTTTCGCCTCTGTTAAGGCTCGTTGCCAGCGGGCAGACCCATCTGGTAAAAGAAACTCTGGATTTCAGAATTGAGCCGAAATTGGTGGGTACGCTTAAGGGGCAGGGGGACACCAAGGACCGCTCAGGGTTGTTGATTCCTCTTGTGATAACAGGTTCTTGGGGAAATCCAAAGGTGCGGCCGGATCTTGAAGCCATATTGAAGAACCAGCTGCCCGCCGCCGATGAACTCAAACAACTCATTAAGGGTGACGGATCGGACTCTGGTGAAAAAACTGATATTAAGGATGCAGCCAAGGGGCTGATAAAAGGGTTATTTAATTAGTGTTTGGACGAAAGTCACCCATCTGCGGCGCTGCAAAAAAATCTACCAAATCATAAAATCGGGCCTCACAACCATGAGGTTGCTACGGTTTTAAATTTTTTTGCGCCTTGCACCTGGGCAACTTTTCGTCCAAACACGGGTTTCCGTTCAGGCATTAATTAATTATATAAGGAGAGTTTAAAATGTGTAAAAAAAGAATCAGCGTTTTAGCAGTAGCTCTTGTTTTTACCTTTGTTATGGGGGGGGCGGGGGCTGCTCTGGCTGGAAATTCCCTGCTGGACCAGGGCTCTTCATTGATTAAATCCATGGGTAAGGGTGACACAAGTGAAAGCAGCAGTTCCGGGAGTTCCAGCAGTCTGACCAACAGCGAAATTATTTCCGGTCTTAAGGAGGCGTTGGAAACAGGCGCCGGAACCGTTGTCAGCCAGTTGGGCGCTGAAGATGGATTTAATTCCGATTCCAGCATCCATATCCCTTTGCCTTCCTATCTTTCCACTGCGCAGACCTTGATGGATAAGGCCGGGATGGGGGCCTATGCAGAGGATCTGGAACTGAAACTGAACCGGGCTGCCGAGGCGGCCACCCCCAAGGCCAAGGCGTTGTTTGTAAATGCCATTTCACAGATGTCCTTTGAGGATGCCAACAGCATTCTCAATGGCGCGGATGATGCTGCCACCCAGTATTTTAAGAAAAAAACTTCTGACGATCTCACCGAGGCCTTTACGCCTGTGGTGGAGGAGACCCTGGAAGAAATCGGGGCAATTAAAGCCTATGACCAGATGATGGAAAAATATAAATCCCTGCCCCTGGTTCCCGATGTAAAGGGCAATCTGGCAGACTATACTGTTGAAGAAGCTTTGGACGGTATTTTTTATTATTTGGCAAAAGAGGAAAAGGCTATCCGGGAAAATCCGGCGAAGCAGACTACAGCCTTGTTAAAGAAATTATTCAACTGATGCTTGAGTAAAAATTTGCCCATCTGCAGCGTTGCTGCAAAAATCTGCAATCCTTACATACTTAAGTATGCTTAAGATTGCAGATTTTTTTTGCGCCTTGCATATGGTCAAATTTTAGCTTAAACATCTTTTTGGTTCTAATAGTAACATTTTGTCCCGGGCTATTTTGATAAACGGTTGAAGAAAGGTACGAATCTATGGTTGAAGTTGGATTTTTCGGAGCAGCAGGAGAGGTGACCGGATCCATGCATATGCTGGATACAGGCGTTGATAAAATTTTATTGGACTGCGGCATGTTCCAGGGCCGAAGAAAGGAGAGCCGGGAGAAAAATGAGAACTTTCAAATAGACCGGTCTGAAATCACAACTATGATCCTTTCCCACGCCCATATTGATCACTCCGGCCGGATTCCTCTGTTAACAAAAAACGGCTTTTCCGGCCGGATTGTCACTACCCGTCCCACCAAGGGCGCTCTGGATTACATGCTACTGGATTCAGGGCATATCCAGGAATCTGATGCTCTGTTCCTTAACTATAGGTCCCTGCGTACGTTTTTGTATCAGCTTGAGCAGTCCAAAACGAATCATCAGATTTCCAACAAGGAAAAAGCCAAGATCAAAAAGCTGCTGAAAACAAGCCCCCATGAACTGAATGTGGATGTTATTGCCGCACTTCACAAGGAGTATGGCCTTGACATGGTGACACCGCTGTATACCCAGAAGGATGCACTGGAATCCCTTTCCTTTATTGACGGATACCCCTTTGGCTCGGAAGTGACCATTGGAAAGGGAGTCACTGTGAAATTTTACGTGGCCGGCCATATCCTAGGGTCCGCCTTTTGTTTGATTACGGTGAAGCCCGAACACGGCGGTAAACCCCTTAAAATACTTTTTACCGGTGATGTCGGCCGGTTTGAAAAACCCATTTTAAAAGACCCCACCCTGGAATTTGATGAAGAGGACAGGGATATTGATCTGATGATCATTGAAAGCACCTACGGGGACCGTGAGCATACCCCGGTGGCGGATCTTTCCGGCAGTCTGAAAGACACCTTGAACCGGACAATAAAACGGGGTGGCGCTCTTCTGATTCCTGCTTTTGCCTTTGGCAGAACCCAGGAGATTATTTACTTCCTTCACCAGTTGTATGAATCCGGCGCTGTTCCTCGACTACCTGTTTATGTGGATAGCCCTCTGGCATCAAATATCACAAAAGTCTTTGGGGAACATCCGGAATCTTATGATACGGAAACCCATAAAATATTTCTGGAAAAGGGGATCAACCCCTTTTATTTTAAAGACATCAAGTTTGTTGAGTCGGTGGAGGAATCTATGCGCATCACCCAGGATGACACCCCGCATATTGTGCTCTCGGCATCAGGTATGTGTGAGGCGGGTCGGATTCTTCACCACCTGCGCTATAAAATCCATAACCCCAAACATACCATCCTCATTGTGGGGTATATGGCCGAACACACCCTGGGCCGGCGTATTGTAGAATTCGGGGGGAAGGAAAATTTGGCTGCAGACAAGGCGCCGGAGGTCAAAATATTGGGAAAAGGCTATCCCTTGAGAGCCCATGTGGAAAAAATCGGCGGTTTTTCAGCTCATGCAGACCGCCATGAGTTGATGCAGTTGGTTGCCGGCTCCAATCTCCGGATAAAAAATATTGCCGTTGTCCATGGCGAAGCTGACCAGAGCGCGGCATTTGCCCGTCGCCTCAACGAGAAAGGATATAATGCCTTTATCCCCAAACCTGGAGACCGGTTTAAATTGTCGTGATTCAGGCCTGCATTACATGCCATGGCCATTAAAATTAATTTAAGTTAAAAAAAGAGTTGACAATATATTTTAAAATGTATAGATTGCTCCTGTTTTTAACACTGCCCCACGGGCCGTTAACTCAGTTGGCAGAGTATCTGCCTTTTAAGCAGAGAGTCGCTGGTTCGAGCCCAGCACGGCCCACCAACTTAATAAGTGTTAAAAGTTAAGTGTCCCCATCGTCTAGCCCGGTCCAGGACACAGGCCTTTCACGCCTGCGACAGGGGTTCGAATCCCCTTGGGGACGCCACTTAAAAATAAAGGCTTTCAGCATTCTGCTGGAAGCCTTTTTTGTATTGCGGACACAAAATCCGGATACAAAAAATTTCGGTGTTATCCTCTCGCAGCTCTCTTTGTTCATCACAGTATCAAATCAAATATGTTGTACCTTTTCGACCGGAAAAAGGCGGTGTCCCTCAAAGACGGTCAGTATCACTAATTTATCTGAAAATACTTGATAAACGATACGGTAATTTCCCTCGATCAGCTCACGAATATCGTTTTGTGAAAATTCAGGAACTTTACGACCCGCAAGAGGCGCATGGAGAGCTTTCCTTGCACGTTTTCTCAAGGTTTCAATCCATCGTTTTGCCGCCGCTGGATTGTCCATAGCGATATACAGCTTAATTGATAACAGATCCTGTTTGGCTGTCTCAGTCCAAAAGAGCCTCACAATATATTGTCCAAGTCTTCATCCGGCAATATTCGTCCGTGTTCAACATCACTCAACCCTCTGTTCACAGCATCTGCAAAACGGGCCTGTTCGGTCAAAAGGTCGAAATCTGATGGAGATATAAGAACGCCTGCTGCCTTGCCGTTTTGAGTGATAACAAGGGGGCGGTGTGACATTTGAACGTTATGGAGCATTTTTGATGCTTTATTTTTAAAGTCCGACAGAGAAATAATATCTTGAGATATGTTTAACTGTTTCATGGCTCTTCCCTTAATAATATTATTTTTATATTCAATATAGGTCTGAATTCAGACCTAATCAAGTTCTATATTCCGCTTTAAATATAATTGTAACTTTGATCAGATGACAAGCAGATGACAAGCAAACAGCAAAAGTGGTTAAAGAAAAGGCCTCATCCAGTCATCCTTAAACTGCCAATTTTGGTCTTAAAAAGTTAGGTTTAAGGCTATTTGGGGCCTTGTTTTTAAAATTTTTTGTTCATTTATCAACCACTTGGCTTGGTCCGACCCAGCTCGCTTGTGCCTTTCGCAAAAACGACCACCTGGTTCAAAATAATTACAATCTAACCTTCAGGCGAAGGACAGCCATAACGCCTGTCCTCAAAGTAATTCCGAGATTTTTACGCTATTTTATTACAACCGGACCGAACGGAGAGATGTAGGGTGTACGGTAGTGCCGGAACACACTCTCTGGGTTTTTGAGCAGTGCTTACATCGGCTCTTTATTTTCACGGGTTTGTTATTCGAATGTCGGAAAAAGTTTTAGAAAAATTATCGTCTACCGGCTTTTCACCGTCCAAGGATTATGATTTCAATTGGTTATATCCGGACAATGTTTTTTGGATGGGCACTATCGTCCGGGCACCCACTAAACAACCGGTGTTTTAATCAAACTACATTTTAATCTGTTTTTGAAGTTGGATACCATCTGTTCCAGATGTCTGAAAAGTGAAGGAATTGCGTTTGGCAGTAAGAGTTATGCGGGAATTGGGGTAACCGGAGAGTAGCCTTGGGGACGCCACTTAAAAATAAAGGCTTTTCAGAAAATTCTGAAAGGCCTTTTTGTATTTTTATATGCAGCTTGACATACCCTGCCGGATTGAAAGCCTGTTTAAAAATAGATGGATCTGCTGCAATCATATGAGAATAGCCTCAATCCCCCTGATGTTAAACAGGCTCTGAGTTTTGGGGATGGTTTATGGTTCATAAAGAAGTTGCCGCATAACCTCATGGGCCTCCTGGGTAACCTCTTTCCAAATTTCGGGGGTCAGATGGTTTTTATAATCGCCTGAGACGCCTTTTCTGAAAAAGCTTGTTCGATCTTCTTTGCCCGCTTCTCTGCCCCGGGCAAGTTTGTCAAACTGGTTTTCATCAATCACCCGTTCCACTTCTGCCCGGTCGGTCGGCACTCCAATGAAGGCAAATACTGATGGCATGGTGGAAACCGGTTCCGAAATAAGGTCTTCATACCGAACCCAGATTAATTGTTTGTCGGCGCCTTCGAATTCACGGCTCAGGTTGAGAATGCTGGTGTTTCAATTTTTGGCAACTGTTTGGGCCCATGTTGCAAGATCACCTCCCGATCTTTTATGAAAATTGGTTTCCACCCTTAGATTATGAAACCTGCTTGATACCGCAATATCCTTGGGGTTTCGTAAAATACAGATGAATTTAGTGTAGATTGTCGCTTTAAAATCCATTGAAAATCCCACTCTATTTTGCCCAAAATGAGTTATTTGGTTGATTTTTGTATCTCATATGAAAAAATTTCGAAGTGCGATTTTGTAGGTAAAATCGAGTGCGACAAATCGTACTGTAACTCATCGTATTTTAAATAAAAACCACCCGTTGAAATTTTGCAACAAATCCCATTTTAAATGACCAGCAACTTTTTAAGGCCACACACCTTGAGACTGCCCCCCCCCCCCCTCTTATCCCCCCCCAGAGGGGGGAGGAGGATAAAAGGCATGGGCGGTTGACTACTGCTGGGGATCAATCGGCTCAAGTTTTGACATTAGGTTTTTATCAATTTCCCATACCTTGATTTTGTCCGGTGTGGCATTGTAAATTGGGATTTTGGGCTGGATTTTAGGTAGAATACCGTGCTGTTCTACAATTTAGCTTCAGGGAATATTTTTTTATAAAGCCCTGCCTGGTTGATGATGGCATTGTCCTTGGTGCCCGCCGCAATAGGGGGCTGGTCGGATGCCTGGCGTTTTGATAATGCCCGGATGACCAGGAATTTGAAGCAGCTTAGTACATCATCTTGATTATAGTGAAACATTTCCTTTTGCTGGGCTGTCTTTGCATTTATATTATCTAAAATATTGTTGTAATTCTTAAGGAATTTAGGCAGGTTGTTCAGAATTATGGAAAGCTGATCTTCAGGGCGGCAGAAAACATTCTGATGAGCATTGAGTAACATCTGCATCCATGTTGTACCGGATTTTGGAACTCCAGTGATAAAAAAAAGGAGGGTGATTTCTTATTATTATCCATTATTTACGCGTTGCCTTACACTCAATGATCAAGTTTTTGTTAATTTGCCCAACTTCGGCGTTGGAAAAAATTTTTAATCCTCAAAATATGTTGTATATTCATCCGGTTAAAAATTGTTTCCGCCTTGAATTTGAACAAATTCCCTAAAAATTTGATGATCGAGTTACATAATTTTATTACGGTTATTTTAATCTAACGAACGGCATAAACACTATGTGTGCTTCTTAGTCAGGAATGCTATTCTTGTTAAAAAAAGAAATAAAAGATGAGTGCGGTATTGAACTGCAACTTTGAAATTTATTCCTGTGATGCAAACAATATCATATAATTATGGGCGCCAATATCTGCAACATTTGTTTTCTTGAATCCCAGCCCTGTGACTATTTCCTCAGTTTCCTGTCTGTTCAGGCGTATATTTGCCGGGGGGCCGGGAGGTCCATCCTTTTTTTGAAATTCAATGACCGCCAGACAACCGCCGGGGCTAAGCAGGCTTTTAACCTGTTTGAGAACAGCCTGCTCGGCACCCATTTCCTTAAAATCATGCAGGACTGTGGCCATCAGGCACAGGTCAATGCTGTGGGCTTCTATGTCTATTTCCTTGGTGGCATCCGCCTTGATGGCGGCAATGGTAGCGACCTCGTTTTTCAGAGCTTCCTCTTCCAGCATCTGAAGACCCTCTTCCCAGAGGTCAACGGCATAGACCAGTCCTGACGGCCCTGCAAGTTTAGAAAGAAACAGCGAATACAGTCCTTTACCGCAGGCAAGATCCAGGATTACAGATCCCTGGTGAACAGGCAGCATCTGTTTTAAAATATCCGTATTGATCAACTCAAAACTGCTTTTGCCTGCACCTTTGGGGTTTGTCTGATTCATTATTTGCCTCCTTTGGGGTCTGTATTTTGTCCGGTTTCTGGCTGTTGATTTGGAAAATATGAGCTCTGGCGCATGTTTCCCTGTTCTTAGAGAACTGGTCAGGGCTGTGTATGTTCAAGCTTGCGGGAATTATACTCTATTTTCTTTTTTAAATCAGTTCCATAGTGTAATTTTTTTAATGTTAATACGTCATCTCCTTTGTTTGATTTTGTTAGGGCCGAAGATGACTGCGGCGATTTTGTTTTGCCGCAGTCATCATGATCCTGGCGGAAAGAAGATAGTCGCCTTGTATTAGGCAGCCTTGACTTCAATCAATCTGGGTTTGGCTGCTTCAGATTTGGGCAGGTGAAGGGTGAGAACCCCATCTTTGAGATTAGCTGCTACATCTTCCACCTTAATGCTCTGGGGAATGGAAAAGCTCCTGACATATTCAACGTCCACAAATTCGGCCCAGTTTGATACGCCGTGGTGATCCAGGCGACGGACACCGGAAATGGAAAGCTTGCCGTTTTCAATGTTTACCGTGACATCATCCTTGTGAACCCCGGGTATGTCCGCATAAAGCAGGATTTCATTATCATTTTCATAAATGTCCACTGACGGGGTGGCGGTTTTCAGTTCACGGGTCTTTTCAATGGCCTTGTTTTCGGTTCTGGTGATATCTTTGCTTTCAGTCATGGTAACCTCCTGGTTTTTCTTTTTATTGTTCATTTCCATAAGAAAGTTTGCGTTAACCTAAACATATCTTTCAAGTTTCGTTGTGGGCTGGCCCACGGTGAAAAACCAGGCCAGCCTGTGAATATGACATTTAGTTAACGGCGATCTGTCTGGGTTTGGCTGCCTCTGATTTAGGCAGTGTGAGATACAAAATGCCGTCTTTAAGCGCTGCATCAACTTTTTCCGCATCAACTTCATCGGGCAGGGTAAAGCTACGTGAGAATGTGGTGGCAGACCTTTCCTTTCTGTGTGGCTTAAACCCTTCAGGGGTTTCAATTTCCCGTTTCCCGCTGATTTCAAGGTAGTTGCCTTGAATTTTAATGCTGATGTCATCCTTTGAAATACCGGGAATTTCTGCCCGGACTTCAAATTTGTCACCGCTTTCCAGAAGGTTTGTTCTGGGTGCATTGGCGCCTAAATTAAATGCGGGTCTATGAAGGTAAGGCCTGTCCATTTCATTGAATAATCTGTCCATTCTGGTGCGGAGCAGATCCATGGCCCCAAACATTCTGTCGATCTCATTCATTCTTGTAAACATAGTTCATACTCCTTTTTATTTGTTTTTGTTTTGCCGGTTGACTTGTTTGAGTCCGCCTTCCGTTTGTTTGAAATTAAAATATGTATAAACAAAATCATGTCAATATAGTTTATATTATTTTTTCTAAAAAAATTGACAAAGTAATGCATGTCAATTAGTTTTTAGAAAACAGGAGGATCAGAAAATGAATGAATCAAAGATAAGACAAAAGGATTTCTCCCTGAATGCACTTAAAGGGATGCAGTCTGTTCGGGCAACGTTTACACTGCCCAAGCATGCCATCAATTTAATCAGCACGATTGCAAACCAGCTGGGTGTAAAACAAAAATCAATATTTGACCATTTGGTTGAGAATAAAGATATTATTGAACAGATTGCTGATGAGGCAAAGCAGTATGAGCCTGAAAAAAAACAGCGCAAACAAAAGACCTTTGTCCTGAGCCGGAACTGTTTAAGCATCCTGGATGCCTTTGCCCGGGAATACAAATTACCAAGGGATGTGCTGGTGGAACTCTCCATCCGGCAGCTTGACCCGGTTATTGCCCAGGAAAAGCAGCGGCATGAATCTAGAAAAATATTGCTGGCGCAGATGCAGGATTTTAGACAGCTTGGCAGCAGGTTTTTGAACCGGGCCCGGGGTCTTGCCGGCAGGGATGATGAGACGGTTCAAAAGCTTGAATCCTTTTTCAGCCAGTATGACAAAGCAATGGAGGCGCTTGAAGCGATTATTGAAAAAGGCAAATCCATGGAGCAGTTCTCTTCTGCCGGGGAGCAGGTGGTCTCTATCGGATAACCTGAGTAGACGAAATAGTATTGATTCCATACTTGTCAATTTTAGCATGCAGCGTGGGCCGGGATATATCCAAAAGCCGGGCCGCCTGGGAGCGGTTACCGTTTGAGATTTTCAGTGATTCTTCCACGACCATGGCGCAGATGGTGTCTGAAAAGAATTCAAAACTGTGATCGCTGGACGGATGGGACAGGCAGGTGTGGACCCATTGACGGATGGTCTCTTCCTGGCTTGCATCCTGGGAAATTTCCCCTGCGGCTTCCTGTTTTCGGATAATCTGGCTTAAATCATTGACCGGCAAGGAGTTGCCCCGGTTAATGATTAAGGTTTTATGAATCAGGTTGGCAAGTTCCCTGACATTGCCCGGCCATTCGTATTTTTTCAAAAGGTCCAGGGCCTCATCCCGGATGCCCGGGTCGCCGATTTCATCCAGGAACACTGTGCCGCCGTCCGCCTGTTCAATTTTGCCAATATGCCGTCGTGCTGCACCGATGAACGCCTCTTTTTCAAATTTGAACAATTCGCTTTCCAGAAGGTTTTCCGGAATGGCCACGCAGTTGATGATGGAAAAATTTTTATCTGACCAGATACCGTGCTGGTATACGGCCCGGACCACCAGTTCCTTGCCGGTGCCCGATTCTCCCTGGATCAGCTCCGTGGCATCGGTCTGGCCACACGGCCTATGGTTTTATACACTTTTTGCATGCCGGGACTCTGGCCCACAATGGCGTCCGGAGAATAGGTCGCAGGTTCGGCATCCACATGCACCGGGGTGCGCATACAATAGCCTGCATCAATGGCCTGGGTGATCAATTTAAGCATTTCAGGGATGTCAAAGGGTTTGAGCAGGTAGTCAAAGGCGCCTGCCTTGGTGGCTTCAATGGCTGTGTCTGTGGTGCCGAATGCCGTGACAATGATGGTTGGCAGTGTGGCATCAAGCTTTTTTATCTCTTTAAATGTTTCAAGCCCGTTCATGCCCGGCAGGCGGACATCCAGAATCACCAGATCCAGAGACGTTGTGCTGACAATTTCAATCCCGGCTTCTCCGGAAGCCGCAGACACCACGTCATAGTTTTCTTCGGTGAGAAGTTTGGAAAAACTGATTCTTAGCTGGTCGTCGTCGTCAATGATCAGAATTTTTGCCATATACATCCTCTCCTGCGGGCAGTGTGATGGTGAAACAGGTTCCTTGGCCTTTCTGGCTGTCCAGCACCAGACACCCGCTATGCTCGCTGATAATATTAAAACATATGCTTAATCCCAGACCCGTCCCATCGTCCTTGGTTGTGAAAAACGGGTTGAAAACTTTGTCCTGGATAGATGCGGGAATGCCGGGTCCGGAATCCCGGATTCTTATTACCGCAGTATCTCTGTTTTTGTTAATGCTGTCCATGGTTTCGGTAATGGTGATATTGCCTCCCTTTTTCATGGCTTCGCAGGCATTGATGATGATGTTGACTATAGCCTCCTTAAACTGGCCTGCATCCAGCAGCACATCATCCAAAGGCTCGCTGCGCACCAGATGGACCGTTACCCCGTAGGACTTCAACCGTTGTTCCAGCAGCCGCAGGGTATTGTCCACCACCTGGGATGGACTTTGTTTTTTCATAGTCAGTTTCGGGGGTCTGGAAAATTCCAGGAAGTTTTCCAGAATTTTGTTGATCTGCCCGATTTCAGTTGAAATGACATTGATGTTTTCCTGCTGGTCCTGGGAGAGCTTGGCTGATCGGCCCAGGGAGAACAGCCGCATTTTAATGGAGGTCAAAGGGTTTCTGATGGAGTGGGCGGTGCCTGCGGCAAGCTGCCCCACCAGGGCCATTTTTTCGGACTGCATCAGGGATTGCCGGCTTTGCACAAGTTCGGCATGGGTCTGTTCTGCATTTTCAATCAAGCCGTGCACACTGCTTTTTAATGCTGCCAGCTCGTTGCCGGACACCCTGCCTTCGCCCAGGTGATCTGCTTCCGCCGCAAGTTTCCGGATGGGTTCCAGGATGTGGCGGGTAAAAATATAATAGATCAACAGACTAAGCAGCACCACGGAGATAATGGCCAGAAGGCCGATATATCGCAAAATTTTGGCATCGGAGCGACTGTCTTCTACGGAAATGTCTATGGCATTTTTATGTGCGGTTTTAAACTTTTCGCATAGCTCATAAATTCTGAAAAAATTTGCCCTGACCTCCCGGTGAAGGGCGGCCCCGGCACCCGGGTCGCCTTTTTCATATAACGTCAGCACCCGGTCCTTGGCCGCAATATAAGTCTTGTACGCAGATTCAATTCTGGCCAGCGCCTCTTTTTCCCATTCCTCTGTGGCCAGGGGCTTGGCAGAGGCCAGCCGGCTTTCAAAATCCAGTTTGAAGTCAGCCAGCTGCCTGAGCCATTCAGGATTTTTATCCAGAAGATAATAGGACAGATACCCTTTCTGGTTGAGCAAAGAGTTCTCAAGGGACTCAGCAGTCTGATACATAGGAATATGCCTTGCAACAATACCGGTGAACAGATTTTCTGTCTTATAGGTATACCAGATCATGGCAATGCTTCCCACGACCGTTATCCCTAAAAGTACGGCATTGGCAAGATTTACCCTTTGTTTCAGGCTCATTAATAACATCTCCTTTTTTATGAAACTATAAACATGATACAAGAGACAAGAGGGCGAAGCGCCTGCAGCGCCCATTTTAGCCCTGAATTATTGCTGCCTTTAGTTTCATTGTTTGTTGTGGACTTGCAGCCATGGCGGTTTTTGTTTTTTTTAAATTATACCGCACAAACTTAGGAACGGGTCTTAAATAACTTACCCCCTTTGATATCCGGGAGCGCGGGCGTCCCGCCCGCGCTCCCAGGCTAGATTATTTCGGCCTCATTTCTAAACTAAATCTCCCCGGTGCGCCGCAGAAGGAGCCTTGCTTCGGCCTTGCGGATGCGTTCTTCCTGTTCGTCCTTGCGTTTCCAGGCATTGGCCAGTTTTTCACTGATATCTTCAAAATCCGCCGGTTTCATCAGGTAATCAAAGGCGCCTGCCTTCATGCCTTCCACAGCCGTCTCTGTGGACCCGTGCCCTGTGAGCATGATTACTTCCACCAGGGGATAAGCGGCCTTGATTCTTTTTAAGGTCTCTATGCCGTCCATGCCGGGCATACGGATATCCAGGATCACCACGTCTATCTTAGTTTTTTCAAGCAGGTCAAGGGCCTCTTGTCCTGAATAGGCGACAGATACCTTTTCCCCCTGCCGGGTCAGGCGCAGGGAAAACATCTCCACAAAATCTTTTTCATCATCAACGATTAAGATTTTTACCGGTATTTTTACCATGGGTTTTTCTCCTTAAAAATTTATAAAAGAACTTGCAATTGTTTAGTCGGATTGCCATTCGGGCAGACAGATCGTAAAGGTTGCGCCCTGGCCGGGTTCTAATTCCTCGTGGTCAGAAAAATCACCTGCAGGCCCGGATGGTATTTGCTGATAGATAGCCTTAAAGGTATCCATACCAGACATAACGGGCATCTTCATATTCAAAACCACCACATCGGCTTCATTCCCGCCAAGGTATTCCAGGCAGGATGTGTCGTCCGGCGTTTGGCTGACCACCATATTGCGTCGCTCCAGACGCCGGGCAATGGCGTTGCGGTAGCTGTCCTCATCGTCTACCAGCAGCATGCGGATAACCTCCCCCGTATCATTTTCAAGGGTATTGATTTCCATCAGGTCCAGCAAATGCCTCCTATATTAGGCCCAAAAACTTCCACCAGGTGCATACCACGCCTACCAGTATCAGAAGCAGGGTTGGAGTGGTCACAAGACCCAGCTTGGTCAGGTCCGAGGATTTGAAGTATTTGTATGAATAGGCAATGGCATTGGGCGGGCAGCCGATTACCAGCAGCATGGCAAATGATGTGGCCATACCAAGGCACAGGGCCAGGATGGTCGGGTTGACCCCTTCAAGCTGGGCCATGGGGATAACAATGGGCAGAATTAACGCTGCTGCCGCCACATTGGCCATGGCATTGGTAACAAGGGCGCCGAATACACCCACACCCACAAAGAGCACCAGCCAGCCTTTGCCCTCAATCAGCGGGAAGAACAGGTTGGCAAAGTAGTCTGCTGCGCCGGAATAGCCCATGGCAAGGCCCAGGGAGATGCCGCCGCCGAAAATAAACAGAGCCGTGCCCCACTCCAGGTTGTCGTTGATGTCCCGCCATTTAAGTACGCCGAACAATACCAGGAAGGCCACACCCACCATGCCGGTGACGGAATAGTCAATACCGTGGATGCCTTTGGTGAGCCACGATACAAAGGAAATGCCGATAATAATCAATGCTTTTTTTTCCTCTGCTGTCATGGAGCCTAACTCCTCATCAAAAGCCGGCATCTTGATTTTGGGGTCTGGCCGGTAAATCAGATAGGTGATTAAAACTGCAGCAGGTACGCAAATAATGGCTGCCGGCATACAATATTTCATCCAGTCAAAAAAGGTGATTTCAATGCCGGTAAACTCTTTTAAAAATGCGGCGGACACCATGCACCGGCCACCACCTATTAGGGAGCCCATGCCACCGCAGGAGCAGGCAAAGGGCAGGGAGAGCATCATGAATTTTGCCGTATTGCTATGGGGCTCAATGCCCACGGCCCGCATCAGGGGCAGCATGGTGACAATACCGATGGCACAGGCTGCCGCATCGTGCATGAAAGCGGATGCAAGCCCTAAGCCCACGGCAATGATAAAGGTGAACCGTGTTACGGAATTGCCTGCCTTTTTGATAATAAAATAACCCAAGCGTTTTGTCAGCCCCACCTTGTCCAGTGCAATGGCAAAGATCAGGCAGCACATGATGAAAATAACAACAGGATGCATGTAGGGCGCCCATGCCCCTTTCACATCGGTAAGACCCAGAATAACAAGGGAGGCACCAATGAGCACTGCCGTGATTTCAAGGGGAATGGGTTCCACCACAAACAGGATGACCAGCACCGCAAGCACGGATAAAAACCGTTTGGCCTTGGGGCTCATTCCGTCCACATAATCCACAGTAACTTCTGAAAGGCCCATTGCCTTGGCCTGGTCGGCAAGATATTGTGCCCGGGCCTGCTCGATTCCAGGGGCCTTGGCCGTCAGAATGACGGGCTTGCCGGGTTCAGTCTGCTGGGTTGCAAAATATTCTGAAACTGACTGGCTCAATTGGTCTGCACCGGTACCGGAAAGTTTAAATTTTGTTCCTTCCGGCCTGGGCAGAATAAATACGATTAAACCTATTAACACTGCTACCGCCAATTTGAATCCGCTTGATTTGAGTATCATTGGTTTGTTTCTCCATTCTGTTTGTTTTTGGCCTGCCGTGCCAGGCTGATTTTTTCCATTAATTCTTTAAGTTCGCAGGGTTTTGTCAGGTAATCAAAAGCGCCTAGGGTCATACCGTTCTCTGCGGCTGTTCTCGAACCGTGTCCGGTCAGAAGGATCACCGGCAGATCCGGGGCCATTTTCCTGACAATTTTCAACACCTCGATACCGTCCATGTCTTCCATTTTCAGATCCAGGACCATGGCATCAAACCTGGCATCGCGAAGCGCCCGTAGCGCTTCAGCACCGGAATAGGCCTTGGTGACGTCTATCCCCCGGCGGCTCAGCCGGTTGGTCAGCACGTCCACAAATCCTTTTTCGTCATCCACTATAAGCAGACGGGTATGAGGTGCGGGTATATCGTTCATTTTGATTTTCCTAAACCATGCGGCCTGTGATTTCCTTGGCCCTGGCCTCCATGATCTTCTCCTCATGCTTAACTTTTTTAGTTGCCGCCTGTTCAATCTTGGCGATGAGTTCTTCGAGATTACAGGGCTTCATCAGGTAGTCAAATGCGCCGCGTTTCATCCCTTCAATGGCATTTCCCACTGTGGCATGGCCCGTGAGCATGATTACTTCCACCAGCGGGTTTTCGTTTTTAATGGCTCGGAGTGTTTCAAGGCCGTCCATGCCGGGCATCTTCACGTCAAGGACCACCACATCCGTGTTGGTGTTTTCTGACAGAAAGCTTATGGCTGACTGCCCGTCATAAACGGCGTCTGCTTTGAGTTCGCGTTTTTCAAGCCGTTTGATCAGGGTATCCAGAAAGGCTTTCTCATCATCGACAAATAAAAGTTTCATCTGCAAAGTCTCCCTAAATGGTTTAAATGTTATTGGTTGTTTCTCTTGTTGACGGTTTTGCTGTCTGGCGAACATTTACGGGTAACTGAATCAAGAAGCTGATGCCCTGTTCCACCTGGTTTTCCACTTCAATTGTGCCGCCCATTTTTTGAATAATGCCGTAACGGATGGAAAGGCGGAAGGGACCTTCATAGGCAAACTGGATGCCATCGGAACCCACAAGGCCCAGATCCGTAAATACATCTCCGTATTCATTTTTGAGTTCAGATAGTTGTGATGTCAGGAACTGCTGAGGCATCTCGGGATCAGTCGTGGGTAACAGCCGGCCAGGTAACGGATTCTGATATTGCGGGGTCAGTACCTGATAAAATTCTGTTTTTTCAGCTATGGAATCGTGCATAATATTAATGGCTCTTGTGAGGCCGTTTGATCCGGCTTGAGCTCATCTATCAAGATTTATGCCAGAGGAAGAAGGGCGCTGGATATATAGATTAATTCTTTGAAATAATAAGGTAATTTAAGATGTGGCAGGCGGCCAAAAAGGTTGCCACCTGTCACGTTCTTTTACAGCATGTAAAGATTTTATTTTTCAATGTGAATAATAATTTCAAATTCCACGAGGCAGAGCTGCTGACCTTTTTAAATTCTATTTTATCGGAAAGGCGAAGTATTTGTCAGTTTTTACGCAGCACCACACCACATGCCCGTTTCAGGCCGTATCGTTAAAGTCACTCGAACGTAGCGCTAAAATTATTATCTGCATGTTTGCAGTATATGTTGACCGCATGAAGAAATTTTTCGTCAACCAAAGAGAATGCGTATCCTATTCAAATTTCGGGGTAAACGCCGTTCAAATCAAAAAATTTATTTTTTAGAACCAATAAATACAATGAGTTATAAAATTACTCATTGATATCACATGATTTTACCCCGGAATTTGAATAGGTTACGAGAATGCTGTGTTTTATAAAGGAACCTACCGGATAACCTGGGTGGATGAAATGGTGTTGATTCCGTACTTGTCGATTTTTGCATGCAGCGTGGGGCGGGATATGTCCAAAAGCCGTGCCGCCTGGGAGCGGTTGCCGTTTGAGATTTTCAGTGCTTCTTCCACGACCATGGCGCAGATGGTGTCTGAAAAGAATTCAAAACTGTGATCGCCGGACGGGTGGGACAGGCAGGTGTGGACCCATTGGCGGATGGTTTCTTCCTGGCTTGCGTCCTTGGAAATTTCCCCTGCGGCTTCCTGTTTTCGGATAATCTGGCTTAAATCACTGACCGACAAGGGGTTGCCCCGGTTAAAGATTAAGGTTTTATGAATCAGGTTGGCAAGTTCCCTGACATTGCCCGGCCATTCGTATTTTCTCAAAAGGTCCAGGGCCTCATCCCGGATGCCGGGGTTGTCGATTTTCAATTCATGGGAGAACCGCTCCAGGTAATGGGCGGTCAGGGGTTTGATATCTCCTACGCGGTCCCTTAATGGTGGCAATTCAATGGTTACGACCTTCAGGCGGAAATAGAGATCCTCCCTGAAAAGCCCCTGGGTAATGGCGGATTTAAGATCCCTGTTGGTTGCGGCAATGATACGCACATCCACAGGAATGGTTTCATCGCCGCCCAGCCGTTCAATGCATCTTTCCTGGAGCAGCCGCAGAATTTTGGCCTGGATGGAAATGGGCATGTCGCCGATTTCATCCAGGAACACTGTGCCGCCGTCCGCCTGTTCAATTTTGCCAATATGCCGCCGTGCTGCACCGGTGAACGCCCCTTTTTCAAATCCGAACAATTCGCTTTCCAGAAGGTTTTCCGGAATGGCCACGCAGTTGATGATGGAAAAATTTTTATCTGACCGGATACCGTGCTGGTATACGGCCCGGGCCACCAGTTCCTTGCCGGTGCCCGATTCTCCCTGGATCAGCACCGTGGCATCGGTCTGGGCCACACGGCCTATGGTTTTATACACTTTTTGCATGCCGGGACTCTGGCCCACAATGGCGTCCGGAGAATAGGTCGCAGGTTCGGCATCCACATGCACCGGGGTGCGCATACAATAGCCTGCATCAATGGCCTGGGTGATCAATTTAAGCATTTCAGGGATGTCAAAGGGTTTGAGCAGGTAGTCAAAGGCGCCTGCCTTGGTGGCTTCAATGGCTGTGTCTGTGGTGCCGAATGCCGTGACAATGATGGTTGGCAGTGTGGCATCAAGCTTTTTTATCTCTTTAAATGTTTCAAGCCCGTTCATGCCCGGCAGGCGGACATCCAGAATCACCAGATCCAGAGACGTTGTGCTGACAATTTCAATCCCGGCTTCTCCGGAAGCCGCAGACACCACGTCATAGTTTTCTTCGGTGAGAAGTTTGGAAAAACTGATTCTTAGCTGGTCGTCGTCGTCAATGATCAGAATTTTTGCCATATACATCCTCTCCTGCGGGCAGTGTGATGGTGAAACAGGTTCCTTGGCCTTTCTGGCTGTCCAGCACCAGACACCCGCCATGCTCGCTGATAATATTAAAACATATGCTTAATCCCAGACCCGTCCCATCGTCCTTGGTTGTGAAAAACGGGTTGAAAACTTTGTCCTGGATAGATGCGGGAATGCCGGGTCCGGAATCCCGGATTCTTATCACCGCAGTATCTCTGTTTTTGTTAATGCTGTCCATGGTTTCGGTAATGGTGATATTGCCTCCCTTTTTCATGGCTTCGCAGGCATTGATGATGATGTTGACTATAGCCTCCTTAAACTGGCCTGCATCCAGCAGCACATCATCCAACGGCTCGCTGCGTACCAGATGGACCGTTACCCCGTAGGACTTCAACCGTTGTTCCAGCAGCCGCAGGGTATTGTCCACCACCTGGGATGGACTTTGTTTTTTCATGGTCAGTTTCGGGGGTCTGGAAAATTCCAGGAAGTTTTCCAGAATTTTGTTGATCTGCCCGATTTCAGTTGAAATGACACTGATGTTTTCCTGCTGGTCCTGGGAGAGCTTGGCTGATCGGCCCAGGGAGAACAGCCGCATTTTAATGGAGGTCAAAGGGTTTCTGATGGAGTGGGCGGTGCCTGCGGCAAGTTGCCCCACCAGGGCCATTTTTTCGGACTGCATCAGAGATTCCCGGCTTCGCACAAGTTCGGCATGGGTCTGCGCTGCATTTTCAATCAAACCGTGGACACTGCTTTTCAATGCTGCCAGTTCGTTGCCGGACACCCTGCTTTCTCCCAGGTGATCTGCTTCCGCCGCCAGTTTCCGGATGGGTTCCAGGATGTGGCGGGTGAAAATATAATTGATCAAAAGGCTGAGCAAAACCACTGTAACAATGGCTAAAAGGCCGATATAGCGCAAATTTTTGGCATCGGAACGACTGTCTTCAACGGAAATGTCTATGGCATTTTTATGTGCGGTTTTAAATTTTTCACATAGCTCATAAATTCTGAAAAAATTTGCTCTGACCTCCCGGTGAAGGGCGGCCCCGGCACCCGGGTCGCCTTTTTCATATAACGTCACCACCCGGTCCTTGGCCGCAATATAAGTTGCGTACACAGATTCAATCCTATCCAGTGTATCTTTTTCCCATTCCTCTGTGACCAAGGGCTTGGCAGAGGCCAGCCGGCTTTCAAAATTCAGTTTGAAGTCAGCCAGCTGCCTGAGCCATTCAGGATTTTTGTCCAGAAGATAATAGGACAGATACCCTTTCTGGTTGAGCAAAGAGGTTTCAAGGGACTCAGCGGTCTGGTACATAGGAATATGCCTTGCAACAATACCGGTGAACAGATTTTCTGTCTTATAAGTATACCAGATCATGGCAATGGTTCCCATGACCGTTATTCCTAAAAGTACGGCGTTGGCAAGATATACCCTTTGTCTCAAGCTCATTAATAACTATTCCTTATTTCTTCTTTTCGGGCTTGGTTCTAATTTAGTCCACCATGTAGATTGGGTTGAACGGAGTGAAACCCAACAATTGATCTGCGTTGGGTTTCGTTCCTCAACCCAACCTACCGGGAATTGGGCAAAAAGAATATTTCTGGATAGGCGCTAAATCTCCCCGGTGCGCCGCAGAAGGAGCCTTGCTTCGGCCTTGCGGATGCGTTCTTCCTGTTCGTCCTTGCGCTTCCAGGCATTGGCCAGTTTTTCACTGATATCTTCAAAATCCGCCGGTTTCATCAGGTAATCAAAGGCGCCTGCCTTCATGCCTTCCACAGCCGTCTCTGTGGACCCGTGCCCTGTGAGCATGATTACTTCCACCAGGGGATAAGCTGCCTTGATTTTTTTCAAGGTCTCTATGCCGTCCATGCCGGGCATGCGGATATCCAGGATCACCACGTCTATCTTAGTTTTTTCAAGCAGGTCAAGGGCCTCTTGTCCTGAATAGGCGACAGATACCTTTTCCCCCTGCCGGGTCAGGCGCAGGGAAAACATCTCCACAAAATCTTTTTCATCATCAACGATCAAGATTTTTACCGGTATTTTTACCATGGGTTTTTCTCCTTAAAAATTTATGAAAGAACAATTGTAATTGTTTAGTCGGATTGCCATTCGGGCAGGCAGATCTTAAAAGTCGTGCCATGGCCGGGTTCTGATTCCACGTGGATGCTGCCTGAAAGTCCGGTCATGATCTTGTGCACCACAAACAGTCCAAGTCCGGTGCCGGACTCATTTTCCGCTACATTGGGTTTAGTGGTGAAAAAAGGATCAAATATTTGTTTCATATTTTCCGGCGTGATGCCGCTGCCGTTATCCCGGACTTCGAGGCAGACCGACTGGTCTTTTCGGTAAAGTGCCAGCCGGATCTGTCCGTTGGTATCCACCGCATCTACAGCGTTTTCCAAAAGATTGATCAATACCTGTCGCACCTGGAAAGGATCAGTGTGCATCAGCATCTCGTGTTCAGGTTCACTCTCCCATTGTACGGATACCTTTTTAGCTTGTGTTTTCTGTTTAATCAATGCCACTGTGTCCTCGGTGAGCCGGCGAATATCCACGGGTGTCAGTTCGTGTCCGTGTTTTCGGACGTAGCCCAGCAGCTGGTGGGTGATCCGTCTGGCCCTGTCCACGCTTTTCTCTATTTTCTCAAGCCCCTTGAAAAGCATCTCTTTTTCCGGAATTTGGTCCGAGTCCTCCAGCACCATACGCAAGAATCCGGCCGACTCCTTGATAATGGCCAACGGATTGTTGATCTCATGGGCAATGCCTGTGGACATGGTGCCAAGGGAAGCCAGCCGCTGGGTGTGGATCATGCGTTTTTCCAGACGCCGCCTGAAAATTTTATCCCGCTCCCGGGCCATCTCCAGGCGTTTGAGTTCCCAGGCCTGACGGATTTTGCCGGCCAAGTGGTCGATCTCCACGGGTTTGGCCAGGTAGTCAAAGGCACCGGCCTTGATCCCTTCCACCCCTTCGGCTAAAGCGGCATTTCCGGTCAGAAAAATAACTTTCAAACCCGGATAGTATTTGTTAATGCCCTTAAATGTCTCCATACCGGACATGCCGGGCATCTTCATATCCAGAACCACCACATCGACTTCGTTTTCGCCGAGGTATTCCAGGCAGGAGGTCCCATCAGGCGCCTGGCTGATAACCATATTTCGTCGTTCCAGACGCCGGGCAATGGCGTTGCGGTAGTTATCTTCATCGTCTACCAGCAGCACGCGGATAATCTTGCCGGTATCACTTTCAAGGGTATTAGTTTCCATCAGGTTCAGCAAACGCCTCCTATATTAGACCCAGAATCTTCCACCATGTACATACCACGCCGACCAGTATCAAAAGCAGTGTCGGTGTTGCCACAAGACCGAGCTTAGTCAGATCCGAGGATTTAAAGTACTTGTATGAATAGGCAATGGCATTGGGCGGGCAGCCGATTACCAGCAGCATGGCAAATGATGTGGCCATGCCAAGACCCAGGGCCAGGATGGTCGGGTTAACCCCTTCAAGTTGGGCCATGGGAATAACAATGGGCAGGATTAACGCAGCTGCCGCCACATTGGCCATGGCATTGGTAACAAGGGCGCCAAATACGGCCACACCCACAAAGAGCACCAGCCATCCCTTGCCTTGGATCAGCGGGAAGAACAGGTTGGCAAAGTAGTCTGCTGCACCGGAATATCCCATGGCAAGGCCTAAAGAAATGCCGCCGCCAAAGATGAACAGGGCTGTGCCCCACTCCAGGTTGTCGTTGATGTCCCGCCATTTAAGTACGCCGAACAATACCAGGCAGGCCACGCCCACCATACCGGTAATGGAATAGTGAAAGCCGTGGAGGCCCTTTGTGAGCCAGGACACAAAGGAGAGCGCAATGATGATCAATGCTTTTTTTTCCGCAGCAGTCATAGGGCCTAAATCTTCATCAAAATCCGGCAGCTTGAATTTGGGGTCGGGCCGGTAAACCAGGTAGGTGACCAGAACAGCAACGGGCACACAGATAATGGCTGCCGGCATACAATACTTGATCCACTCAAAAAAGGTGATTTCAATACCCGTGAACTCCTTTAAAAATGCAGCGGACACCATACACCTGCCACCGCCCACAAGGGTCCCCATGCCGCCGCAGGAGCAGGCAAAGGGCAGGGACAGCATCATGAATTTTGCCGTATTGGTATGTGGTTCAATACCCACGGCCCGCATCAGGGGCAGCATGGTGACAATACCGATGGCACAGGCGGCGGCATCATGCATGAAAGAGGATGCAAGCCCTAAGCCTATGGCGATGATAAAAGTGAACTTTGTTACGGAATTGCCCGCCTTTTTGATAATATAATAACCCAATCGTTTTGTCAGCCCCACCTTGTCCAGGGCAATGGCAAAGATCAGGCAGCACATGATGAAAATAACAACAGGATGCATGTAGGGCGCCCAGGCCCCTTTTACATCGGTAATGCCCAGGAAAACGAGGGAGGCGCCAATGAGCACTGCCGTGATTTCAAGGGGGATGGGCTCCACCACAAACAGGATAACCAGTACCGCCAGCACCGATAAAAACCGTTTGGCTTTGGGGCTCAGTCCGTCCACATAATCCACATTAACTTCTGAAAGGCCCAGTTCCTCAGCCTGGTTGGCAAGGTATTGTGCCCGGGCCTGTTCGGTGCCGGGGGCCTTGGCCGTCAGAATAACAGGCTTTCCCGGTGCTGTTTCCTGGGTTGAAAAATATTGAGCAACGGACTGGCTCAATTGGTCTGCACCGGTGCCGGAAAGTTTAAATTTTGTTCCTTCCGGCCTGGGCAGCATAAACACGATTACACCTATCAAAACTGCCACCGCCAGTTTGAATCCGTTCGATTTGAGTATCATTGGTTTGTTTCTCCGTTCTGTTTGTTTTTGGCCTGCCGTGCCAGGCTGATTTTTTCCATTAATTCTTTAAGTTCACAGGGCTTTGTCAGGTAATCAAACGCGCCTAATGTCATACCGTCCTCTGCAGCTGTTCTCGATCCGTGTCCGGTCAGAATGATCACCGGCAGATCCGGGGCCATTTTCCTGACAATTTTCAACACCTCAATGCCGTCCATGTCCTCCATTTTCAGATCCAGAACCATGACATCGAAGATGTTTTGGCGCAGGGCCTTCAGGGCCTGGGCACCGGAATACGCCTTGACGACATCTATCCCCCGGCGGCCCAACCGGTTGGTCAGCACATTCACAAAGCCTTGTTCATCATCCACGATCAGCAGTCGGGTATGGGGTAAAGGGGTGTCTTTCATTTTAATATTTGCCTTTAAATTTATAGTAAATTTAAATTCGTAACCAAGGACCGTGTTTGGATGAAGATTTGCCCAGATGCAAGGCGCAAGGGGATTTGAAACCGGAGCAACCTGGACGGTTGTGAGGATTGCAAATTCCCGCAGCAACGCCGCAGGTGGGTGAATATTCATCCAAACACCTAAACCATGCGGCCTGTGATCTCCTTGGCCCTGGCCTCCATGATCTTTTCTTCATGCTGAAATTTTTTAGTTGCTGCCTCTTCGATCTTGGCGATGAGCTCTTCGAGATTACAGGGCTTCATCAAATAATCGAATGCACCGCGTTTCATCCCTTCAATGGCATTTTGCACTGTGGCATGGCCCGTGAGCATGATCACTTCTACCAGCGGGTTTTCGTTTTTAATGGCTTGAAGTGCTTCAAGGCCGTCTATGCCAGGCATCTTGACGTCAAGAACCACCACATCCGTGTTGGCGTGTTCAGACAGAAAGTTTATGGCTGACTGTCCGTCATAAACGGCGTCTGCTTTGAGTTCGCGCTTTTCAAGCCGTTTGATCAAGGTGTCCAGAAAGGCTTTCTCATCATCGACAAATAAAATTTTCATCTGTAAAGTCTCCCTAAATGGTTTAAAGGTGATTGGGGGTATTATTGTTTGTTGACGGTTTGGTTATCTTGCGGGCATTTAGGGGCAATCGGATTAAGAAACAGGTCCCCTGTCCCATATGGCTTTCCACTTCAATTGTACCGCCCATTTTTTGAATAATGCCGTAACAAATGGAAAGGCCTAATCCCGTGCCTTTTCCCACGGCCTTGGTGGTGAAGAAGGGATCAAAAATCCGGTCCATATATTGGGCGGGAATACCTGGGCCGTTGTCATTCACTTTAATTTCAAGCATATTATCGTCCTGGTCATTGAACGTTGTTTTAATCTCCACGGTACCGCCGTCTTTGCCCATGGCATCAATGGCGTTGTTGGTCAGGTTTAAAATGACCTGTTGCAGTTCAGAAGGGGAAAATCGGATAAAGGGCAGGTCAGAGGCAAGCTGGGTGGAGATGGTGACATTGTTATACCGGGCCATCTGGGCGGTGAGGTCCACAATTTCCCGGATGGTGTCATTAATGTCAATATCTGCCTCTGTGGCATCACTTTTCCGGGCAAAACTTAATAATTTGTGGGTAATATCCTTGCAGCGCCGGCCCTGGGTTGTGATCTGTTTAATGGCCCGGTGAAACTCACTTTTGTTGTCCGGGGTCATCCCGGCTTCTTCTTCAAGAAGATCGCTCATCCAGCCGGCCTCTTCCACCATGATGGCCACAGGGTTATTGATTTCATGGGCAATGCCTGCAGCAAGTTCGCCAATGGTGGCAAGTTTGCCGCTTTCCACAACCTGCTGGTTCATGGCTTCATTTTTTCGGTCTGCCCTTGCAATGCGTTTGACAAGGTTTTTGGAGAGTGTAAAAGAAACTGACATTATGGCTGCGCAGCCCAGCAGGAATATGATAAGGGTGAACAGTTCGGCATTCCACATATCACTTAATGCATCCCCGGCATCCTGGCGGAACACCATGCGCCAGTCCACTGTTTTAAACAGGGCCAGGGCATACAGGCTGGTGTTGCCCCTGTCATTTTTATGCTTGAGAATAATCGTCTGCTTGTCTTTGAAAATGGCTGGATCCGCAATAAATGAAGGAACGATTTCTTTTGTTCCCGAGCGGGGATGGGTCTGGAGTTGTCCTTGAGCATTGACAATGAATGCCGTGCCTGTCCTGCCGATCTGGACGTTTTCCACCAGACTGTTAAACGCTGTAAAATTAATGGTGGATCTTAAGATATAGGTGCGGCCCTGGGCTGACAGCTTGACTGCCAGGATAAAATGAGGGTGCCCGCGAAGTCCGGCAAATACATCGGAAATATAATAGGGGCTGTCCATGGCCTTTAAAAACCAGGTCGCCTCGCTGTAATCGGCATTGACAAGGCGGAAGGGGCCTTCATAGGCAAATTGGATACCCTCTGAATCCACAAGGCCCAGATCCGTAAATACATCTCCGTATTCACCCTTAAGTTCAGATAGCTGTGAGGTCAAAAATTGCTGGGCCATATCCGGCTCGGTGGTGGACAACTGCCGGGCCAGGTAGCGGATATTTCCCAGTTTTTCTTTAAGAAAGGTATCGATATTCTGGGTGTGCTTGAGCACCAGTTCGCCGATATGCGCGCTGATCTTTTCAGAATAAGCCAGGTGAAATTGCCAGCACAGAATGCCTAAGGTCAGCATCATGGGGATAATGGAAACCAGCAGGATACGGATTCTGATATTTCGGGTAAGTGATTGATAAAATTCTTTTCTGTTAGCTGTGGGTTCGGGCATAATATTTATGACTCCTGTGAGGCCGTTTTATTCGGCTTAAGTGTTTAGACACAAGAATATCAAGATATATGCCAGCTAAATAAAAGAACTGAAAATGGGTGCTAATTACTTGAAATGATAGAATGATTCAAGAGACGTGACAGGCGGCCAAAAAGGCTGTCACCTGTCACGTTTTTTTACAGTATGTAAAGATCTAAAGCAGCTACGTTGCAGAAACTATAGACTATAAACTGGAAAAAAAGAAAAAAACCCCACAATTTTTGTTTTTTTTGTGACAGAAACTGAGGCTCTTATCGTAACGCCGAGGGCGGCTTAAAAAACAAGTAGATGGGCGATTTTATTTTGACCATGGGCCTTATGAACAAAAGGCAGTTTTTCCAACAGCAGAGCGTCCTTCCCTTTACCATACGGCCCTGTCGTAAAAATCCAGAATGATGGTATCAGAGGTTATCAGTTCCATCTGTCTTGCGTCGGCACTTGCAACAATAACCCGGTCGGCTGGATCACGGTGATCCCAGTCCAGGTTCAGGGAATTCACCCATGTGTTTTCGTCAATTGAAAGGATTTGAAAATTGTGAACCTGGTTGAGTTTGGAAATAAGTTCTTCCAAGGATATAGGGATATCCAGTTTGCCTTTTTTAATTTTGATTCCGATTTCCCAAATGCTGATGGAACTGATCAGAAAACCATCACTTTCTTCTATTTTTTGGACTGATGTGGGAGATAACCGTTTCTTTTCAAAGGCATTATACAACAAGGCGCATGTGTCCAAAAATATCACGCAAGCTCTCCCCATTCCTCTTGAGTTCCTGCTTCAAGAGGTTCGGAATAGGTCATTTTGTTTTGATAGGGGCCAAAAACATCATCAAAAGATTTCTTTTCTTTGTAAGGGCTGATTCTTAATACAGGCTTATTGTAGTTGAGCACAATCAATTCCTCTCCTGTTTCCTCCACTTCCCGGAAATAGGCGAGCATTTTTGCTTTTAAAGTGCTTTTTGTAACCGTTTTCATAATTCCTCCGACCATAGTCCCAACCATGGTCATAATTTATGATGTCATTGCGGATTTGTCAAGGGACTTCAAACAGGTCCACCAAGGTGATTACTAAATTTTACACTCGATGATCAAGTTTTTGTTAATTTGCCCAACTTCGGCGTTGGAAAAAATTTTTAATCCTCAAAATATATTGTATATTCCTCCGGTTAAAAATTGTTTCCGCCTTGAATTTGAACCAATTCCCTAAAATCTTGATGATCGAGTTACAGTGTGTAAAGATCTAATTTTTCGATATCAATAATGATTTCAACTTCACTTGAGGCGGGAGTCCTGACCTTTTTAAATCCCAGTTTGTCGGCAAGGCGAAGCATCTGCCTGTTTTGACGCAGTACCATGCCAAATACCCGTTTCAGGCCGTATCGTTTGGAAAAGGCCAGGCAGGACTTCAAAAGCGCTGCCCCGATCCCTTTGCCCTGCCAGGAATCCGCCAGCATGATGGCAAATTCGCCCTCGGTGCCGTTGGCGGTGAATATGATTCTGGCGCTGCCAATAATTTTTTCTCCGGACTGGGTTGGAAGCAGAGCCAAAAGAGCAACTTCCCGGTCATAATCAATCTGGGTGAGCTGGATCAGCATCTGTTTGGACAATTGTTTAAGCGGTGTGAAAAATCGTAAATATATGGTCTGTTTCGACAAATTTTCAAAAAAGTCCATCATGGGCTCGGCATCTTCGGGCTTCACCGGACGGATATGCACCTGTTCACTTTCCTGGGTGGTATACAGCTGTTCCTGCCAGGCCGGGTAGGGACTTATAATGAGATGGTCGGGCGCTGCTGCCGGGGGCGGGGCCAGGTGGATGCTCGCCTTAAGCCCCATAAGTTGCCCATTGGTGACCGCCACAGGATTAATTTCCAGTTCACTGATTTGGGGAAAATCGGTGACCAGGCGGCTTAAGCGTATTAAAAGGGTTTCCACAAGGCCCTGGTCCACGGCCTTGAAATGATGGTGTCCTTTTAACGCTTTGGATATCTTTGTGGCGCTGATGGCCCGGGCCGCCAGGGCTGAATTTAAAGGCGGCAGGGATAGCGCGATGTCTTGGTGGATTTCAGACATCGCTCCCCCCATACCGAATTTAATGACCGGCCCGAACTGAGCATCCAGTTTGGCGCCGACATAGAGTTCATAGTCTGGTGCAGACACGTTGGCCTGGGAAGGTTCTGCCGGGCTTACGGGTATCCCATAAGCTTCCAGAACCGTTTTGGCATCCGTTTCATTTAATAGGATCGGGGCGTTTTTCATATGCGATTCAATGATTGATCCGGCCTGTTCATGGTTGATTTTCAGCTTGATGTCGCGTCTGACCGGTATTTCGTTGAGCATGTCAATGTTGCGGCTGTGCCTGTACAATCCCGCAAATGCCCTGACCGCTTTTTCCGGGGTGTCATAGGTCAGCGCCTCTTTTTCATTGAGAATTTGTCGGGCTTTGTCCATGCTTGTGCCGCCCAGCCAGACCGTAAATACAGGTCCGGGCAGGGAAGCTACCTGGCTTGCCAGGACTTGGGCAAGGTCCGCTGGGGAAAAGTGGTCCACTGGCGAATGGATCATGAGGATGCCGTCCACCTCCGGTGCCTGGGCTGCAATGGTTACGGCCCGGGCAATCTGGGTATAGGAAGCATCTGCTAGGACATCCACAGGATTGGTCTTGCTCCATGCTTTTTCAAGGGTGGCCTCCAGGGTTTCAATGGTTTTGATGCTCAGCACAGCGGGTTCAAGGCCAAAAGATGAAAGCGCGTCTACTGCCATTACACCGGGACCGCCGGCATTGGTAACAATGGCCAATCGTCTGCCTGTAGGGCGCTGTTGTCTTGCCAGAATACGGGTGAAGTCAAATAATTGTTCAAACGTGTCCACCCGCAGGATACCTGCTCGTTCAAAGGCAATGTCATAGACCGCATCTTCTCCGGCAATTGCGCCTGTGTGAAACGAGGCGGCCCGGGCGCCGGCCTCAGACCGCCCTGATTTCAGGCAGATAATGGGCTTTATCCGCGAGGCTGCCCGGGCGGCGCTCATAAAGTTTCGGATTCGGGTCATATTTTCCATGTACATGATGATGCTGTCCACGCCCCGTTGCTCGCTTAAATAATCAATCATGTCTGCAAAATCAACGTCCAGCATGGATCCTAAGCTGACAATATGGCTGAATCCCAGATTTTCCTTTTCAGCCAGATCCATGACTGACGCACATACGGAACCCGATTGGGACAAAAAGGCAATGCGTCCTTCGGCCGGGGAGCCCGGCATATGCGAAGCATTCAGGTGCAATGGGGGATGGGCAATGCCGATGCAGTTAGGGCCGATGATGCGCATGCCGCTTTGCCCGACAGCGGCCTTGATCTGCTGTTCGATCCGGGACCCCGGGACCCCTGTCTCCCTGCCTCCGCCACTGATGATCACGGCACCTGCTGCGCCTTTGTCGGCGCATGCTTCAATGATCTGGGGGATTTGGTTGATGGGCGCTGCTACCATGGCCAGGTCCACAAAGCCTTGGATGTCACGGATATTTTTTGCGGCAGGTATATTCATAATTTGGGCATGATCCGGATTGACAGGATAGATGTCGCCCTTAAATCCGCCCTCAATGAGGTTGCGTACCAGGGTATGACCCACCCGGTTCTGTTTGTTACCGGCACCGACTACGGCGATGGATCCGGGGTTGAACATTCTGGATAAATTCTGTGTTCCCATTTGTCCCTCCTATGTTAAGGAACGGGTCTTAAATAACTTGCCCATTTTGCTATAGCCGGGACGTCCGCGCTCCCAGGTTAAATTATTTCGGACTCGTTCCTAAGGAATCAACCAAATCGTAAATTTTCTGGATGCGTAAATGATTTTTCTGGGAATTCGTCCCAGATCGAAATTTTCAACGTCCGATATCCCCTTGCGGCCCATGACAATGGTGTCACATTTTGCAGCCCGGGCCTTGTCCAGAAGAGCGCCTGCACGGCTCTGGGCCCCCTGGATGAGACGGGTTTCGATCCGGTCTTCCGGTATTCCCGCCTGGGTCAGGATCTGTTTTGCCTCGGCCAAAGCTTCATCAAGTATACGTTTGGCTTGAAGCGACATGTCCACAAAGGGGTCCTTTCCTTCAGGCACTGAATCGGTCACTGTGGTGCGCATGATCGCGCAAAGAAGAATACGGCAGCTTGTTTTTGCCATCATATCGGCTGTGTACTCGATCGCGCGCGTGGATATTGGAGAGCCATCAACCGCGATGCACAGGTCGTGATGGATTTCACGGGTTCCGGCAATTATCAAAGGAATAGAGTCTGCTTTTTCGACCAGTTTGGCAGCTACACCACCCATGTTTACGCCGAGCATGGCGTCTGCACTTCCCCTTCTGCGGATGACAAGGCTGTGGTATTCATTGTTCTCAATTTCGTTGAGAATGTCCCTGGCAACGCCCTTTTCCAGGCTGTTAAGCTTGAGTTCGATATTGTCCGGCTTATAACCGGCAGCAATCATTTTCCGGCGTGCCTCTTTAAGAAATTCGGTCATTATCGTTTTCTGTCCCATTTCCCAGTCCTTTACCTGGGATACGGGAATTTTGCTGAAAAAATCCCGGGTTAGATCATAATAGGCTTCAGGAACGGGCGTTGTTATATTAAATAAGGTTATTTTCCTGTCTCTAAACGGTTTGAATCTGCACAAATAGTCAACGGTCCTTCCCGAACGCTTTGAGCCGTCAAGGGTAACTAATATCTTTTTTTCGTCTGGCATGGGGAGCTCCTTTGGAAAATCCCGGGCCGGTTGATTGGGGCCAACCCCGGGGGGTGCTTTTTTTATGGATGAGATCTATGTTTAAGCGTAGCACAGGTACCGGGCTATGACGAATATTTTTTCTATGGTGCAGCAGCCATATTCATAAATAGATCATGGAATCAGCCAAATTGTAAATTTTCTGGACGCGAAAATGATTTTTCTGGGAATTCGTCCCAGATCGAAATTATCAACGTCCGACATCCCCTTGCGGCCCATGACAATAGTGTCGCATTTTGCAGCCCGGGCCGTGTCCAGAAGAGCGCCTGCCCGACTCTGGGCACCCTGGATAAGACAGGCTTCGATCCGGTCTTCCGGTATTCCCGCCTGGGTCAGGGTCTGTTTTGCCTCGGCCATGGCTTCATTGAGTTGGTGTTTGGCTTGAAGAGACATTTCTACAAAGGGGTCATTTCCTTCAGGCTCTGAATCTATGACTGTAGAGCGCATGATCGCGCAAAGAAGAATACGGCAGTTTGTTTTTCCCATCATATCGGCTGTGTATTGGATAGCGTGCTTGGATCCTGTGGAACCGTCAACTGCGATGCACAGGTCGTGCTGGATTTCACGGGTTCCGGCAATCATCAAGGGAATAAAGTCTGCTTTTTCCACCAGCTTGGCAGCTACACCACCCATGGTTACACCGATAATGGAGTTTGCGCTTCCCTTTCTGCGGATGACAAGGCTGTGGTATTGATTGTTTTTGATTTCGTTGAGAATGCCCCTGGCAATCCCCTTTTCCCGGCTGATTAATTTGAATTCGATATTGTCCGGCGCATAACCGGCAGCTATCATTTTTTGGCGTGCCTCTTTAAGAAAGTCGGTCATTATTGTTTTCTGGCCTGTTTCCCAGGCCTTTACCTGGGGTACGGCAATTTTGTTGAAGAAATCCTGGGTCAGATCATAATAGGCTTCGGGCACGGGCGTTGTTATGTTAAATAAAGTCACTTTCCTGTTTCTAAACGGTTTGAATCTGCATAAATAGTCAACGCTCCTTCCCGAACGTTTTGAGCCGTCAAGGGTAACTAATATTTTTTCCTTGTCTGACATGTGGACCTCCTTTGGAAAATCCCGGGCTGGTTGATTGGGACCAGACCCGGGATTGGCTTTTTTAAATGGATGATATCCGGGTCTACTTTAGTCTTGGGGGAATCAGGTGTTTTCCCATTTGAAAAAACAGGTCCTGTTCTCTGATCACCCCTGTGGGCTTGCCGTCTTCGGTGACAATAAGACGGCGCTGGTTATGGTCCACCATGATCCAAGCCGCTTCCATCAGAGTGGATTCCGCATCAATGGATATCGGTACCGGTGACATAAGTTCACTGATGGTCAAGGTGCCGATCTGTTCTACGGCGCTTGTGAACATCCCCCGCCAGAACATAGGGGAGTATTGGATGGAATCCGCCATGGCCGGCTTTGTCGAGGTCAGGTAGCCTGGCAGAATCCGTTTTAAAAGGTCACGGATGGTGAGAATGCCTTGAATCTGCCCGTTCTTGTCCATGACCAGTATGGACCTGTGGCCGGTTTCCATGATCAAGTCCGAGGTTGGAAGCGTTACAAAAGAGGCTTTAAGTTCCTGGATGGATTCGGCAATGGTGGCATCCTCGGCAATGGAGGTATACGCACTTAATGGGATCATCGCCGAACCCACCAAGTCCTCTTCCATTTTCCCCGTCTGTTGTTTACTCCGGCAGGCTTCCCGGATTTTATCGGACAAAAGGTCAATGTCACAAGGCTTTGACAGGTAGTCAAAGGCACCTAGTACCAGGGACTGTTCTGCCGAATCCTTATCTCCATGGCCCGTGAGCATGATCACGGGTAACTCGGGTTTTAATTTAATCATTTTTTCAAGGACCTCATGCCCATCCATGCCGGGCATGCGGATGTCCAGAATGGCCACATCCGGCGACTGATCAAGGCATTCCAGGGCTTTGGCGCCGTTTTCCGCGAGGATGGTCTGAAAACCATTGCGCTCCAGAATTTTGCGCGTCGTTTCCCTGAACCGTTTTTCATCATCAACCATTAAGACCTTTATGGGTTGTTTCATTTTATATTGCTCCTATTTAAAAGATGTTTTACACACGGCCGGTGACTGCTGTTATGGCCGAATAAATCAGGCACCACTGGACAGGCACAGATATCAAAAGGACTGTAATCGCACGGGTTTTGGACAGATTGCAGCTTTGTCGAAATCCCGTATAAACCAACCAGTATTTCCATGGCTCTGTGAACCAGAGCATGAAAGGCAGCCATGAGATGAGCATAGTGATCCCCGACGCATAGGCGTAAAGCCCGAACACCAGGGAAAAGCCACGACTCTTGCCGTTGATCATCACCATGGTGCAAAAGCCCGTGATGGAACTGATGAGTACCATGCCTGCCGCATTGACAAAATAGATCAATGCCATGACCATAGGGGATTGGGGACCTGGGCCTGTAAGCAGCCCTGCACCGGCATAAAACCCGGAACACAGGGCTGTAAACCCTATAGCCCTGCCCGTGGTATGGACCGCAGGTAGCTCTGCAAAAAACAGGATCGGTTCGATGAGCAGCCGGATCACACCCTGATTGTAAAATTTCAGTGCCGAAAGTGCCCCTGGTGTATTCATTTCATCCTCCTTAGGCGAAAAGGCATATTTGAAAAAGGCTTTTCACTGGGCTGTCCATAATAAACCTTTGTTTAAAACAATTTGCTTATAATCCCTGCGGCAAGCATGATCAGCGTCATGTAAAAAAATATCCGCCGTTCCGTCTCTTTTGAAAAGTAGATTCTACTTTTGGTTGTTTTGTCTGCTGGTTTTGTTGACATCTGTGTCATATCGACCTCCTTAAAAAAAATGTCAGAATCCGGGCAAGGTGCCGAATCCTCTAAAGGTCCAGTAAACGCCGGTGAGCAGCAGCAGTACAATGTTGGCAAAAAAGAACAAAGGGATACCGGCTCTCAGGTAATCTCTGGGTTCCAGGTAACCGCTGGCATATACAATGGCGTTGGGTGGCGTGCCGATGATCAGGCAGTATGCAAAGGATGACGCCATTGCCGTAGCCATGGCCATGAAAGGCAGATAACTGCTGCCCGGATGAACCATGCCGGCCATATTCAGGGTGATGGGGCCTACAGATGCAGCCGCGGGGCCGTCAGCCATGAGGTTGGTCAGGATAGAGGTCAGACCGTTGGAGACAGCCATCAGCGGCAGGCCTGAATCCATACCGAAGTTGGACAAAAATTCTATGGCGGATCGGGCCAGCCAGTATGCCGCGCCCGTTGAATCCAGGGTACGGCCAAAGATAATAGCCCCGGCATAGAGCCAGACAACACCCCAGTCCACACGGTCCTGGTAGTCGCGCCAGTTGACGACGCCAGCCATGATGTAGGCGATGGCGCCGGCCACGGCAATCACGCCGATACCCAGGCGAATGGGGTAGATACCTATATTGTAGAAGGCTTTTTCCGTAAACCAGCCGAAAACCATGACCAGGAAGATAATCAGGGCCCATACCTGTTGCTTGTTCCAGGCGCCCATGCGGTCGATTTCACGGCGCAGGTGATTCATGGCAGGTGCCAGGGTAACGGTTTTAGGTCTAAAGCGTATGTTGATGATGAACCAGGAAATCGGAATCATGGCGATGAGAAAGGGGAAACAATAGGTGACCCACTGGAAGTAACCGATATCAAGGCCGAACATATCGGTGAGATAGGTCATCATGATAACGTTTCTGGCTCCGCCGGAAGGTGCGCCCGGACCACCAATGTTACAGGCCATGGCAATGGAGATCATCAACAGTTTGGCAAGCTCTTTGTCCTCGGGCACCTCTTCGGTCAGACTGTTCTGGTAGAGCAGCATACCAATGGGTAGAAACATGGCCGCCAAGGCATGGTCGGATATAAAGGCTGCTAAAGGCGTGATGATTAAAAAGAAGATCAAGGTGATCCATTTGGGATTGGGTACGGCCAGGCGCTTGAACATCATCATGCATACCCGTTTGTCTACTCCTGTTTTTACAAATGCGGCCGCAAACATCAGCGATCCCATGATGAACCAGCAGGCGTCAGACCAGTAGAGCATGGCCACCTCTTGACGGCTGATTACGCCGGTGAATACCAGAATCAGGCCGATACAGAAGGCAACTGCCGGCAAGGGGATACATTCGGTTAAAAAACACAGGACCACAAAAATACCCATGGCAATGGCGACCTTGATTTTCCAGGCGCCACTATCTGCACTTGCCTTGTCCTTGTCTTTTAGATCTTCATATTTAAGCCCGTTTTTTCGCAGTTCCAGCGCATTGCCCATCAAGGCCTTGAAATCAGCATCACTGACGCTGCTGATATATTCCTGTGCCTTTTCAAGGTTGGCCTTCTGGATCGGGATTTTATATTTTTTGCACCATTTGGCATTCCGGTCCATGAACCTTTCTTTGCTCAGCGCGCCGATGCGCATGTTCTGTTCCATGATCTGGGCGGTGAGCAACTGCCATTGGGCTGCCTCTTCACTTTTGACGGAAAAAAGTTCATTTGTAATATAAGAGACCACTTTTTGGGGGGCGATGGTGTATTCCATGCCCACATCCTTCATGCCGTACGGGGTGGGCATAAAGAGCACAGCAAAGAACAGGACCACAGGAATGATAAAGATCTTCCAGTCTATGTATTTGTCATACCCGGTGACTTTTTTCTTATCTTGTTTCATTCAATTTACTCCTCTTTTCAGATTAGTCTTTTCCCTGTTTGAGAATTTCCCGGGGGGATTTCAGGTACTGTTTGGCCTGGGCAGACCGGATTTTCTCTTCCTGGTTCATACGTTTCTGAAACGCCAACTCTGCTTTTTCAATGATGTCTTCAATATCTGCAGGCTTCATCAGATAATCCCAGGCACCTGATTTCAGACCGTCTATGGCTGAGTCCACCGTGGCATGACCGGTGAGCATGATCACTTCTGTTAAGGGGTACAGCTCCTTGATCTGCTTAAGGGTCTCATTGCCGTCCATTCCGGGCATTTTCACATCCAGGATCACCACATGGATGTTGTGGGCCGCCATGGTTTGGAGCGCTTTTTCTCCGCTTGGGGCTGTCCACACCTCATAGCCCTTTCTTTCAATGAGTTTTTGGGTGGTCTCAAGATAGCGGATTTCGTCATCGACCAGTAACAGTTTCATCTTCTCCATAGGTTGTCCTCCTTTTTAAGACGATTGATTTTCCTCTGCCGCAAGCTGAATGGAAAACACGGTGCCTTCGTCAAGACGGCTGTCTACAGACATGGTGCCGCCGAAACTTTCGATGATGCCGAAACATACCGAAAGCCCCAGGCCCGTTCCCCTGCCAACGGCTTTTGTGGTGAAAAAGGGTGAAAAAATTTTATCCATATGCTCAGGCGCTATTCCGCAGCCATTGTCTTTAACCTGAATGTCAACCATGGTCCGGCCGTCATTGTTCCGGGTTTGGGCGGCACTTATTTGAATCTCGCCGCCTTTGGCGCCGTGCCGGCTGGTAACGGCATGTATGGCATTATTGACCAGGTTCAGCATGACTTGTTGGAACCGGCCGGGGTCGCCCATGAAACTTGGTATGTTTTCTTCAATCCGGGTGGTGATCTCTACACCGCTGGTATGGGCCGAGTTTTCAACAAGTTTGAGAATTTCGGGAATAACCTTGCCCGGATTCAGGGTGGTGTGCTTGACCTCTTTTTTTCTGCCGAATTTTAAGATGGCAGACGTGATTTCGTGGCAGCGCTCCACCTGTTTATGGATCTGGTCCACACTTTCCTGGATATCATTGAAGGTCTGGGTGTCCGGGGCTTTCTCCTTGCTGTCCTTGCCCGGGTACAGTTCTTCCATGAGAATTTTGATCAGGGCATACTCACTTTTGATGATCTGTAAAGGATTGTTGATTTCGTGGGCAAATCCGGCGGCCATTTCCCCGATTTCCGCCAGTTGCACGGCCCGGATCAGCTGGCTGCCCAGCTGCTCCTTTTCTTCGTCCAGACGGTCCATGCGCCGACAGATGGTCTCTGAAGTGACATAGGCCAGGACCACCAAGGCTGTCAGTCCTAAAATGGCGATGACCACGCAGATCAGGACGGCAGAGTAAAGCGCTCTGTAGGCGTCGTGTTTTTCCTGGCGTATCACCAGATACCAGGATTGATTGGTCAGTTTGGATACAGCATATAAAAAAGGTTGGCCTTTGGGTGATAATTTGAAGGTCTGGCGGTTGGCGGAAAACTGTTTGTTCATCCACCCAAAGGCCGGATCTTTATCAAGAAGGGCGATATCCCCGGAACGCCTGACGGTCTGGGCGACCCCCTCGTGGTTTAAAATGTAGGCTTCGCCTGTTTTGCCGATGCGTACCCCGGATACCATGGAATCAAAGAACACGGTGTCAATAGTGGCTCGCAGCACCCAGGTTTGGTTGTTTTCAGTCCTGCGCACGGCAATAACAAAATGGGGGCGATTGCGGTATCCTAAAAAAATATCACTGATATAAAATCCCCGGAGCATGGTTTTCTGGAACCAGGGTTCCTGGGTGTAGCTTTTTCCTGCCAGGGCAAAGGACCCGGAATATTTTAAGTGCTTACCGGTTTCGTCAAACAGCCCCAGGTCAACAAAGGCCGGCGACCGTTTTTGAAGACTTTGGCAGATGGTGCTGATGGCGTCTTCGGCCATGATGTCTTCAAACGTATATGCCCGGGTGATCAGTTCAAGATCGGATTTCCTTTCAAGCAGGAAAGATTCAATCATCTTGCGGTGGTCTGTCAGGATTCTTTCAAGGCTGGCCTGGGTGGATTTATCCAGGGTTGAAGAAAAGAAGTAGAAGCTGACCCCCATAACAATAATAAAAGGGATCATGGGAAAAAAAGTCATATTAAGAAAAATTGCTCTTTTCAGCCACTGTCTGTTTTGTTTTAATTTGCTCAAGATTTGCCCCTTTGTTCCTGAGTTGAAAAAGAAGGTGCGCTTGTCTGGGGCTATATAGAGCAACTATGGTGCCGGATAAAAAAACAGGCATGATAAAAATTTAATATATTGAAATTAAAGCTGATATTTGTCTGGCTGTCATTGCCCCGGCGAAAATTAAAGCTTAAGTTTGTCGATGGATTTTTCAAGCTGTAAAAAAGGCTGACAATTATATTGGATACTACGGCGGCAGGACCGGTTTCATTGATATTGATCCGGGAGCTCTGCCTGTCCTCATAAAAGCTTGAAGCATACTGCCGGGAACACAAACCGTCTAGGGTGGTGATCTTCGTGGGTTTTGCAGGCCTTGGGACGGATCTTCCCGCCATGGCTGAATTGTCCGAGACGAATGGATTTTCACTTATAGAAGATGCAGCCCACGCGCTGGGGTTATTTTATCAGGTGGGTGGAAAACGATATGCCTGTGGCAACTGCGCCCATACGGACCTGGCTGTTTTTTCCTTTCATTCGGTAAAGACCATAACCACAGGGGAGGGTGGGGCGGTTATGACCAATGATGCGTCTCTGGCAGATCGTATCCATTATGTGACAAATTGAAGAAAAAAATTTGCAAGCCTTTTCAGAGGATGTTAATGATTTCATAATTGATTTTTTAAATATTTATGCAGATCTGGTTATTCTTACTTTTTGGGAGTTATTCCGTTAGATAAGTGAACACGAAAGATAAACGGAAACTACACAATTACTTGTTGAGCAACTTAAGGAGACCGAGTTATGGAATCATTAGGCAATTTTCTCGCTTACGGGGCCATAGGGCTTGGGCTGGCCCTTGCGGTGCTCGCATATCTTTTGCTCCGGAAAGAGCAAGGTGTGGCCAAACCGAGGACAGAGATAATCAAAGCGATCTACGTTTTCATGGGCTTTGCACTCATTCTTTCGCTCGGTGGCTTTGTAGGCGAGTTACTGAAATCAGACGCAGCTTCCATTGTACAAGTGAGGGCTCAACTTGACGAGAAAACCAAAAAGCTTGAGGAAATGGAAGAAAAATATCGACTGGTGGATCAGAAGCTATCGAGTTCACGAATGCTGATGCAAAGCCTCATGGATCTGAAGGGGGGCAAAATCGCGCGACTGAAGCAACTTGATCCCGATAGGATTGAATACGCTGCACTTGTTCGTGAGATCCAGAATGACCTTGAGCAAATTGACCGCAGCTTGAATGAGGCTCTCAGAAAATAGAGGTTGGAACTTTCGTTGCCTTCCGATATCTGATGCCCAACATCCCATTTCAGCCGACCGCCAACAGCGCGGCGGCTGAACTCGACGTTCACGGCGGCTCCGCCGCCGTGAATCGCGGTGCTGACTTCGTCCAGTACCTTGTCCCAGCGATCGGGGACCGATCGGGGGACCGATCGGGGGACCGATCGGGGGACGGGCTCAGCCAACCAACTGGAATAAAAACGAATACCCTTTAAAAACACCCTCAAAACAGGCTTAGGTTAATGTTTTCGACCCATAAAACAGCATTATAAGAATTATATGGGTTTCCAACAATGCTCTTACTACGGGTCGCAAAAAGCCGCGATCGCAGAAAATCAAGAATTATGCCCTCAAAAAAACACATTGCGTATCCAAATATAGTACGTTAAAATGTACAAAAATTAATAAGGAGATATGCAATGCAAAGATTAAGGATAGACCAAGATATTAAACCTCTCTCGGAAGTTCGAACCGGGATTGCGTCATTTATTAAACAAGTTCACGATACCAAAAGACCGGTTGTCATTACCCAGCATGGAAAAGGGGTTGCAGTTCTTTTAGATGTCACTGAATATGAATCAATGCAAGAAAAGATGGAGCTTTTGACAGACATACAAACTTCAATCAACCAGATAGACCATGGAGAAGGAGTCGAACACGATGAAGTAAAAGAAATGATTATGCAACGGATTTTTAAATGAAAATAATCTGGTCTCCATTGGCTATCGATAGAGTAGCCGAAATTGCAAACTACATAGCAAAAGATAAACCAACTGCCGCTGAAAATTGGGTGGACAAAATATTTTCAAAAGTTGAAAGTTTAGCATCGTCCCCTAAATCAGGAAGTATTGTTCCTGAAATCAACAAAGATCAATATAGAGAAATAATCTATGGGAATTACAGAATAGTGTATCGGATTGAAGAAAAACGAATATCTATTCTGACCGTTCGCCATGGTAAGCAATTACTGCCAATTGAAGAAATATTGGCATAACGAATAAGGATAAACAAGCCGTTCAAGCTGACAACCGGCCCTGTCACGGCCCATGCAAAGCCATGGCCCGCGCCAGAACCGCCCGAAGCTTAACGCCAGGGTGTTCACGGCGACTCCGCCGCCGTGAATCGCGGTACTGGACCGGCGCTGTGCGCCGATCAGCAACGCGATTCGGTATAGATTCGGTATAATGAAATAAGGAAAAATTGATGAAAAAACGTCCTACTTCGGTAACAGTTATTTCCTGGATCTTGATCATCATGGGAGGAATCTCTCTAATCACAAGAGCAATTATGTTCAACAATGCAATGGCACTTGAATTGATGAGTAAGAATCCTATTCCGATTCCCATTCAACACGCAATGACATATGCTGGAATACTGATCATGCTTATTTCAGGTATAGCAATGCTCAAGGGTCAAAACTGGGCAAGATTCCTGTATGTGATTTGGAGCGTTATCGGCTTTTTAATCGGCATTGCAACCTCTCCTATGAAAGTAGCATTAATTCCAAGTTTTGTTTTATTATTGGTAGTTGCATTTTTCCTTTTCAGGCCTAAAGTGAACGAGTTTTTTCACGAGCGGAGATATTGAATAATGCGTAAAGTGTTTAGCATTATATTATATATCATTGCTGGTTTTTTCTTTTCCATGGTGTGTTTGATGGGATTCACCAATGTAGCAGAAGAAACAGGTGCGAAACTATTTACTTTGATCATTTTTTTTATTCCAGCGATCATTCCCCATTTAACTGGCTCTGCAATAAACAGTTTTCGGAATTGGAAAAAAGATACTGGTATTGTTCTTCTTTCTGCCACTGGATCAACAATATTTAATATCTTTACGATTGCATGTGTGCACATGTCAGAGGATTTTCGGGAAATGATGTCTCCATACTCTTTAGTGCGTTTCAACGATTACCTTTCTGGCAGTGTAATTATGGTTCCATTCGTTGTTTTGGGTTGGATTCTTATCAAATTAACCAAAGATAATACCGAGCCAAACGCCGCAAATGATTGCGGCGTTAACGGAAATGTATGAACGAAGACCACATCGGATAATATGGAACGATTAAAACGGGGTAAGCCATGAAGATACCAATTGTTATTGCTACCGTCATGTTGCTTGCGGCTACGCTATTGCCTTTATGGCGCCATCCTCATTGGCTCGTAAGGGGAATGGATTTTCCACGCATGCAACTGGCGGCCGTTGCATCGTTATTACTCCTGATACAGGTCATATCGCTCGATCTTGCAAAAACCCAGACTTGGGCTCTCATTAGCATCACACTGGTGTGCCTGGCCTGGCAGATGTGGTGGGTTATGCCGTACACGGTTTTCTGGCGATCAGAAGTTAAAACGACAAAAAACCCTATCCCCGATCGCAAACTCAGCATTCTTACGGCCAACGTATTGACACCCAACAGGCAAGCCGACGCTTTTTTGAAACTGGTCAACCAATACGCGCCGGATGTACTCGTGACGCTGGAGTCTGATCAGTGGTGGCAACGTCATCTTGATACGCTAAAAGCTGACATGCCCTACAGCATGAAATGTCCTTTGGACAATCTCTACGGTATGCATGTGTACTCTTGCTTGCCGCTTGAGAACACGGAAATATCATACCTTGTTGAGGACGATGTTCCCTCGATGCACGCCCAAGTCAAGTTGCGCTCGGGCGACCCGGTACGTACGCATTTTCTTCACCCTGCTCCCCCCAGCCCCACAGAGAATCCCGAATCTGCGGAACGGGATGCGGAACTGGTGATTGTTGCCCGGAGCGTGGGGGACAGTGATCAGCCTGTTGTCGTGACAGGAGACCTTAATGATGTCGCCTGGTCAGCAACTACACGCTTGTTTCGCAAGCTTAGCGGATTACTGGACCCGCGGGTGGGACGGGGAATGTTCAATACGTTTCATGCCAAATACCCATTTGTCCGTTGGCCGCTGGATCACCTGTTTCACAGCAATCATTTCACCGTGACTTCGATTAAACGGTTGCCTTACTTTGGTTCGGATCATTTTGCATTACTGACAGAGTTGTCATACAGCCCCGCGCGGGGTAAAGATCAGGAGGGGTTGATGGCTGAAGCCGATGATAACTCGTGGGCCTTATCTATCGCGGAAGAACAGGACGTGAGTGCGAAGGATGTACCCAACCCAAAAGCCAGGTAGAGTGGGTGGAAATGGGGTTTTGAAAAATAAGATTCATCATAATATAGAAACGACACTACGGCTCGCCTTAGAATAGAATATCCCGGAATTCCTGTGCTTATTGAGGGTATTATTATTTAATAATTTCTCAAGGCTTTTCTTGATGCTTTGTCTACCAATGTAAAAAAACGCTCTGCCTCATTTTTCAACTGGGATGGCTTATGGCCTTTGATTTTTTTGAATTCACAATCCAGTTGCTCTGATAAATAGAAGAATTTTTTATACAGTGCACTGTTTTTAATGGGCTTATTCTTCTTGGATAAATAATCATTTATCTCAAGTCGCCTACGCCTTGCCTTAAGTCCGATAATGTTCTGGGAATCCGTATACACAATGATTGTGCCGACATGTTTTTGAATTGAAGTCAATGCCCAAATCAGGGCCTGGATTTCCAGTTTGGCCGAGCTGGTGTGTTCAAATCTTTTTACCTTAACATCTGTTTTAAAGGATTCTGAATACGGCACCTCCGGCAACACAGCAAGGTATGCCCCATATCCGACTTTTGATTTGGGATTCACACTGCCATCGGTGAATAGTCGTAAGATTGTCATTTAAATATCGGATAACCACTTGTTTAAGTGGTTGGCAAACTTACTCGTATTCTTTTGATTCATCGGCGCCGGCCCGCCGGTATCAATTCCATTGTCCCTCAAACTCTCCTTGAACGCCCTTATTCTCAGCTGCTCCTGAATTGACCTATTGGAATAAAGGTGCCCTCTGGGATTAAGGGCATAACCCTCCTTTTCCAAAACTTGAGCTGCCAACGGTATATCAGCAGTAATCACCAAATCACCCTTATCAAGTAACTTAAGAATCCTGTTATCGGCCTCGTCAAACCCGGTGGAGACCCGGAGAAATGTGATATAGTTTCGCTGGGGTATTTTCATGGGATGATTAGCAACCATAGTTAATTCCACACGGGTTCGATCGGCTGCCTTAAACAAAATATTTTTAATTACCCCTGGGCATGCATCTGCATCCACCCATATTTTCATGTCTTACCCCCTTTGCTTTTACAGTTAATGATGTGAAATAAAATACATTTAATTTTAAGTTTGGCTTTTCAAAGTTAGAATTGTTGAATAAAATTTGATTGTATGGCAACGCAATGGAGAATCTGTTATAACAAATAATTAATCAGGCGTAAAATTACATGAACACGAAATCAAAGTCCTGCATTCGTTTGAGCTTTTTTTCAGATTAAGTTTTGTATAAATCCTGGCAGGGTGGTCAATTGGAGACAACGTAATGCATTGGATTTTATAAGATTAAATGTATTATGGTTCTTATAATCCATTACTAATTAGGAGAGACTTATGTCAAAACAGATATCTTTCAGCAAACATGAGAATGAAGTGCTTCATGGATTCAGGAATAAAATGAACACCGCTGAATCGACTGAAGATGTTAAGAAGTTTTTTAATTATACTGTGATTAAGTTGTTAAATGATATCTTTGAAGATAGTGTGGAAATTGATTATGAGGAGATACACCTTAACACAGATGGAAAAAAGAGCTATTTGATCGAAGATAGCCTGCTGAAACAGGAACGTTTTCAAAACATCTGGAACAATTCCGATATCAAAAGAATTTTAGGAACATTTGCTGATATTTCACTGAAGCGCTACAGACACCTTGAAACCAACCCGGAAAAAACAAAATTAAAAATAAAAAACAAGATCAGATAACTCATCTGTAACGCATTAGATTTCAAGGAGAAGATCAGCGGGCGTTTGATTGAACCTGATGAATTGGTCATTATTGTGTGAGATACCGGCGCTGCACTCGGCTGTAAATGGATTGAGTCGGCTGTGTGCAGCGTTTTTGTAAATAATATCAAGGCCTTTGTCCCGAGAGCCTGTCATAATGATCTGTAAACATTTTATGGCAATCGCGAGTTGCACCAAGGGGCTACAGGCTCATTATCTGTTCCAGGCCTTAACTCAAGCTGAAGCCCTGTTAAAAAATTACGCAACATCTGGTTTTTGCATTCCCTGTAATGCTTATGCCCGGGTTTTCGGAAAAAAGCGCTTAATTCATGTTTGCTGATTCGCAAACCCGCCAAGGTTAAAACCCTGATCATATCCTCTGCCTTGAAGTTTACAGCAATTTTTAGTTTTTTTAAAATAGCGTTATTATTTAATTCCTGTTCAGGCGCAGGTTGCGCTCCTTCTTTTTTTCCCCGTTTATGATTGATCAATCCATTCAAAAAAACAGCCAGTTCTGTATCCGTGCATTTTTTACAGGCGGGATCATTATCTTTTTTGAGCCAGTCACTGACTTGGTCCCGAGACACCTCATGCCCGGCTTGTGCAAAAATAGAGATCATATCTGAATCACTGAAATCAAAGATATATCGAAACCTGCGTAACACATCATTTTTATTCATTTTAATAGACCAATTCCGTTGTCTTTTAATTCTATTAATTTTTTTTTGCTCATGGAAAAATTCTTGCGGATTCCTCACTGTGAAAGTTATTCCGGTATCATATCATACAAATTATGTTCTTGATACATGATGGATTTGAGTTCACAGGGTGACGTGAGTGGAATTGGGGTGACCTTAAAATCAATACCGGTAATCGCCATAAAGTATTCGGGGGGGCATTGATACCGGATCAAATGGCCCATGGGTTTGTATCGAGTAAAATGCGGAAAAAAATAAAAAGAGCACGAAAATTTTTTATTCGTGCTCTTTTTAGGAACGAGTATATATTCACCAATGGGGCTGGTTCCCAATCCCATATCCCATAACTTCAAAGGTATCGGAAACCACCAGGAATGTATTTGGATCTGTCTTTTTTACAAGGGCCTTTAGACGACTCAGTTCACCAAAGGTGACAACGGTATAAAGCAGGTTTGCCTCTTCTCCCGTATATCCGCCGCACCCGTTAATAATGGTCACGCCCCGGTTTAACTGTTTGACGATTTGCTGCTGGATATCTTTCGACTGTTTAGAGACGATGAGCACTGCTTTGCGTTTGCTCATGCCTGTTATGACCAGATCAATCACCCGGGAGGCCACAAATACATGAATTAATGTATAAAGAATTGATTCCATGGAGAACAAAAACATGGAGACCAAAAGGATTGCGGCATTTACAAAAAGAGATGAGGCTCCCAGGCGAATGGAGAATTGTTTGAGCAGGATAACCGATATAATATCAATTCCCCCGGCTGATCCCACGGATTTTAATATCAGTGCACAGCCCACACCTGAAACAATGCCGCAAAGCAGGGCCGCCAGCATGGGGTCTTCAATGGGACTGGTTGCCGGAATCCATTCTACGGCCATGGAAAAAACGATCATTCCGAAAATGCTGTAAAGCATAAAACGCCGGCCCACATAAAACCAGCCCACTATAAGAATAGGAATATTCAACAGGAAATTAAGGCTGCCTACTGATGTCTGGGGCCAAATATAGTGTATAATCAAGGCAACCCCGGCCAGTCCACCGCTCAGGAACTGATGGGGAACAAGGAGCGTGTTGATTGTCCAGGCACAAAGGATGGACCCTAAAGTGATTAAGGATGAGTTGTATAAAATACTATTGATGATGGCGGTTCCGGTCAAAATGTTGCCTGAACCGGATACCGGATGAGCCATCACGGTATGTTTCATTGTCATAGCGGCCGTCTTATCCAATTGGCCCTCCATGTAATTTGGGGTATGTAATTTTTGTGTTATTGCTTGTTTTGATGACGCGTCAAAGCGGGGGTCAAAACACCTCTGGCATAAAAAAAAATTTTTTTAATATTGTTCTGCCGGAATAAACCGGCAGCAAATCCTTGGACAGCATCTTAGCAATGCCTGTGCCACATTTATGCTGGTTCTTATTTCTTTGTTTTTACGGTTAATTGGCTTGTTTCGTCGGTATTTGGCTCAACAAAACAAGAATAATTAATTCTTTTTTTTGGTTTTTCATAAGCACTTTTTGTTCTGATTAGCATCCGTACTGTTATCCCGTATTGGCCCAGGATTCTTTTTCACGATCCGGAGAGCCTTAGAACCTATTTAAAAATTGATGAATCGGCTGCAATCCCATGAAAATTGCTCCAATTCCCCCTGATTTTTAAACAGGCTCCTAATAACAAAGGATTTGGGGTACGATAAAAAAAGACTTTGCAGTTCTTTTTTAGCTGATCCTTTCTATTAAGATTCGGTTACAGCCTGGATTTCGTTCAGGCATGGTTCATGCTCATCGTTTGGAAAGTTACCTGGCTTTTGTTTCGGGTGCTGCCAAGGTATTCAGTTGCAGTTGAATCTAACTACATATGGAGCAGATAATGGATTTCAATCAGATGGAAAAATTCAAAAATATACTCGCCAATCAGATAGATCATATTTTGAACCAGGCTAAAATCAGTAGATCGGAACTGAATGTCGAAAACAACCGGGAAGCGGAATACATCGATCAGGCATCAGTCCAGTCAGACCAGTGTCTGCGACTTAAGCTCCGGTCTCGTGAAAGCGGCCTGCTAAACAAGTTGAGGCTGGCAATGGAACGGATTGACAACGGCGTTTACGGTGAGTGTGAGGTCTGCGGAGAGCCTATTTCAATTAGAAGGCTTGAAGCTAGACCCATAACAACCAAGTGCATTCATTGCAAGGAAGAAGAGGAGCGCCTGGAATTAATTTCCAAATAACAGTGACCTCTACCTAAAAAAATAAAAGCATTGCCTTTTCCCTTGGGATTTTATAATAAGAATTTAAAGTTCCTTTTTTGGGGCGGTCGTGTTCGGCCCAGATCAGGCCCGAATAGTGTAACTCGATGATCAAGTTTTTGTTAATTTGTCCAACTTCGGCGTTGGAAATAATTTTTAATCCTCAAAATATATTGTATATTCTTCCGGTTAAAAATTGTTTCCGCCTTGAATTTGAACAAATTCTCTAAAAACTTGATGATCGAGTGTAACGATAGATAAAGGCATAAAAAGGCTTTGAGAAAACTTCATTTTATCCTCAGGCAGTCAGATGATTTAAAAGGCATTCAGGACAGCCTGTCATCTGTTTACCAGATTGATTCCAACCGGCAACTAAGTGCGGCCCTTCAGATTTTTCGCCGCAGTCGGCCTGAGTTTGTATTTGTGGATATTGAAATCCTTCAGCAGGCTGCTGCCGAAAGCAGCTATAAGGCGGTTTTTCAAACCATCAACCTGGTTTGCCCTAATATCAGCATTATTGTCATGGCCCCCCCCGAATTGCTGCCGGAAGCTGTGAACATTGTCCATGAAGGTGCGGAATCCTATCTGACCTACCCCCTGGTGCCTGATGAACTCCGGTTGGTGATCAACAGTATCATTGAACAGACCCGGGCGGAATCGGAACTGGATTATCTCAGGGAACAGGTCTGGCAGGAGGATGAGTTTGAACTGCTCCATACCAAAAGTCCGGCCATGAAAGCCGTATTTGAAAAAATTCGGGCGGTGGCCGGCACCAAAAGCACCGTGCTTTTAACCGGAGAAACCGGCAGCGGCAAAGGGTTTACGGCTCGACTTCTTCACAGGCTTTCTTCGAGAAAAAAAGAACGGTTTATTGAAGTTCATTGCGGAGCGATTCCGGATACACTGGTAGAAAGCGAAATGTTCGGTCATGAAAAGGGCGCGTTCACAGGTGCCATCAAACGTAAACTGGGTAAATTTGAAATTGCCAGGAACGGTACCATTTTCCTGGATGAAATCGGCACCATTACCCCGCCGGCGCAAATCAAACTGCTTCAGGTCATCCAGGATGGTGTCTTTCACCGGGTGGGCGGTGAAGAGGATATCCGGTCTGATGTGCGTATCATTGCTGCCACCAATATTGATTTAAAACAGCTGTGCAATGACAAGCTTTTTCGCTCGGATTTGTATTACCGCCTGAATGTCTTTCCCGTGGAACTACCGCCCCTCAAGGAAAGAAAAGAGGATATCCCCCAATTGGCGGAGCTTTTTCTGGCAAAACTCAACACCTTCCACTCCAAGGATATTATAGAGGTACATCCCAAGGTTCTTGAGGCTTTTTTATCCTATTCATGGCCGGGCAATATCAGGGAATTGGAAAACATCCTGGAACGGGCCTATATTTTAGAAAAAACATCAGTTCTCAGGCCGCAAAATTTCCCGGTGGAGTTGTTTACATCTCCGCCGAAGCCTATGTCCGGTAATATTAACCATAATTTAACCCTTTCCGAAGTCAGGAAGCAGGAACTTGGCAGGATTGAACATAGATACCTGGATCTGCTCTTAACAAAATGCAATGGAAAAATAAATGCCACAGCTGCTGCCGCCGGTATTACTACCCGCCAGCTTCATAAACTGATGAAAAAGCACTCTCTGTTTAAGGAAAATTATAAAAATGCAGGGGTGCCCCGGGCTTAAAAAAGTCAAAAATAGAATCATATCTTCATGATTTTGTAATTTACCGGAATTTCATATATAATTTACTGTAAACTGATGCGGTTTTTCATATACTTGGGCCTCTATCGCCGAGAGTCACTTATAAAGAATTACAGGGTACTTCCTATTTGTTCATAGATGAAAAGATGCTTATATTTATATAGGTTCAAGCTTATATGACCAAAAGAAAGGAGATATTTGATGACTGGGTTATTTGGATATTTCACAGTAAATCGTGCTTCGGCAAAAAAAACAGGACCCTTTACCGGAAATACCGCTCCCAGATCACGATAAAAGTTTAAGAAAAAAGAGGTGAATTTATGAAAAAAGACAAAAAGTCCCATCAAGACAAGAAAAAATCAGAAAAAGATCCGGCGGATCTTGACACCTGTACCATGGCGCCCGAATTCGCTGAGCATGCAAGACCCAACGAACCCGCAAGAGAACCCTGTGACGATGGCAGGGCGGGAGGAGAAATAGTCGATACACCCGGATATGATAAAAATCAAGATGATGACTCAGAGAAATGTTCATAAAAATAGATGGTACGACAGCCGGGAGACGTTCATCCCGGCTGCTGTTTTTCATTTTGATATGAAAGTATCAATAAGCTGTTAAGCTACTCTTTTATATGGGCTTGCGCCCTATGTAAGTTATAACTTGATGATCGAGTATAAGAAAGGATTCAGGATTCATGGAAAGCAGACCCGTTATAACGAGCCGGAATAGTAAAATGTTGAGCATTACACTTAACCGTCCCAATGTTATCAACAGCCTGAATGTTGAAATGATACGCCTTATACAGGATGCCTTGGATAGAGCCGAATCATCACCAGCGGTCAGTCTTGTTTTAATTAACGCAAATGGTGACAAAGGATTTTGTGCGGGCGGAGATGTAGAGGCTATCTATAATGCAGTAAAACAGGGAGACCCGGACAGGGGGATGGAATTTTTCAGGGAGGAGTATGAGCTGGACCTTCGCATCTTCAAGTTCCCCAAACCCATAATTGTGCTTGCCCATGGTATCACCATGGGCGGAGGACTGGGGCTTGCGGCAGGTGCAGATATGGTTGTTTCAACTGAAAAAACCCTTATGGCCATGCCTGAAACCCGGATAGGTTTCTTTCCTGATGTAGGGGCAACAGGCTGGCTGTTCAGCAAATGTCCTGCAGGATATCCGGAATTTTTAGGCCTTACAGGACACCGGCTTGAAGGGCCGGAGTGCCTGCGCCTTGGCCTGGCCTCTCATATGGTGATAAATGACATGCTTCCTGAATTTATGAAAGATCTTGGACGGCTGTCAGAAAAAGTTCCTGCTGATAGATTAAAAGCTGTTCAGTTACTCTACTCAGCGTTTAAATCTTTGACTGACAATAAATACATGCCCAACCCTGAAATGGATGAATGGGTGCGCACCTGTTTTTCAGGTAAAGGTTCCGTAAATGAGATACTGTTCTTACTGTCCGGATGCGGTCAGCATAAGGAACTGAGCGAAGAGGCATTAACAAAACTCTCTGAAAATTCTCCAACAGCCCTTGCACTTACACTCAGTTTATTGCGCAGTAATGAAAAAAGAACAATAGAAGAGGTATATATCGAGGATTTAAAGGCCGCGCGGTTTATGATAGACCATCCGGACTATGCGGAAGGCATAAGGGCACGGCTTGTGGATAAAGAGAATAAACCGGTGTGGCAGCCGGGCACAATTGATGAAATAAGCCTGCCGGATATTTTTTAGAGATCAAGTCAGAAAATTGTAGCGAGCGTTAACTACAGTGAAATCTCAACGCCTGCTATTTAGAAAATCACCGGGTGAACCAGTTATTTTTGTGCTATACTGAACAAGTCAGTAAGGTAAACATTCACGCAGGGCTATAATCTGGAGGTCAGCCTGAGTTTGCACCGGTTGATGCAGCAGATCCCGAACAACAAAAACCAAGCTATCGGAGGATATGATGAAAACAGTAAAGTTTGTAATTCTTATCGGTATCACCCTTTGGATTGGTTATGCCCCAGGATTTGCCCAGACTCAAACGACCGTTACCATCGCTACCGTGAATAACGCAGACATGATCCGAATGCGGGAACTGTCCGAAGTCTTTACCAAGGATAATCCGGATATTGCGCTGTATTGGGTCACGCTGGATGAAAATACTTTGAGGCAGCGCGTCACCACCGACATCGCAACCAAGGGTGGGCGGTTCGATGTCTTGACAATCGGGAATTACGAAGTCCCTATCTGGGCAAAACGGGACTGGCTTGTGCCGCTCGACAATATGCCTGAAGGTTACGATGTCGACGACATTATACCCGCAATCCGCGCAGGGCTTTCGGTCAACGGTACGCTTTACGCCGCGCCTTTCTATGGCGAATCTTCCTTTACCATGTATCGAACCGACCTGTTCGAAAAAGCCGGGATTGAGATGCCCAAAGAACCTACCTGGGATTTTATCAAGGATGCAGCACGCAAGCTTGACGACAAGAGCAACGGGGTCTACGGTATTTGTCTGCGTGGAAAGCCTGGCTGGGGGGAGAATATAGCATTCCTGACGGCCATGGCGAACTCCTATGGTGCTCGTTGGTTCGATATGGGCTGGCAACCGCAGCTGGACAGTGAAGCCTGGGCAAATACGCTCAAAGATTATGTTTTGCTGCTCAGCAAATACGGCCCGCCGGATGCCTCATCGAACGGTTTCTCCCAGAATGTATCGTTGTTTCAGAGTGGCAAATGCGCAATATGGATCGATGCCACGGTCGGTGCATCTTCCGCTATTAATCCGCAGAGGTCTCAGGTTGCCGATAAGGTCGGTTATGCTTTGGCGCCTGATGCGGGGTTTGGCAAGCGCAGTAATTGGCTCTGGTCTTGGGCACTGGCGATATCGGCAACGTCCAGGCGTCAGGATGCTGCCAAAAGGTTTGTCGCATGGGCCACGTCACGCGCGTATGCCGAACTGGTCGCAAAAACCGATGGTTGGGCGAATGTGCCGCCGGGTACCCGAATCTCTCTTTATGAGAATCAGGCTTATCTTGATGCCGCACCCTTCGCCAAGATGACGCTTGCGTCGATCCAGGCCGCGGATCCGGAAAATCCGACTGTTGACAAGGTCCCCTATCGAGGCATTCAGTACGTTGATATTCCGGAGTTCCCGGGCATGGGTACTGCAATCGGTGAACGATTCGCGAAAGCCCTGACCGGAGAGATTTCAACCAAAGAAGCGCTGGAAAATGCCCAGTGGGTGGCCCGTAAGGTTATTGAACGCGCCCGCCGTGTTCGGGACGAATAAGCCATTCCTCCAGGCCACACCCCTAATCAAGAAAGGATTTCCGGGTGTGGCGCTGGGAAAATTGGCAACGCGGTATAACCAGCACTGAGGAGGAAAATACTATGGAGAAGTCTTCGATTCCCTCGATCCAGTCCATTGCGCAGATGGATGAAGAGCAACTGCCGATCGCAAAGCATAAGTTGCACAACTGGCCGCACTTTTTCGGCCTGTATGGCGCGGAGCACGTGGCGGCCACTGAGTTTGTCTTTGGCGCCACTTTTGTCGCGATGGGTGCCGGTTTATGGGATATCCTCATCGGCCTGATCATTGGCAATACACTGGCGACCTTGAGTTTTACGCTGCTCACGGCGCGTATCGCCGTCGACACGAGGTTGAGTCTCTACACCTACCTGGATCGTATCGCCGGCGGATTGACCTCGCGTCTTTACAACGGGGCCAATGTACTCGTGTTTGCAGTGATTTCCGCTGCCATGATCACCGTGTCGGCAACGGCTTTCACAGCCCTGGCCGGGCTTCCCACACAGGCAGCGCCATATCCGACCAGCATCTGGTTCGTCCTGACCGTTGTCGTGGTTGCGATTGTGGTGGTTCTGGTGGCCGTATACGGGTTTAATGCCCTCTCCAGCTTCGCCAGTATTTGTGCGCCATGGCTCATGGTCATGTTCACCACGGGCGGGATGGTGTTGGTTCCGGCACTTACAGAAGCAGTCACAGGTTATACTACCCTTAGCCTTTCTGAATTTTTGCAATTAGCCGCGGCAACGGTTTGGACAGGGACGAATGCTGTGGGTGAGCCGGGTATCGGCATGTTTGAGGTTATCGGCTTTGCCTGGGCTGCCAATACTTTTGCCCATTTCGGCCTCATTGACATGGCGTTGCTGCGCTACGCCAAGAAGAAGATTTATGGCCTGAACTCCGCTGCGGGCATGATGTTCGGCCACTACGTAGCCTGGATTTCCGCCGGATTCATGGGCGCAGCGGTTGCCGAGCTCACCATGACCAGCATCTTACTGCTCGATCCGGGTAAAGTGGCCTGGTATGCCCTGTCCTGGTCCGGGTTTGTGGTTGTTGTTGTTGCGGGCTGGACCACGGCCAACTCAAACCTCTACCGAGCCGGACTGGCCGCCCAGGCGGTGTTCCCGAATCAAAACAGAACCAAGGTAACCTTGCTGGTCGGACTGGCCGTTGTGATGGCCAGCTGCTTTCCGTTCGTGTACCAGCAAATACTTCCGCTGTTGGCATATTCGGGCGTTTTACTGGTACCCATTGGTGGCATCGTTTTTGCGGAACACTACGTGTTTCGTTGGCTCGGCTATACGCGATACTGGTACCGTTTCAAAGGCTTGGCGTACAACATCCCCGCCTTGGCAGCTTGGGCTATTTCTCTGGTAGTCGGTTTTAGCCTGGATCTACTCGATATCATGCCGTATTTTTATATTTTTCTTCCCACCTGGGTGGTCTCGATCTGTGTCTATGTTGTACTGGGGAAAGTGTATGGCGCGGCGGAGAAATATCCCGAAGAGGATAAAGCGGAACAAAAGTTCCTGGCACGGGTCGCCACATGGCAGGCCAGGCAAGCGGAAGCGGAGGGGCACGTTCCGGTTAAAGATACCTCGGTGCTTTCAAAAATCATCAAGTCTATCTGGATCGTCATCGGACTGGCACTTCCCTGCGTGCTCGCATGGATCACTTTATTCCACAGCCCCAACCTCTATGATTATTACGTCAACGTGGAGCGTTTTTACAACATCACAATCTTGTGTACCATTATTTACTTCATATTCGCTTATTGGGGCCTGCAGCGCGCCAAGGCACTACGTAGATCCCCAACACCAGCGCAAGCAGAGTCCCCAGCTTCAAGCGCCCGAAACCTCATGGGTGGCACGTGAAAAAGATCATGAATAAACAGGAAAATCTTAAAATGGAGTATCCGTTATGAAAGAACCGATTAAGCTCAAACAGGAAAATCTTCCCCTTCTTGCAGAACGTATCCCTTGCCCATCCTATGATCGGAGTAAGCTCACAGCAGGTATTGTGCATATCGGCGTCGGGGGATTCCACCGATCACACGAAGCCTATTACATTGATGCGCTCATGAATAAAAGCGATGCTTCAGGCTGGGGTATATGCGGGGTGGGCTTGCTTGAGGGTGATCGTAAAATGCATGACATTCTGAAAGCGCAGGACTTCCTGTACACAATGATTGTGAAGCATCCCTCGGGAAAGGTTGAAACCCGCGTCATCGGTTCGCTCATTGATTTTCTGTTGGGCTGCGATAATCCCGATAACGTTATCGAAAGGATGGCCAGTGTTGAGACCAGGATCGTGTCGCTGACCATCACCGAAGGCGGTTACAACTTCAATCCCGCCACGGGTGAGTTCGAGTTCGACAACCCCAATGTGCAGCACGATCTGGAAAATCCCTCCAGCCCGAAGACAGTGTTCGGCTATTTGACCGCTGCGCTCAAAAAACGTCGTTCCGCGGGGCTTTCGGCTTTTACCATTCAGTCATGCGACAATATTCAGCACAACGGTGACATGGCGCGTAAGATGTTGCAGGCCTTTGCATACCGGCAGGATGCCGAGCTTGCGCGGTGGATCGAAAGCGAGGTCTGCTTTCCCAATGCCATGGTGGACCGGATCACTCCCGTAACGACGCCGGCGGATATCGCATACCTGAGTACCGAAATCGGATTGAACGACACATGGCCGGTCACATCTGAGCCTTTCAACCAATGGGTCATCGAAGATAATTTTTCCAATGGCCGCCCTGCGTGGGAGGAGGTCGGGGTGCAGTTTGTCGCCGACGTCACGCCCTACGAGAAAATGAAAATACGTCTGCTCAACGCTGGTCACTCCGTACTCGGTCTGCTGGGTTCCATCCATGGGCATAAAACCATCGACGGCACTGTGAGTGACCCGCTGTTCGCGGAATATCTGCGCGCTTTCATGGATATTGAAGCCACGCCGGTATTAGAGGAAGTGGAAGGCATCGACCTCGACGCCTACAAGGACAGCCTGATCGAGCGCTTTGGCAACCCGAACATTAAAGACAGTCTGGAGCGCATTTGTCTTGAAAGTTCCGCCAAGCTGCCCAAGTTCCTGATTTCGACCATCAGGGAAAATCTCGCTGGGGGGGGAAGCATAGACTACGCCACACTGGTCATCGCCACATGGTGCTACTACAGCGACAAAGGTATTAACCGCCACGGCGTCGGACTTGACATCGTTGACGCAATGAAAGACCAGCTGCACCAGGCTGCCATGGGAACCCAAAACGATGTGCTTTCGTTCTTGAAGCTGGAACCGATCTTTGGCGATCTCATTGACAACGAACGCTTTATTACGCTTTATGCAGAACAGGTCAAAGCCATCTACGAAGATCCGAATGTTGCCCGTCTGATGGCGCAGATCCTCGCATCCAAATAGACATGATTGGCCGGAAGGGATTTGTTTGTTCAGTGATCTCTTTGGCTTGAATAATAACATTTACCAGGAGGATGAAATGCTATTTATTACGAATCGGTTTCCAAGACAGAGCATTAGGTCACGTAGAGGACGAAAGTTTGATTTTGACCTGAATAACAATGCTCCCAGTAATTCGGTCTTTTTTTGCGAAAAAACAGGTGAAAACACCTATCGCGAAATAGGGAGTATAGACTTTCTTTCTCAGCTCAAAGAATCCCCTTATCGGCAAATTATCATCTACATTCACGGTTTCTCCAATCTTCCCAATAGTGTCTTTAAAGTTGCAGAGGAATTTCAAGAATTATGCGATAATAAAAAGAAGGAAGAGGCCTTGGTTGTTCCTTTGATATGGCCCTGCGACAATGACTTGGGAATTGTTAAAGATTATTGGGATGATCAAAAAGCAGCTGATTCAAGCGCCTATTCGTTTGCCCGGATTTTAGACAAGTTTTTAGCTTGGCGAAGTTCGGAAAAGTACAACCCTCAATCAGACCCTTGTTTCAAGAGAATTAATGTTCTGGCTCATTCAATGGGAAACAGAGTGTTGAGAGAAACTTTAGCTGTTTGGGATAGATACGACCTTTCTGATGGTGTACCTCTAATTTTCCGCAGCACATTCCTTGTCGCGGCAGACATCGTTAATGAGTCACTTCACAAGACCGAGCGGGGTGAATTGATATGCCATTCATCGCGAAATGTTATTGTGTACCATGCGTCTGATGATTTGGCACTCCGCGCTAGCAAGGCTTCAAATCTCAAAAATAAAATTGCCTCTCGCCGCCTTGGACACACCGGCCCTGAAGATATGCAGATGACACCTGCAAATGTTTATTCCGTCGACTGTGATGATGTGAATAATGCTTATGACAAGCCAACGGGGCATTCTTACTTCAGATCAGGAAGGCAGAAAGGACAGCCGGGATTAGTCTTTGACCACATTTTTGACACCTTGCAGTCAGGAAGAGTGTTTCCTGAAGATGAGTTTCGGCGTACTACAATAATTAGAGAAAAATAGATACCCGTCACTTTGGACTAAAGGGGCCAGGAAAGACAGTGTTATCATAACCCGGTGATTACCGCGATTCACGGCGGCGGAGCTCAGGACTTCTAAATTTAATAGCGTATGATCTTTCCTGTTTGCTTTTTTCTTGCTCTTGCTCTTAATCATGCTCTTGCTCGAACTATTATTTCGAGCAAGAGCACGAGCAAGATGGTGTACCGACTCAAATTTAGAATTGCTCGGCGGAGCCGCCGTGAATCGCGGTGTTGAATCCGTCCCGATACCTTATCCAGTCGCCTTTGACATCTGAACAAAGGCTATAACTCGATTATCAAGTATAAACATTTCTCCACTGATTTTCTATACAACAAGTTGTATCTGTATACTTGATGCTCAGAGCCTGTTTAAAAATTGATGAATCGGCTGCAATCCCCTAATTTTTAAACAGGCTCTCAAGTTTTTTGTGCTTGGTATAATGATATGATAAAAAGAAAAGGATTATTTTTGATTTTTAAGGGATAGGGCTTTTAATAAGGATTAGACCGGATACATTATGAATTTGGCAATCGATAATTTTGATTATAATTTGTTTGAATCCCACTGGGAAAAATTATCACGGCAGGAAAAGATCTTGATTGTCAAAAATGCCGGCAAATTAGATCCGGAAATTGCCATTTTGCCGGTGCTTGCCGGTTTGACTTCGTATCATGCATCCGTGAGAAGCCATGCTCAAAAAAGTCTTGAGGCCATTCAAGCAAAGGTCGGCGAACTTTTAGCAGATACTTTGGATAAAAAGCAATATGTAAGGGGCATGAAAAAAAGCGTGTCCTTGTGTGCCAGGATATCTGCCGGTATTCAACCCGGTATGGCATTTGATGAACTTAGTTTCTTTCTAAAAACGTTACTTGGGATTAATGGTAAAGGCGCCTATTTTGCGTTCAAAGCCCTTCGTCAGGGGCTTGTCGGAATTGATGACATGGAAGAACTGATTTTTACGGTTCCCGACCCCGAACGTCTGGCTTTTGTGGATGAATATATCCAAACTTCGCCAGGCATCAGGCTGAAATTTGGATTTATGTTCAAACGGATATTGGAATCGATTCAACAACGGGACTGTGTTGTTGAATTCTTTGCCGGCCTGTTTGACCGGCAAAGAGATGTAGATCCATTTTTAAATAATATTGATTCGGACTTAAGAGACCCTGAGCAGATCATTTCTAATGAAATATGGTCTAAATTTCCAAAAACAAGAGTAATCGGGCTGAAAGCGCTTGCCATGATGGTCACAAAAATTCCTGCTGATTTGTTGATCGATATTCTGGTTAGTGAGGAAATTGAAGAAAATCGGATTGCCATTTACAAAATTATTGAAGAATCTTCAGTGGGCACATATAAAGAGCTTGCCTATCCGATCCTGCGTCTTTTTTATCAACGGAGCAAAAAAGAAGCGCTTCATGCTTTTAAGGCTCTCGTTGTATCGGGAAAGTTTGCACCGCATACACTATTGAGAATGGTGCGCAATAGATATCCTTCCCTGGTACCATTGATCCATAGTGAAATATCCAACTTGTCCAAATTTTCTTTTTTTATGATTCAGGATATTGCGCTGAATCAAGATGAATATTTGAATTCAAATTTTGAAGCGAACCTGGCTTGTATTCTGGGGATGATCAAAAAACGGCCGGAACGGATTGTTAAAATATTCGTCAAATATGCGAACGACTATGAAGCTGCAGAAAGGACAGCGGTAAAATCGTTTGTCAAAAAAACCAAACAGATTTTGGCGCAGGAGAAGAAAAGCATCCAGGAGGAATTTCATCATGTAGTCCAATTGGTGCATGAAAAGACCACCAATGTGACAAGCGCATTGTCAACTTTAACGCAAAACAGGATAGAGGAACTCAAAAATAATAAAACCTCAACATCGGCATATTTTGAAAATCAGGTTATCACCAGTCTGGATTTGTCCTCTTATGACTTCTCGTTGACTTCTTTTTTTTTAAATAAATGCATTATTGCTAAAAGTGATTTTTCTAAGACTTCTTTTTTTAAGACGTTTTTCAAGAAAGCTGTTTTTCATAATGTTGATATGCGTCAGGCGCGATTTAAAGAGGTCAATTTTGATCATGCCGTTTTTATTAACGTGAATGCAGCAGCCGCAGTTTTTACAAACTGCAGTTTTCAACATGTTGCCATTTATAATTGCGACTTCAGTCATGCCTGCCTGAAAGATGCGCCTTTGATAGGGGCCACGATTTCAAAAGCATCATTTAACCAGGCTGATTTTTCGGGTGCGTGCCTTTCCTATTCCACTATTTCCGCTGTCTCATTTGTGAATGCAATCATTGATCAGACTGATTTTTCAGGTGTCAATGCCCGGTTCTGTCAATTTCCGCCAAAAGGATCCGTTCACTATCGATCGGACGCCTTGAATTTTAACGCCAGGAAATATCAACTCTCTATTGAGGATCTGCCATCCATGGAAGAATCGATTTTGGCAGAAATCAATATGCAGGTTTTCTGTGAGTTTATTCATTATGGAGAGGAGAAATTTTTAAAACAAAATCAGCGTTCCATGCTCACAGCCTTTGATCTATTTAATAAGGACCAGACGGATTTTTTTCAACTTATCCCATATCTGCTTCATGAAAACATCGTTCTGCCCGGAATGAAGGCCATAGACCCCCAGACACCTTGTGGAATCTGGAATTATATGCCAAGCCCTGAAACCCGGGAAATTTTAAGCAAATATATTGACCGCAAAGAAAAAACGCTCGCGAAATGCCGGGATTACAAGATAGAAAGCCTTTTTACTATCGGAAGTGTCGGGTCTATAGCCCAGGAATCAAACTCTGATATCGATTACTGGGTCTGCATTAATGAAAATAACTTGAGTTCCCAGGATATCGGGTTATTGAAAAAGAAACTGGAAATTTTGGAAAAAATGGCCATGGATCAGTTTTATACCCAAGTCACATTTTTTATCGTTGATGTGGATAGGGTAAAAAACAATGACTTTGGCGGGACAACCGATGAAAGTTCCGGTACAGCGCAATCAAATCTTTTAAAAGAAGAATTTTACAGGACAATGCTTCATGTCGCAGGGAAAATAGCATTGTGGTCGGTTGTGCCCAGCGCCATATGCGAGAATTATTACAGCGGTATCAGCAACAGTGTGATCGTTGTTTCAGAGACCTCCAAATATATTGATCTGGGAGATGTCAATGCCATCTCCCCCGGTGAATATTTGGGTGCATCTTTATGGCAGATGTTTAAAAGTTTGAAAAGCCCCTATAAATCGGTCATCAAAATGGCGCTTCTTGAAAAATATATTTATGATTATGGGGGAAAAAAACTGTTGTGCAATCAATATAAAGATGAGTGGATGAATTCGGGTGTCCAACTGAAACTTGCCCGAAATGATTCATATTTTATTCTATTAGAACATCTGCGTGACTATTTTGAAACGATTGACGATCCGCATTCGGTTGCACTGTTGCTGCGCTGTTTTTTTTTAAAGCTGGGTATTTCAGAACAAACCCAAATTGATGATACCATCTTTGGCCTAAGGAAAATACTTCTTGAACACTGCATCCATCAATGGGATTTTACCAAGGATGACATTTTCAAGATGGGTCGCTTCAACGATTGGAAATACAGCCAAGTCGCAAGTCTTTCAAATACCATCAAAGCCTATATGATCAAAACATATAAAAAAATAATAGATCATCTTTCCGGTCAAGCCCACAGTCGTTCAAGTCTCAGCCCTGAGGACCGAACCGTGCTGGGGCGAAAGGTGTTTATTGAATTTGTAAGACAACCCGATAGAATCGAAAAGATGCTTCTTTTGCCAAGAGATGACCGGTATTACCAACACTTATACCTGCAGCATATAAAAGATGGGAATAATACAGGCATGTGGCAGTTGTTAAACAAAGACAAGAACGGCCACCAACATCTGGAAGATCTTTTAATTCAAGCGGAGACGATTGAGGCGATCGGTGCATGGTTGATTTACAACCGGATATATTGTGAAAACCGTGTCATCAATTTAGTTCCTAATCCAACCTGCGTGACCTTTAATGCGATCCGGAATCTTTATAGGGCCATGTATGATTTTTTCAGTCCGCTATTTGAAAACCCTGTCGGCTTTGATCAACTGCTGATGGCCGGCAAGGTGGTTGGGCTCTTTGTCTCGACCAATTTTTATGCGCCGGCGCAGCAAGAAAAAATAACAGATTATTCAATTGTTTACCTGAACTCATGGGGCGAAATGTTTCATGAGAGCGTTTGTTCGCCCCAGGGTTTTTCCACCATTGAGGAAATGAAAAAAGATGTCCTGCGCAGAATGAAGCTGAAAAAGATGCCTTTAAATACAATTTTTTATTCTTCGGAAAAAGATAAAATGATGTATTAAGTCTGACTATTTTGTCTCCTGATGTAATCTATAAAATTTTCTTGACGGATTATCTGGTTAACTAGTAAGAGTGTCTCTGGTTAACGAAATAGGTGCGAAATTACAGAAGGTGGATAGATGAACGGATTTTTTGTTGCGGGAACAGATACTGATGCGGGGAAAACACTTGTTACTGCCGCTTTGGTGCGTCAAATGAGAATACATGGCATAGATGCCGTGCCAATGAAAGTGATTCAGACCGGCGGCGGCTATACCGAAGACGGATACCCGATTTCCCCGGATTTTGATGTCTATTGCAGCGCCTCATCCTTTATCGGGGAGGGGGACGAAATAGGGGATATGGTGCCCTTGTCATTTGCCGCTCCCTGTTCTCCCCATCTGGCATCCCGGCTGGAATGGACCGCGTGTGAAATCGGCCCGGTCCTGGCGGCGTTGAAACGACTCAGCGTAAGACATGACCTGGTCATTGCCGAAGGGGTGGGGGGAATCAATGTTCCCCTGTCGGACACGCTTACAACCCTTGACCTCATAAAAGAAACCGGGCTGCCTATTATACTGGTTATTCGAAACGTTTTGGGATGCGTCAACCACGCCATCAATACCATCCAGGTTCTCAAATTACATAATATTCCAATCCGGGGGGCGGTCATGACCGAGACAAGTTCCCCACAAGATTGCGATATATTTATTCTTGAGGATAATCCCCGGATTATCCGTCAGCTCGGTGACATTCCCATTTTGGGAAACCTTCCCTTTATCGACGAGGCGCAGTCCGGCACGGAATCATTTTGGGCCGCCCTGGATGTTTACATGAACGATATTGTCGGTGCACTTTTAAAAAGCGGAAACAATGAACAGAACTGAAGCCTATCTGGCCTTTGACAAAAAACATATCTGGCATCCCTATACCTCCATGACCGATCCCATGGGCATTTATATGGTGAAACGGGCGGAGGGGGTGTATATTCACCTTGCCGACGGCAGGGTCTTAACCGACGGCATGTCTTCATGGTGGGCGGCCATCCACGGGTATAACCACCCCTTGCTGAACCGGGCCATCCAGGAACAGCTTCAAAACATGAGCCATGTCATGTTTGGCGGCCTGACCCATGAGCCGGCCTGCATCCTGGCAGAAAAGCTGATATCCGTTGTACCCAAAGGACTTGACCATGTCTTTTTTTCGGATTCCGGTTCCGTTGCGGTTGAGGTGGCCATCAAGATGGCCATCCAGTACCAGCACGCCTTGGGAAAATCTGGAAAAAAGAAGTTGCTCACCGTTAAGAAGGGCTATCACGGTGATACCTTTGCCGCCATGAGCGTGTGTGATCCGGTTCAGGGTATGCACGGCCTGTTCAAGGGGGTGCTTCCCGAGGCGATTTTTGCCCAAGCCCCTCAATGCTCTTTTTTCCATGCCTGGGATGAAGGGGACACGGCCGAGATGGAATCGCTTATGGCCGAGCGCCACGAGGAGATTGCCGCCGTCATACTTGAGCCGGTTGTTCAGGGGGCAGGGGGGATGCGCTTTTATCATCCCGATTACCTGAAGCAGCTTCGTTCCCTGTGCCGGCGGTATGATATTCTGCTTATATTTGATGAAATCGCCACGGGGTTCGGCCGTACCGGAAAACTGTTTGCCGCCCAGTGGGCCGGTATTTGCCCCGATATCATGTGTCTTGGAAAGGCATTGACCGGCGGGTACATCAGTTTTGCGGCAACCCTTGCAACACCTGAAGTGGCCCGGGGTATATCGTCCGACGGCGGGGTTTTCATGCATGGACCGACCTATATGGGAAATCCTTTAGCTTGCGCGGTTGCCAATGCCGGCCTCGACCTGTTGATGACCGGGGAATGGCAGACTCAGGTTGGGGCCATCCAGAGCCTGCTGACCGAGCATCTTTCGTTGGCCCGGAATTTCGAGGGGGTCAAGGATGTGCGGGTTCTGGGGGCGATCGGGGTGATCGAACTGGAAGAGGTGGTGGATATGTCGGTTATCCAGGATATGTTCGTTCGGGCCGGTGTTTGGATCCGTCCCTTTGGCAGGCTGGTCTATACCATGCCGCCCTATGTCTGCAAAAAAGAGGATGTGGTGAAGATTGCACAGACTATGTGTCAGGTTGTGAATACTTATCTGACAAGGAGTTAAGATAGGATGATTTTTTTGATTTTGTACGTTGTGGTGCTCCTGGGTTTTGGGGTTTTTGAATTTAAAAAAGTAAAAAGTTTTGATGATTTCATCATCTCGGGCAGGACCCAGGGTACCGGGGCCATTGCATACTCCATTATGGCCACTTGCATCGGGGCCTCTGCGACCCTGGGCGTTGTCTCCACGGCCCGGCGTATTGGATTTCCCGCTTTCTGGTGGCTTGGGGCAGGGGCTATCGGCCTTTTATTTCAGGCCCTTTTTTTATCCCGAAAGGTCAGAGCGGTCGGTGCCTATACCCTGCCGGACCTCACCGAAAAAATAATGGGCAGGGATGCCAGGTTTCTGACCTCGATCATTGTGGTGATCGCCTGGACCGGTATTATTGCCGCGCAATTTGTTGCCGGAGCAAAACTTTTGTCGGCCTTCGGGGACATTGATCCTCGGATTTCCATCCTCGTAACGGCCCTGGTGATTGTCGCCTATTCGGCCATGGGCGGACAGTCGTCAGTGATGAAAACCGACAGGGTGCAATTTGCCCTTTTAGGCGGCGCTCTTCTTTTTACCCTGGTTTATCTTTATTCCGGCAACCCGGTGCCCCTGGCAGATATCCGGTTCGATTTGACCAATGCGAGCTTCACCCCTGAAAATTTGGTGTACTACCTGTTTATTGTCGGCGGCAGTTATTTTGTATGTCCCTTACTTTTCTCGCGCATTCTGACGGCCCGGGATGCCCGAACCGCCCGAAAGGCGTCGTTTCTGTCAGCCCTGGGCCTTGTTGCCGTAAGCGTTGTCATTACACTGATCGGCATCTGGGCGTCCTTTCATATTGACCCTTCCTATGGTAAAGATATCCTTGGCTATATTATTGCAGAGAAATTGCCAACCTCAGGCGGAATCGCTTTGCTGATCGGCCTTGTCTCTGCAATCATATCCTCGGCCGACACCTGTCTTTTCGCCGTTGCAAGCATTATTGAGTACGATATTCTGAAGCAGGAGCGGGTTCGGACCACCAGGCTTGTGATCGGCATTGTCGGCGTTTTTTCCGCACTCCTTGCAATGAATAATCCCGATATCATCTCCCTGCTCATCCAGGCATATGCCGTGTTTACCGCCGGTGTCGTTCCGCCGGTGGCTGTTGCCCTGATCATGTGGAAAAAACGAACCATTCATCACCATTGGAGGCGTTCGGCCATCATCGTCGGCGGAATTTTCGGGCTTGGTGCCAACCTCATGGGAATGGATATGCTGGCCGTGGGAGGAATGGTTGTTTCCACAGCGCTTTCCATTGCCGGACTCTATGTTCCCCAAAAAGAATTTTCAATATCACTAGGAAAAAGATGAAATATACCATTGAGTCATATATTAATATCGCAAGAAACATTATTAAGGGTCAAAGTCCTGAAAATAATATTTATCGTGATCTGGCATTAACCGAGGATAAAGATGTGTTCGCGTTGATGGCAGGTGCTGATCTCATCCGCGATACCTTTTTTAATCGGCAAATTCATTTATGCTCAATTTGTAACGGAAAATCAGGAAAGTGCAGTGAAAACTGTAAATTCTGCTCTCAATCAAAATTTCATACCTCAGATATTGAAATTTATCCCTTGATGCCCAAAGGTGAACTTCAGAAAGGGGCATACGAACTTATGGATACAAATGTCCATCGCTATTCGATTGTGACCACCGGAAAAGGGCTTGCTGAAAATGAGGTTCGACAGGTGGCTGATGCCTTAGGTGACCTTCCGTCAAAAAAATTGTCCTATTGCGTTTCTTTGGGAATCCTGGATGATGCGGATATGGATTATTTGAAAGCGTGTGGTGTAAGCCGCTATCATCATAATCTTGAAACATGTCGAAGTCATTTTGATGCTGTTTGCACTTCCCACACCTACGATGACCGGGTCAATACGATTAAAAAAGCAAAGAGCGCCGGCTTATCGGTTTGTTCGGGCGGCATTTTCGGTGTGGGTGAAAGTATGGCGCAAGTCCTTGAACTGGCGTTTGAATTAAGGGAACTTAAGGTGGATGCTGTGCCAATTAATTTTTTAACCCCCATACCGGGAACTTCTTTTGAAGGGAAAAACAATCTGACGCCGTTAAAATGTCTGAAGATAATATCTGTCATGCGATATGTGCTGCCGGATACAGACATCATTATTTGCGGCGGAAGAATAGCAAATTTAAAAATGCTTCATCCCCTTGTCTTTCAGGCCGGTGCAAACGGCATAATGACAGGCAATTACTTGACCACAAAAGGCAATCAACTTCAAGAGGACCTTGAGATGATCAATCATCTATGCTTTAAACCAAGAGATTGATTCTTTCAGCCTGAAACCACCCGATTCCGACCGGCTTCTTTTGCTTTGTACAGGGCCTTATCCGCCATTGATACCAGGGTGTCATGGTTTTTTATATCTTTTTCAAACCGGCTGATGCCGATACTTACGGTCAGGCTAAGCCCTTGGAAACGATCAGAAAGCAGATGGCCCAGGTGCTCAATCTCTTTTCTAATTCGTTCGGCATAAACAAAAGCTTGGGCGGGGATTGTATCATTCAGGACAACGATAAACTCTTCTCCACCGTACCGGCCGACATAGTCAGTGGGGCGCGATATTTTCTTTAAGGTTTTTGCGAGCAGTTTGAGGACGTTGTCTCCTTCCTGGTGGCCGAACATGTCATTAAATTTTTTAAAATAATCCACATCAATCATAGCAACGGAAAGGGCCATATTTCCGTTGGCAGCTTTTGAAAAGGATTTTTTTAACAGATCATCAATGGCCATCCTGTTCAGCAACCCGGTCAGGCCGTCATGTAGAGATGCAGACTTCGCCTTTTTATAGGTCGACGCATTTTCCAGCGCAAGCCCAAGCTCATTGGCCACGATAGCAATGGATGAAAACAGGCCCGGCTCAATTTTTTTACCGGATAGGGCATGATCCATCCCCAAAAGCCCGATCACCTTTTCATGACTGCAAAAAGGAACAACAAGCATCTGGGAGACTGAAAATCTTTCCAGCACCTCTTTTTCGCCCGGCAGGTTGCCGTTGATGACAACCGGTTCTTTATTTCTCAGGCATTGGAGAAAACCGTTATCCGCAGTATCCATGGAGATATAATGAGATTCCAACTGGTTTGAAAAATTGTCCTTTTTCAGGCATTTCACGACCTGAAGGCGGCGCAAAGGGGGAACTGCCTTTAATATGTAAACCCGGTCAAAGCCAAAATCCTGACAAATAGCTTTCAATGTCGCCGACAAAATTTTTTTGGGCTCCAGACTGCAGTGAGGCGCGGTGAGGCTTGCAGTTAAAGACCGTTTTTTTCCATGGACTTCTTTTTCTTTAAGGGAAAAACAGCTCGAGTTGATAGAACTTAATTTTAAATTGGCTTTGAGCAGGCTGGCTCGGTACTGATCTGAAGAAGGAAATTTGAACCCATAAAATTCGGCCGTATTTTCAATTTCTTCATCCATTTTTTGGATCACAGCTTCAAAGTTTATGCGATCAAGCCTAATATTTTTTTCAACCTCGGGCTGAAGTGCTAATTGAGAAATTACATCCATAGAGCCCATGCCCTGGGTCCAGGCCAGAAAATCAGCCAGGCATACAATACAAATAAACTGCATGTCTTCTTTGCAAAGATCCAGATGGCTAAAGCGACGGTGATGGTATTGTATGGCCAGGCAAAGCTTTTGGGAAAATCCCCAGCGATGTCCGTAATAAGCCCCGAGGTCATCGTGCCCAATTCCTATGAAATCCCTTTCTGCTTCAATTAAAAGTCCGGTGCAGATAGAAGCTTTTCTACAAAAATCAGCATAACTCACCCGGCCGGATCGATCCAGAACAATTCTTCCAACATCATGAAGCAGACCTGCCGTATAAGCATCCTCAGGGCTGGGATATCCTATTTCAATTGCAATGGCCTGACTGAGACTTGCTACGCACAGACAGTGACGCCAGAAAAACGTCCGATCAAATTTTTTTTTGGGGCCGGTCTTGACCATTTTTTCAAAGAAGGTCACGCCAAAGCAGATTTTTTTAATCTCATCAATTCCCAGAAACAGCACAGCCTCTGAAATGGCCGAGACCCTGGATCTTAGGCTAAAAAAAGAAGAGTTTACAATACCCAGCACCTTTGCGGTGATACCCGGGTCTGTTTCAACCAGTTTGGCTAAATCCTCAATGGAGGCGTTAGGGTCATTGCATACGGTGAGCATTTTAGTCATAACTTGGGCAAACCCCGGCAGTTCTTTGTCATCTTTTTTGAGGACTTTTTTAATATCAGAAGTACTGGGAAGGCTCAGTATGTTGTCCATTATAAAAACACCCTAGAACATCAAGAAATTTGGATTCGGTTTACTGTCGATTTTTACTTCTTATTATCATTTTCCATCTGAACTGTACAGGTTAACTTTATTATTCCATTTTTGATATAGGGTCAGGAAAGGACCTTGTGGCGGCCGTTTATCTTTGGAAGGATAATTCCCTGTGTGTCGATTTTATGCCAACAGGGGATGTATAATGATTTATTGCCTATATGGGGGCGTCATATCTGGCCGTGTCGGATGACCCAAGGATCTCATTAATGTATTTTCGAACAATTTTTAAATAATCGGGAAGGGCGGCTGCCAGGGCCGGGGTGAGTTCCGTTCCCCAGTCAATGGTGGCCGGTTCAATGCCCACCACCCTGAGATGGGGCCTGTGCCCTCGCATTTCGGCCATACCTAAAGAGTCTAATAGATCAATGTCATGCAAAGAGAGCATCTGCTTTTTATCTTTTCTCAACTGGTTTTCTTCCAGACAAAAAATGGTGCCGGGTGTTTGGTTGGCCCGGACAATATCCAGTACCAGAATATTTTCATATGCTTCAAACAGGTAAAAGATATCCTGGGTAAAGGTGCCGCCGTCGATGAAGTCCACGTCCGCATCTTTCCAATCCTCTTTTTCCTTCCAGAATTCATTGATGGCGTGGACGCCAATGCCTTCGTCCTGCATCAGAATATTTCCCACACCAAGCACCAGTAATTTTTTCATTGTTTGATTCCCAATTCGTCTGTTTTTGATGTGATGTATTTAGGAATGAGACCGAAATAATTTGACCTGGGAGCGCAGGCGTCCCGCCTGCCTTTTTACTGCAGGCGGGACGCCTGCGCTCCCGGATATATCAAAATGGGCAAGTTATTTAAAATCCGTTCCTTAAAAAATAATAGAGAGGCTGTAAACTGCCTCCCTATTGTTTTTTTATTGTTTGATCAGAAAGAAGCGGTTCCCATTACAGGGGAACTTCCACTTTGATTTCTTTGCCGGTATCTGCGTCCAGCACGTGGACGGCGCAGCCCAGTCAGGGGTCGTAGGCGCGTATCAGGCGCCCGACATTCACAGGACTTTCCACGTCAGGTACGGGCACACCGATCAGGGCCTCTTCAATGGGGCCTCTTTGGCCCATGTCATCCCTGGGATTGGCGTTCCAGATGGTGGCAGAGGTGATCTGGTAATTGGAGATCACGGAGTCCTTGATGTCCACATAGTGGAGAAGCGCGCCCCTGGGGGCTTCTGTCATGCCAATACCTTCTGCGTTTTCAGGGATTTCCGCCTGGACAAAGGTCTCTTTGCCAGGGGTGGCTTCGGCAAGCCATTGTTCAACCGCATTTGCAACCAGGGCGGTCTCTTCAGCCCTTGCTATATGACGACCTAAAATTGAGAAGCAGGCATTGCCGATATCACGCACCCTTTTAACACCCAGAGCGCTTTGGCCGGTTTGGGACAGTTCCGGATTGGTGGCCCACATTCTGGCCAAAGGACCGCCTTCATGGGGTTTGTCATTGTATCTGGGCGCCTTGATAAATGAGTATGCGCCGGCTTTGCCCGGCTCCGGCCGAGTCTGCCCCTTGGTGGGATTCAGGCCTGTGGTGCCGTTTTCAAACCAGGAGTATTTAACATATTCTTTGATCTGGGCGGGGTCCACTTTATAGTCTTTTCCGTCTGTATAAACGCCTGGTTTAAATAAGGTGTTGCCCTTACTGTCCATGGGAAATACGCCCCAGGAAACCAGATTTTTATGGCCCACACCTGTCTTGAGCAGATCGCCATAAGGCCCTGCTAAGGTGTAGATTATCGGAATATATTTTTCCATGATGAATTTTTTGACTTTTTTGAATCGTTCCGCATAGGCATTCAGGGCTTCCCTGGTGGGAATTTCCGTTGTTCCGCCTACGACAATGCCCTGGACATGGGGCATTTTGCCGCCCAGAAGCGCCACCATTTCATGGCAGATTTTGCGTATCTCAAGGGCTTCAAGGTACTGGGCAACACCTGCGTCATTGATATCCTTGGGTACCCGGATATCATTGTTTTTATATCTGGGAATAAAAGGCGCCGTGTCCGGGCCGTTCACATAGTCCAGTGCTGCCAGGTGATAAAAATGCAGGATATGGGACTGGATGAAGTTGGCACCCAGGATCAGATTTCTGGCAATCCGTCCATTGTCCGTGAGTGTTACGCCGAATGCATCATCCAGGGCAAGGGATGATGCCGTGGCATGGGCTGTGGGGCATACCCCGCAGATTCTCTGGGTGATCTGGATGGCATCCCTGGGATCCCGGCCCACAAGAATCTGTTCAAATCCACGGTACATGCCGCCTGACATGCGGGCATCAATCACAAAACCATTTTTTACTTCTACCTCGGCTCTCAGGTGGCCTTCGATTCTTGTGATCGGATCAATGCTGATTTTAATTTTTTTGGTGCTGCCGACTGGTGCGGTGGCTGGTTTGTTGCCTGACATAAAAATTTCTCCTTGTGTGAATCTGGTCTTTAAGCCGGTTCATAAAAGGGTGATGATTCATCCGGAAAACCGGGTTCAACACAACCAATACAGACGGCGTTATCCACACACCAGTTCAGGCCGTTGTTCCATTTTCTCTTGTAGCAGTCCGCATAGGTGGACGGACCCTTGCATCCCAGGTCCATACGGCAGCCTTTGGGATCTGACAGGGTCTGGGACAGTTCCTCTGCTTCATACATTTCCAGTCTGGGGCAGTTGTCATGGATATTCTCTCCAAAGAAGAGCATAGGGCGTCCTTCGTCATCCAGTTCAGGAATACCCTTTTCCAGCAGATGCAGGACCGAAAGGATTATCCAGTCCGGATGGGGCGGACAGCCCGGAATATTGACAAGCGGAGTGTTAATGTCGGTGTCTGCAAAGAAGTCCCTGCAACTGGTGGCACCGGTGACATTGCCCTGTGCTGCCGGAATACCGCCGTACGCGGCACAGGTGCCCACAGCAAGACAGGAGCCGGCCATGGGAGCCACTTCTTTGACCAGGTCAACCATGGTGTACTCTTTATGTTCGTATTCACCGACAACACAGTACTTGCCTTTTGCTGCCGTAGGAATGGCGCCCTCCACAACAAGAGAAAAATTTCCCTCATATTCCCTGGCAATGGCAAACAGGTTTTCCAGGGCAGTTTCGCCTTCGCTTGCCATTAAAGTGGGGTGGTACTGTAGACTGATGACTTTCAAAAGCACATCTGCAATTTGGGGATCAACGCTGTTTAACAGGCTGACCGAACAGCCTGTGCAGCTCTGTCCCTGAATCCAGAGAACCGGATGCCGTTTAAGTCCTTTTTCAAGGGCTTTAACCAGTGCCGGGTTTACCACCTGGGATACACCAATGCCGGCTGCGGCACCGGCAACGGTTTTCAGAAAGCACCGCCTGGTGACTCCTGATTTTTTTTGTTGCGTTTCAGGCAACATATGCTCGTTTTTCACGGGCACCTCCTTGATGCTTCCTTTTTTACGGGTTTTGTCTATTTTTTTAATATATAGATTGGAATAGATTTCTGTCAATATTTTCATATAAAAATTGGATATATAATCAAAAATTCATAAAAAAAATGAATATTTTACAATTTTTTACAATGATTTATGGAAAATTAAATATTTGTATTCATACAATCGCTGTGTAAGGCAACAATTTGTTGATTTGATTAGGTAGAAAAGCTTACTATATGCGATAAGTTTAATTTAACGATCATCAACAATTCCGCCCTGAAATACGGGGCTTGAAACCGAGCTTCGCTTGTTAGGGATCGGTTGACCAGGGAACTATTTTTAGTTATTGGCAAAGTTATTTAAGGAGAATATTAGAAGTTGTATAGAGCGCTAAAAACCGACGACGGGATGCTTCCTCAGTCCCGTCCGCCATCTTGCTCTTAATCTTGCTCGTGCTCGTGCTCGAAATAATACTGCGAGCAAGAGCATGATTAAGAGCACGAGCAAGAAAAAAGCAGGTGGGAAAGATAATACTTTATTAAATATAGAATTGCTGCCCTTTAATGCCGTGTCATCCAGCCAGAGCAAGAAAGCTTTTGGCTATAGATAAGGCAAGGGTTCATCAGCAATTTCCATTTACCATTAGACTTATTGATAGAAGCCGGGAGGAGAGTGATGTCCAGCCTGTTAATGTTAAAATTGATCCCGCGGCTAATACAACCGGCATGGCAATTGTACGGGTTGAAAAACTTGTAAAAGCAAGTTACATCCTCCATCTTTCCGAATTAACCCATAGAATATAGGATATGCCATTCGTAAAAAGTTGCTGTTCGAAAAACCGGTAGCTTTAATATTCAAACAAAAATAGGAACGGTCCAGGGTATTTCCTGGCGTTATTGCCAAATTGTATCCCGTCAAAACGGGTATAATATAGCAATCCAAAGTTCCTCCCCGACCTAAAGGACGGGGTTTCCTTTTGGAGAATTGATGAAAAAAGATAATTATTCAGAAAGCGAAGATCTTCGCACACAGGTGCGAACAGCGGCTGCCGAAGGCGCCAGTGTTGAATTTACGTTCCCAGGTTCTGTGATTGTTTACCAGTTTCCCTTAAGGGACTGGAGTTATACAGGTTTGGGTATCCTGGCAAGACAGGATTCCAAAATATTGGATCGTATCCGGGAGGGTCAGGTTTTTTCAGTGACCCTTCGCCGGGGGGAAATCAACCTTCCTATGGAGGTGTACAGGGTGGAAATTTGCCATATTTCAGAACCTGAACAAGGGCGGCATCCCGGGCACAAAGTCGTTGGGTTGAGTATTCTGGAAAAAGAGTCGGCATAACTAATGTCTGAACGAAAACCTGGAAATTTTGTCGAATACAAGGCGGACCGCAAATTTTAACTGAGGAATACATGAAGTATTTCGAGGATTAAGGAATGAGACCGAAATAATTTGACCTGAGAGCGCGGGCGTCCCGCCTGCATTTTTACTGCAGGCGGGACGCCTGCGCTCCCGGATATATCAAAGTGGGCAAGTTATTTAAAATCCGTTCCTAAAATTTGCGCCCAACGAAGTAGTCGGCAATATTTACGGTTTTCGGTCGGGCAATAGCTATTCATCTGATTCAAACCTGTATCCCACACCGTGAACGGTGGCAATGATTGCGGGGGTTGCAGGGTTTTTTCAAGGATAACCTAATTTTTTAAACAGGCTCTCAGATAGTCTAAGAGCCTGTTTAAAAATTGATGAATCAGCTGCAATTTCATGAAAATGGCCCCAATTCTCCCTAATTTTTAAATAGGCTCTAATCCAGAAAATTGAATTCCGGGATGGGCAAAAGCTTTTTGCCCGGCCCCAGACACACCAGGTCCAAAGCACAAGTTACTGCCGGCTTGTTTTGGCCTGGGCGCCAGGCGCTGTGGAAAAACACCACCCGGTATGGCCCCTGTTTTTCACAGGTGGTGCGAATATCCAGAAGATCCCCGAATTGCGCCCCGTCATGGTAGCCGATATCCGCTTTGTATACGGCAAAGCCGATGCCTTTATCGTTCCACATCCGGACCAGGTTCTCAACACCGAATATATCTTCCCTGGCCCGTTCAAAAAATTTTAGATAATTGGCGTGGTAAACCACCCCGGAGTGATCCGTATCTTCATAATATACCCTGGTCTTAAGGTGATGAATGGCCGGATCCTGATTCTCAGCATGTAGATTGGTGATATGTTTTGTGTTCATCATAATAACAAAAGTTTATACATTGAATAATCTTTTTGATAAAGAGTTGTTTTTGTGGGCAACCTAAGGAATGAAACCGAAATAACTTGACCTGGGAGCGCAGGCGTCCCGCCTGCATTTTTACTGCAGGCGGGACGCCTGCGCTCCCGGATATATCAAAATGGGCAAGTTATTTAAAATCCGTTCCTAAGAGCCTGTTTAAAAATTGATGAATCGGCTGCAATCCCATGAAAATGGCTCCAATTCCCCTAAATTTTATGTCAATAGTCCGGCTATTAACAGAAAATTTGTGAAAATTGGTTCTCATTTTCATGAGATTTCGCTTCGATCCCCTAATTTTTAAACAGGCTCTAAGCATCGGCCGTAAATTTGTATAAAATAAAAACTATTGAATATTTATTGTGGTTGACATTAATTTACAAATTTTAATACATGGAACGTAATAATTAGCCAAGGAAGAAATAATGGAATTAAAGGATGCCATTGAACAAAGAAGAAGCGTTCGCGCATATTTACACAAACCGGTGACCAAAGATATTTTGACCGATATTCTTAGTATTGCTACCAGGGCACCGTCTACGAAAAATACACAACCGTGGCATTTTTATGTAGTGACCGAAGACCCTTTAGAACAACTTAAACGCGCCAATGTGGATAGATTTCGAAGCCTTGAAGCCCCCCCTGATGAGATGGGGCATATTCTGATTGAACCGGAAAAAGGCACTGTGTACCGTGAACGGCAGGTAGATATTGCAAAACGATTGTTTAATGTCATGGGGATCGGACGGGAAGATAAAGCCAAACGGATGGAGTGGATGGAACGCGGATTTCGGTATTTTGACGCCCCTGCAGCGATCATCCTTGCTGGTGATAAATCACGCCCCATTGAAGGCCTCTATCTGGATGCCGGGTTGGTTATTCAAAATATCTGTCTGGCTGCCGTTGATTTCGGCCTTGCTACCTGTATCGAGAACCAGGGCATCATCTATTCCGACGTAATCAGAGAGATTGTTGAAATACCCGATGATAAGCGCTTGCTGGTTGCCATTGCAATTGGGTATCCTGACTGGGATTTTCCTGCAAACCAGGTGATCAGTCCGCGGGAGGATGTGGAAAATGTTATTACCTGGTGCGGAATATAACGATTTTGAGAAATAATAATTCAACCATATATATAAAATTTTATCAGGGGACGGCATGATCCGCATTGAAATTCCCGGCACCGGTCCGGTTAATATTCAGAATGTGATGTTTGATTACAACGGTACCATCGCAGCGGACGGCCGTCTTCTTGACGGGGTGGGGCCGGCCATGAACCGGCTTGCCCACCGGCTTGATTTTCATGTGGTGACGGCCGACACTTTTGGCTCGGTCCAGGCACAACTTAAGGGTGTGAAGGCTAACGTTGTGCTTATTTCAAACCAGGACCAGGATCAGAAAAAATTGGATGTGCTCAATTCCATCGGTGCGGACACCACCATGGCTGTGGGCAACGGGGTTAACGATGCCTTGATGCTTAAGCATGCAGCGCTGGGCGTCGCCGTGCTTGGGGAGGAGGGGATGGCATCGTCGGCACTGATGGCCAGCGATGTGATAATCCGGCATATTCTGGATGTATTTGCCTTTTTTGAAAATCCTAAACGATTGATTGCCACCCTGAGAAACTGATTTTACCGGGGTGTTTCCGGCATGTATTTTTTGGCCTTGATCATCCTTTCGGCCACGTATCGGGTAGGGGCAGATTCCATATCTGCCCTGTTCTTTGTTCCGGCAATAAGACGCATATGGATAGGGCGCATTCCCATTTTCCCGGTTTCAAAAAAGCCTATCTTTTGATGAAAAAAACATGATATGAACTCCCGAAACGATACTATCTGAGGAGCGAATATTATGGATATTAAAAAAGCCAAAGACTGTGAAACTGTTGAAGATGTTCATGCTTGCCTGAAGGCACTGGATGAAGATAACCGGTTAATTCGAACCCCTGAAGAGTTAGAACCCACATTGAGCAGGTAGCCTTATTCTTTTCCTTAATTATTGAAAATAATTTTTTTTCTACCCGCATATCTCAAAAAAAGGACTTTTTCTAACGAAAACAGACCTCATTCATTAACAGATTGACACTTTCTATTCTATATTTCCATCTCAGTAAATGGAAGACTTCTGAGCAAAGAGTCCAACTCTTCCATTACTGATTACCCACTTCAAGTGGGTGGATTTAACCACGGGCTTTTAAAACTCGGCTTAAGGCCTGCCCAAGAATAATAAAAATATACTCAGTCTTAAACGGAGCGGCTGTTATTCTGCACAAGCCTCTTGAAAACAAGGGGTAATTTGATAAATTTTTGCGACAGAATTTCCCAACAGGGATAATATTTTTCTGCGCAAATCACTAAGACCTTCCAGCATCATCTTGACCTGTTTGCCATCTCTTATCACAACATGATTGATTCCTTCCAAAATTTGGAAAACCCATCTCATAGTTGGACGTTGAATGGGTTGCTTGATCTGGTTGGGAATCGTTTCATCCAACTGTTTCAAGGCTTTCCTCAAGCGCCTTTGCGCAATAGTGTAAATGAGTAACTCAACTTTCGGTGATCAAAAAAGACAGCAAATAAAAATATAACAAATTGAATATACAGTTTAAATTGACGAATTTCGCTTTATATAATATGCTTTGTTTACCACTAAACAAACATTTCAGACAAAGGAAATTCGTCAAAATGAATACTACCCTTACCGACGTACAAAATCAAATAACAAATTCAGAACAGATTGGCGTAATCAGTGATTATTTTGCAAAATTCAAAATCGGTACGTTATTGAATCGATCAGGAATCGTTAAAACAAAAGGTGCATCACCGCTTGCCATTTTCACAGCCATATTTAACCTGGCATTTCACAACGAAAATTTATACCAGGGCATTGTGAAAAACAAAGAAGTGGAGGTCGATAAAGACGCTGCTTACAATTTTTTGAATTCTCCAACATATAACTGGCGTCGGTTTACCCTTCATCTTTGCCGCCGGATTTATTTTGTCATCAGAAAACTTCTTGATGATTCTTCCGAAGAAGTTCTTATTTTTGACGACTCCACCTATAGCAGAAACCGATCTAAAAAAGTCGAGCTTTTATCCCGGGTGTTTGATCATACAGATATGAAGTACATCAAAGGATTCCGGATGCTGACCCTTGGCTGGTCTGACGGTAACAGTTTTCTTGGACTTGATTTTGCCCTTTTATCATCTGCAGACAAAAAGAATCGATATAATGAAATCAATCCTGATATTGATAAAAGGACCTGCGGATATCATCGTCCAGCGTCATGGGGCGTCGTCTCGTCATGGGGTCGGGCCGTACCAACCGACTGATATAAAAACGTATTCCCCTGATATCTATCCGTTTCTGTTGATTAAAAGTCCATTTTCAGGTATCAAATTGCATGTTTAAGCTTAAAGCATGTCAACGATCACCTGAAAAGCTGAGGTTCTGATGGCACGAGCAAAACGGCACTATCTTCCCGGGCATGTCTGGCACATCACCCATCGATGTCATAAAAAAGAATTCCTTCTAAAATTCGGGCGGGACAGGCGGCGTTGGATTGAATGGTTATTCGAGGCCCGAAAACGCTATGGTTTGAAGGTGCTCAACTACATTGTAACTTCCAATCACGTTCATTTGCTTGTTGTCGACGGCGGGGGGCGTCACGTGATTCCTGATTCAATCAAACTCATTGCAGGACGAACAGCCCAGGAGTTCAATCAACGAAAGAAACGAAAAGGGGCGTTCTGGGAAGATCGTTATCATGCTACGGCGATTCAGTGCGATGAGCACCTGATAAAATGCCTTATTTACATTGATTTAAACATGGTGAGAACCGGTGTGGTCAAGCATCCGGCAGAATGGGAATTCAGCGGATATCATGACATACAGAATCCGCGACAAAGGTACCGAATTATCGACTATGATGCCCTGATGAGTGTGTTCCAATTTACTGATTTGGATCATATGAAAGAGTCTCACCAGATTTGGGTTACAGAAGAGTTGAAAGAGGATCGGTTAAAACGTCAAAGCCAGTGGACAGAAAGCATTGCAATCGGCGATAAATCGTTTGTAGAATCCGTAAAGGAAAGTTTGAAACACCGAGCAAAGGGCAGGGACGTCGTCGAAGCTGAAAACGGTATCTGCCAACTTCGTGAAACGCATGAACCATATGATGGATATATCCCTAAACCGTTATTTCGTAACGAGTATTTATGGGAATGATTCTGGTATTTTCTTAAACGCTCTTTTTTGGGGGCGAAATTGTAGGTTTAAGCCTTAAAATACGACAAAAAATGGGGCTATATTCTGATGAAACAGTATGTTGCCACGGCCCGACCCCAAGCCCAACACAAGCCCAACCATTAAAAACTATTATCGAAAATTCAAGGAAGACCGTGATCCTTGGGACGAAGGTGCGCCGGACATGGCTGATTTTAGGCAGGTCCTTATGCACTGGGGGATAACCAAAAAACAACTCCCTGTCGTTCGCAGACGATTAGCTGTTAAAGCAACTCTTTTTGCAATACTGGCAATATGGGGGTGTTGGTATCTGCTGACCAAAGATAGCTGGGTATCTGCGGGTATTCCAGCCATTATTTCAGGATCGACTGTGGCTATTTGTAATGGTTGGAGAGCGCAGGTCCTTTACCGGGAACGGTTTACCTATTTTAAGGATTGGTTTCTGTGGGGGTGGTTTGATTGGGTCGGAAAAGAAACCCCAATCGCCCAGGCAGAGCGGTTGAAATACGAAGGAGCGTTAGATCATGAGTGATGCTCTTTCTCAAGTATCAGATATGTCCACCAATATAGCTGCAACGGATTGGTCTAAGCAAATTCTGGACAGCTTTTTTGGGGACGGTTGGAACACTTTTCTTTCTGGTTCCTCTACCACAACTGAAGCAACGTCATTGATTTTTGAAATTCTTGGATCACTTAATACAATCGCCATGTTTTGTGCAACCGTGCTTCTAACCGTCTTTACTTTATATGGAGTAATCGGGACGGCTCATGAAGGCAATTTCCTGGGGAAGCGGATGCACTCTGTTTGGGCACCCGTTCGCTCTACTGTGGCGATTAGTTTCCTGGCCCCGGTAGCCAAAGGTTTATGTGTTTTGCAAATCATTATTTTGGCATCCGTAGGGATGTCAATTAACTTTGCGAATACCCTTTGGGGAACCGGCCTGGATTTCATGAAGGAGAATCAAGGAAAGATTTCAACGATATTGCCTGCTGACACCCTCAGCAATTTTGATAAAGTGGTTGACTATACAATCTACGCCACAGCCGTCCAGCGGTATATGCAGTATTATCAGAATAAAGAATTCTCTGGTAATCTGTATGAAGTTAGTTGGGAGCCGGACTATTATGTTGCTGTTGATCCTTATTTGACGGGATTAGATCAAGCTTCAGTCTCCGGCCGTTGGCTATTGTCCTTTAATATCCCTTGGTCTGTTGCTGGGTCAGGAGATGGTAGTTGGAGTAAACTTAAAACGCAGATGGCAAATAAAGTGCGTGACTTTACAAGTTGGGGCGTGGATAGTGGCGATCTATGGTCCATTTCTATACCGGCAACATCGCAGTCGGATGCCATCGGTCTCGCCCGAAGGGATGCGGTAGTCAGAGCTGTTACTGACGTTGGCAATATCGTTGGCAATGTCGTTGCGGCTAAAAAAGGTGCGAACACACCCAGTTACGACAGGAACGATATCATTGCTATAGTTGAAAATTATGATAATACCGTTAAGCCTATTTTGAAACAGGCTGAAACCATTTCAGATGTTATTTTCCAAGAGGGCTTAAATGATTTTGTTGATGATGCCAAAAATTCAGGCTGGCTGTTTGCTGGATCATATTATTGGACAATCTCACGGTATGCAGAAAGGCAAAGCGAAGTAGTCAATAATAAGCCGACATTCAAGAGGCCTGATAAAGACGAAATACAGGAAGAATTCTCCAGCAGTGCTGTTACCAGTCACGGATCGCAGTTTAGAGGAATTATCAAGGCTGTTATAGGCAAATTGTCTTCCAAGTCTGTAAGTATAGAAGACAAGGCTAAAATTGCAAAATCCGGCCTAAAAACAGACCCTATGGAGGCCGCAAAGAATATGTTGGCACTGAATTGGAGTGATAATGTAATCAATTATTTTGTCGGTAAAATGTCAAGCGAAGGTGATATCATCGGCAATATGTCAACGGTTGGTCATTATTGCATCAATACAGCTCTTGGAATGATCGCATTTCAAACAATAGTGGCTATAGCCGGCGATGTTGCTTCTAATCCGGTGGCTGAAATCACAAGCCTTGGATTGTCCAGTATAATTTCAGGTGGGGCAAAGGTTCTCGGGTCATATTTGATGTCTGCAATTATGCCGATCATGCTTTTAGGATTCTTTTTAGCCTTCTATTTACCGGCATTGCCCTGGATCGCCTGGACACTTGCCACGGTGGGCTGGGTACTGCTTTGTTTGGAATCCCTGTTTGCGGCCCCTCTCTGGGCCGTAGCTCACAGTATCCCCGAAGGCGAAGGGATCGCCGGGACGCACGGCAAACAAGGTTATATGTTATTCCTGGCAGTTCTTCTCCGTCCACCTTTGATGGTCGCAGGGTTTTTCTGTGCCGTAATTCTCGCAGGTATTCTCGGGAAATTTATTGGTGGGTCGTTTGCAATATTTCAAGCTGGAATGAACGCTGAACATTCAGGCCCGATTTCAGGCCCGGTGAGTGTAATCCCAATGTTATTTATCTTCGGGTCAACCTGCATTGTAGCCACTCATAAGATTTTCAAACTGATAACTCATCTACCCGACACCGTAACTAAATGGATCGGCCAGCAAGTCCAGAATCTGGGCGAGGATCAGGATGAAAGTCGTCTTCGCGGCGCAACCACAACTGCGATCAATTCCGGTGCTACCGCACTGTCAACCGGCATGGGGGCGGCTATAAAACAGCAGGAAGCCTTAAAAGCAGAAAAAGCGAAAATGGCTGAGGCTCAAGGCAACCTTGGAACAAGTGATGGTGAAGAACAGCATCAAATGACTGAAAGGGAAGGCGATGGTGGTTCTGCTGGTGAGGATAGCCAAGATACTGGTGGTCAGGCTCATGGTGGGATTGAGAAGAAAGATTTGTAAATAAAAGGTAAGAAAAGCAAAGACCTCCTGAGTTCCAAGAATTCAGGAGGTCTTTTTATTGGTATTTATTTGTTAGCTTTAAACTCAGCCAGCTCAGTTATCCGTATTTGATCCCGCCGACTTCTGGCATCTTCTATATCAATTACGCCCTCATTGACATAGCTTCTTAAAACTTCGTTCAGAGTCCGAATGTCCACAAGATATTCATCTTTTTTGCTTTCCAGTTCTGCCACTCTCTTTTTCAAATTCCGAATAGCCCGATTGCCTTTTTCGATCTCAACGTTAGCCTGAGCGATGATGGCGTTCTGCCCTTCAATGGCTCTTCTGTAGTTTTTTGCGTCCTGAACTCCCGCCAGATCAACATTTATGTATGACCATGGTTCAACCATTGTGTTTCTCCTTTATACCCTTCAGGGTCCTTGTTTCGATTATTCCGTATATTTTATTTAAGGGGCTTTTCAGCCAAGTTTTCCACGGGAACAACCGATTTTAAAACAGGCCCGCTTCTTCCGCTTGATTCATTATAAGCCTTCATAACCCCTCCTGTCAACTCTGCTTGATAAATAATTTTAACCAATACTTGTATTAGTTGAATTAAGGACATATAATACAGCTAATAATTAAAACTAAACGGGTAAAAATATGGAAGAATTAAAAAATTTAGGCCAGAGATTAAAACAGGCCAGAATCCAGAGGAATGATTTACAGGCCGACTTTGCATTTAGAATCGGCGTGTCCACGCCCACATTGTGTAAAATGGAAAAGGGTGATCCCAAGGTAGGTATCGGCCTTTGGGTAAAAGCCCTGGAGGTCCTTGGTCGTGAATCCGAAATTAATAACCTGATTGCCCCGAAAGAGTCTTTGGCTGAACGGTATGAACTTCAGCAAAAATACGGGAACCGTCAACGGGTGAGCCGGAAAAGGTGATTGCAAAAAACCTTAAAGCCAAATATAATAGTATTAATATTAATTAAGAACAATTTAATTTGCAATAAAATGAAAAGAAGAACACCACTTTCAATACAATCAGGATTAAAAAAACTGGGGAGCGATATTAAAAAGGCGAGGCTGAGAAGGGGGATAAAAATGAGCCTTCTTGCCGAAAGAGCCGGGATTAGCATAGAAACCCTATCGAAGATCCAGAAGGGCAATCCCCGGGTGTCTATTGAAAGCTATGCGGGGGTCATCCTAGGATTGGGGTTGGGTGTTGAATGGATGAATTTGGCATCCATTGAAAACGATAAGATGGGCCAGTTTATTGATGATTCAAAGGTTCCCAAAAGAGTAAGGGATAAGAATAATGGCTGAAAAGAAAGTTGGCGTTTATATTGATTTGGTGGGAACTGCCCATTTCGTAGGGGATCTATGGATTCACCAACGCAACAGAAATGAAACGGCAACCTTCCAGTATTCCCCGGAATGGCTGAAATTTAACCAGCATTTTGCATTAGAGCCGGGGTTACTCCTTGGGCCGGGGAAATATCATACGGACAAGCCTTTATTTGGAGCTATTGGAGATTCCGCACCAGACAGGTGGGGGCGCAACCTCATAAAAAGGCTGGAAATGAAAACCGCCCAAGGAGAAAAACGTCCGGCCAGAAAATTGAACGAATCCGATTTTTTGTTCCTTATAGACGATTTCACCCGACAAGGTGCATTACGATTTTCCTTTGATGGAAAAGCCTTTCTTACAACACATGAACAGTTTTCCATCCCACCAATTATTGATTTGCCCAAATTATTGAGGGCATCAGATAAATTGGTGGCGAACAATGAAACTGAAAGGGACCTGAAAGACCTTCTCGCTCCCGGATCATCATTGGGTGGAGCAAGGCCCAAGGCTACAGTTATGGATGGGCAGTCTCTTTTAATAGCCAAGTTTCCCAACAGGTTTGATGAATGGGATATTCCAGCCTGGGAACACTTGTCATTAAAGATGGCCGGTCAGTGTGGAATTCCCACGCCCAACCATCGGCTTTGTTCTGTTGATGGCAGAAATGTCTTATTGTTGGAGCGTTTTGATAGGGTAATGGACGTAAGGATTCCTTTTCTGTCAGCCATGAGTATGCTGGGTGCCTCTGATGGAGAGCATAAAAGTTATATAGAAATTGCAGAAGCCCTCATAACCTATGGCTCAACGCCGGAGCATGATTTAAAGGGGCTTTGGAAAAGAATGGTTTTCAATATTATGACTTCAAATGTTGATGACCATTTAAGAAACCACGGCTTCCTTTATAATAAAGCCGGGTGGCAACTTTCTCCTGTTTATGATCTGGAATCCACCCCAGCTCATGTTAAAGAACGATATTTAAGCACTTACATCACAGAGGAAGATGGAACCGCTTCATTGGAGCTATCCTTTGATGTTGCTGAATATTTCGGATTGAACCACAGCGAAGCTCAAAATATCGCTCATGGTATATGTAAAGTGACTCAGAACTGGCGATCAGAAGCCCAAAAGCTCAATATCAGCAAGCAAGAGATTGATTTTATGGAAACCGCTTTCGAGCATGATGATTTACACCAGGGCTTAAATCTCAATCCCGGGCGTTCTCCAAGGTCGTTTTATGATTCGTAAATTAGACGTTCAAATAACTCTCCCAAACCAACATAAAGCCCTTAAAATCCCCTGCGGTGAGCTGTTTTATACCTCCCCGGATAGCCGTGGAAAAATTGAAGGGACGTTCCGGTACACTCAGGCATACCTGGATCACCCACAAGCCATCCCGGTTGACCCGGCACATCTTCCTTTGATGGACAAAGAATTTAATGCAGATCGGCCAGAAGGCATTCATGGCGTGTTTGAGGACTCTCTGCCGGATGATTGGGGTCGGAGGCTTTTAAAACATCGCTGGGGGAGAAAAATCGTTCCTGACCTGCTGGGGCTTATGGGATCAGGGCTGGGCGCCCTGTCCTTTTCTGATGAAAAACCCAAACCCGTACAAATCACGGACCTACCGGAAGTTGCGGAGTCTGCCTTTGAATTTTATGCAGGCAGACCCGTAAATGATGACCGGCTGGCCCAACTATACTCTGCTGGTTGCTCTGTCGGGGGCGCAAGGCCCAAGGTTCTTGTGGCCGACCAGGAAAGTGGTCAGTGGATCGCTAAAATCCCCCAGTTTGATGATAATTTTCAAATTGAAAGCATTGAGGGTGCCACGCTCAAACTGGCCCAGGATGCTGGGCTTGATGTGCCGGAATTTAAAATTTTACCGGCCGGAAAGCATAAAGTTATTTTGGTGAAACGTTTTGATGTTTGTCAGGGTGATACGGAAGGGCGCAACCACATGATCAGCATGAAAACCATCCTTGGTGCCGAAGGCTTTAATTACAGTTCCTATGCAGATATGTTCACGGTCATTAAAAAATGGAGCTGTCAGCCCCAGGATGACACCAATGCGTTGTTCCGGCAAATGGTTTTCAACCTGGCAATCGGGAATACCGACGACCACCTGAAAAACTTTTGCATGATTCACACTGTAAAAGGTTTACACCTTTCCCCGGCCTATGACCTTTTGCCTAATGTAAACAACAGGCAGACCCACCAATTATCCCTGCCAAAAGGCGTCAGTCATATCCCAAACAAAACTTTGCTTTTAAAAATGGGAACCGCCTGCCGAGTTTTAAAAGCAGAACAGATCATTGATGATGTCCTGGAGGCCGTGGCCCAATGGCAGACAACCTTTTCTGATTATGATGTCCCTGAAAAGGATATTCAAAGACTCTCTAAAAATATTGAATGGAGATCCGAGACGATCAGTAGAACATCATAGAGTCCTATGCTGCTTCTACAACTATCCAAAAATCAATATGAAAAATGACATTGACTACTCCCCACGGATAAATCAGAATCCCCCTGATTTATCCGTGGGGAGTATGTCAATAAACGAATTTTTCTATGTTTTATAAGGGTTCAAATTCAATTCGTATTTTACAGTCCAAAGCCGCTGCATACTTCTCAAGTGTTTTATAGGTCGGAAAAGAGTCAACATTGGCTTCTAATCTTGATATATTGCTTCTTTTAGTTCCCATTTTTTTCGCTATTTGTTCCTGAGTAAGACCTTTTTCGATCCGTAAAGCGATCATTTTTTGACGTAATTCCCACATTGGGGTTAAGCGGTCATATTCTTTTTTAAATTCAGGATCTTTTTTCCATTCCTCTATCATTTTATGTTCCAGATTCCCTCATTACATCCCCAGGGTGCAGTCTAAAAATTTAGATTTCAGCCTTAGTGGCTATGTGCATGAAATCACACTGCAATGAATACGCCCAGTTTTTTATAATATTACCCCAGCGACCATAGAGAATTTGAGCCCTCAATATAGATTACCGTTTCAGCAAAATCCAATTTCCAAAAAGAGCCAGGTAATTTTACCCGCATATTGATTACTCTACGGATGGCGCTTTCAATGACTCCCGAGCCAGTTGGCAATTTCATAGACCGACTTGCTTTATACTGCATTCGGGTCCTGTTTGATGCGAAGTAGCTTTTAAGCTTTTTATGATTTTGCTTGATGCCCTAACATTTAAAAGCGATTTGATCTCGGTCACTATTTCATTAATGTTACCTGAGAACAGAAGATTTTTGAAATGGTTGAAATCTACCTTTTCACGTTTTTTCTTTGAAACCATCTCAAATGCCTTGTTTAAATTTTGCTTTGCGTGCGTCCAGTCTATGATTTCAGTAAGTTTGAACTCCTCACCAGCAATAGAAAGGATAAGTTTTGGGATTCGTTCCCATATCCATGGAGCACCATCACCGACAAGAACCACTTCAGATGCTTCCTCTATTCTTAAACGGACAAGATACTGTTCAAGTAAAGTTATAAATTCATCCACCTTGCCCGTAGTTCCATCAACAAAAGGGGCCACGGTCCCCGTTTGTTTTTTCTTTGCCTCAATCGTCCGCCGTCTGCAGCAAGAAGAATGCGGCGTCCTTTAAAAAGAGAGACATCATCATCACCCAAAACCCTGTCAACTCTGGAGCAAAGATTCGGACTTTCCATTTTTGAGACCAGTCGTCTGATCTGATTGGCACTAAGATTTATACCTTTTTGCTTAAGGGTTTTAGAAGCTATATCAAAAGACGGAGACAGGATCGATAATTGAATTGCACGGAAAGCCAAATCCGGGGCAACCTTATCAACGAACCCCATGACGGAAAGCAGCAAATGCTCCCCACGCTTCTTTCTTCCTCTTTTAGGGGAGGCTTTGACAAAGAATGGACTCCTGATTTGGATTTTTGTTCCCGTCGGCAGAGTTATCTAAATTGTCTGATATGAAATCGACATTGGGCAGACCTATTCAAAAGAAATTTGATATATTTCTGATACGGTCGATATCCAGGGAACTGGTCAAGGAGGGTAAAACACCCTGACGGGTTGTGTTTTTAACCAAAAGAATACTTGAAAATTGATTTCGGTCTGCGATAAAATTAAATTTTTTTCTGAGATCCTTTAAATCCGGAAGCGTTAATTTAATTAAGCGAAAGTGGAAAAAATGAAAGTACTTGTCATTAATTCAGGAAGTTCCTCCCTGAAGTATAAATTGTTTGATTTGGCTGGTCCCAAGGCAATATGCGCGGGGCTGGTGGAGCGAATCGGCAGTCCAGAGAGCAGCCTGACGCATACCCTATACCCTGACCCGGGACCCGGTGAAAAAACCGAGATGTTTGAATGTTTTGAGGATCACACCCAGGCCATCGAAAAGGTGGCCGCTTTACTTATGACGGGTGATGATCCGCTTGTTAAATCTGCAGAAGAGCTTGCCGCCATTGGGCATCGGGTGGCCCAGGGTGGTGAAATTTTCAAGGAAAATTGCATTGTGGACGCCAAGGCCATTGAGGGCATCCGGGAGAACATTTTGTTGGCACCCTTGCATAACCCGGCCAACCTGGCCGGTATTGAAGCGGCCATGGCGCATTTCCCCGGCGTGCCTTCGGTTGCCGTGTTTGACACGCTGTTTGCAAGCCGTCTGCCTGATTATGTGTACCGGTATGCGTTGCCCACCGCTTATTACACTAAATATAAAGTCAGGCGGTACGGATTCCATGGCGCTTCCCACGCCTATGTCACCAAAACGCTTGCTGGTCTCATGGGAAAACCTTTAGATGAACTGAACAATATTGTCTGCCATTTAGGGAATGGTTCTTCCATAACTGCTGTCAAAGGCGGCGTGTGCCGGGAAACTTCCATGGGCATGACACCCACTTCCGGGTTGATCATGGGGACCCGGTGCGGTGACATTGATCCTTCTCTGCCTGCCTATCTGACCTTCTGTACCGGGAAAAATGCTGCACAAATTCAGACCGTTCTTGACCGTGAAAGCGGTCTTACCGGTATCTGCGGTATGAATGATATGCGGGATATTCACAAAGCCATGGCCTTGGGTGATGACAATGCCAGGCTCGCCTTTGAGATGCTGTGCCACGGTATTAAAAAATATATCGGGGCTTACTATGCAGTGCTTGGCCACCTGGATGCCATTGCCTTTACCGCCGGCATCGGGGAAAACGACGCGAAAGTCCGTGGTAAATGCCTGGAAGGGCTTGAACATCTCGGTATTATAGTGGATCAAGAGGTTAACGTCGGTTTAAGGGGTAAATCCGGCCGTATCTCAACCGATGACAGTGCCGTGGAAGTCTGGGTGATCCCCACGGATGAAGAATTTGAAATTGCAACCATCTGCAAAGACCTTGTAACCGCCTGATCCTATAATTACCAAAAGGTCATGTTTGGGTCATATTAAGGTTAGATTCAGATGATAAAAAAAACATGCTGGATGTGGCGTGTTTAGCCAGAACAGATAGCCATTTTAATTCAGTACACTTTCTTTTTCTTTTCCTGCCCGGGCCGTCCAGCTTTTTAGTCGGACGGCCCGGGCTTTATTTGCGGGGTCAGGATATTGTAACGGCTGAGATTATAAACGTGATATGAAACTGTGGTGTGTTTCGGTGATTCAGACAGATAGGTTACAAAAATGTATCGTTTATTTCAAAAGGCTTTTGACAACCCAAATCCGATCCACACAAAAATCAGTCCGGCGCTTAACTGGATAAGCCCGTTTATAACGGCCAGGCCGATCTGTCCGTTGCGCATATATAAAAACAATTCAAATCCAAAGGTGGAAAACGTGGTGAATCCGCCTAAAAAGCCGGTAAAAATAAGCAGTCTGACGTCCGGAGTAAAGATTTGCCGCGTATCGGCAATGCCGCCTAAAAGCCCTATGACAAAGCACCCTATAACATTGACGGTGATGGTTCCTAAAGGAAGCGGTGTGTTTTTTACGGCATTGATATACCCTTCATATACCAGAAAACGGCACATGGCTCCCATGGCACCGCCTATTCCTACCATTGCTATTTTGATCATTTTTATATTAACCAGTTTGCTGTGTGAAAGGCTCTAAAGGTCCTTATACCTGTAATGCGCCTTGGCAAAATCAATATAGACAGTCATAAAGTAAAATAGGGATGAATACCACCTTTTTTATCTTAAAATCAGCAGGTGAGTATAGTTACGAATATGAAATATTTTTATTGATGTATTGATTGATGCATGGATTTTGTTCAGTAGGGCTTTTGAATAACGGCCATGGCCGACCTGGTCTTTCACCGAGGTTAGGCCACAACAAATCATGAAAGAAACTAACTGGTTAGTTTAGTTCTTTCATATAAAAAAACACCGGAAAAGCATTAGGCCTTTCCGGTGTTTTTCATATAAGACGTTTTGCCGGAAATATACAGCATATCCGGCAGATGGTATTCGGTAAAAGATTATCCGATTTTTAACTGGATATTGTGGGAAGCCATGGTACGGGTGACGGCCCGATTCATTTCGTCTAAGTCAATATTAGAGCGGTATTTTCCGTCCATTTCGCTTATCTTGATCCCATCTATGGTTTTACGGGTTAATTTGAGCAGTACACTGAGTCCGAATGTCTTTTTTACTTCAAATATTTTTTTGTTGCTATCCATTTTTATAAATCCTTATTTTTAAATAAATCCTTGATTTGTGTGTTCAACCTTGAAATTATAAAAAGCAAGTTACGTACCATTATGTTTTAAAATTGTTAAAAAATGATAGAGCTCAAAGGCGTCGCGGTATGTGGGCGCCTTTGTATCGATTTTTAGAATTCTTCTTAGTGTTATTATCGGAGTAACTGGGGAAAAATTTACATTTTTGTGTTGGCTTTGATCGGGTTTTTTGAACAGCAGTTGACATGGGATCCTTTTTTCAGGATAAAAGCAGGGTAGCCTAAATTCAGGGAGATTGGCTTGTGTCTTGTTTGTCACAGCCATTTTTATGTTCATTCTTCCCATACTTAAAAAATTTTTAATGGATGGCAAGAAGGAGGTTTTAAACGTTTTGAATTCCCCAAATCCGGATAATCCCATATTTTTAGTGGACGACAATCCAAAGCTCCTTGCTGAAGTAGAAACAACTCTGCGAATGGCCGGTTTTGACAACATCACTGCCATCCAGGATTCAAGGGATGTAATCAGGACTATGGAACGCAGGATTCCCGGACTGGTCCTCCTGGATTTGAATATGCCTCATATCAGCGGCGGCCACCTGTTGAAAAGTATTCGCAAAACCTGGCCAAGAATACCTGTGATTATGCTTACAAGTAATATTGAGGTGGATACGGCTGTTAAATGCATGAAGATCGGGGCCATGGATTATATCCTTAAGCCCGTTGATCCGGATCGTCTGGTCAAGTCGGTGAAACAGGCCCTTGATGGCGGCCAGGCCCTGGGGCAGCTTTCAAAGCCCCTGCACCAGGAATTATTTGCCCAGATAAAAAAACCTGCAGCCTTCAGCGCCATCATTACCCAGGACAGTCAGATGCATGCCATTTTCCATTATGTTGAAGCTGTGGCACCGTCTCCCCAGCCAGTGTTGATTTTTGGGGAAACAGGGGTGGGGAAGGAATTGATTAGCCAGTGCATTCACAACTTAAGCGGCCGCAAGGGAAAATTGGTTAAGGTCAATGTGGCGGGACTGGATGATAATATGTTTTCAGATACGTTGTTCGGCCATGTGCCCGGCGCATTTACCAGCGCCCGGAACGCCCGGCCCGGGTTGATACTTAAAGCTTCCGGGGGAACTTTGATGCTGGATGAGATCGGCGATCTGGCATTGTCTTCCCAGGTCAAGCTGCTCAGGCTGCTCCAGGAAGGTGATTATCTGGCATTGGGGTCGGATATTACCCGGCATTCGGATACCCGGATCATTGCTTCCACGAACCAGGATCTGTGGGCACTTGAAAAGCAGGGCAAATTCAGGAAGGATCTGATTTACCGACTTTCCACACATACGTTGACCATACCGCCGCTGCGGGAACGCCTTCTAGACATTCCCCTGCTTCTGGACCGGTTTATCTGCCAGGCAGCCGATGAACTGGATAAGCCCGTGCCTGATATTCCGAAAAGTCTTATTGAAACCATGGAAACATATCCATTCAAAGGAAATATCAGGGAGTTAAAATCCATGGTTTACGATGCCATGTCCAGATATCAGGGCGGGGCTATTTCTGCTGATTTGTTCAATATTGCCATCCATGCCGATCATGGGACAGGGGTCTCTATGGCCTCAGATCCGGGACTTCCGACCTTAAAGCAAGCCGCTAATGCGCTGGTGGAAAAAGCCATGGCCCATACAGGGGGAAATCAGTCTGCTGCAGCCAAGATTCTGGGTATTTCCCAGCAGGCGCTCAGCAAACGCCTGCAGAAATTACGCGAAGAGGGATGAGCCGGGTCGTCTACAACTTAATTGTATCTACAATATTTATTGTAATTTGATCTATCTTTTTGATATTAAATATTTTTATGGTTTTATTTGAAAAGACTCAACAACTTTCGTTGTAGCTTGTCTTTGTTTGAATGAAATCTATAAATAATCAATATTTCATTTGTTATCAGTCTGTTATATTTTAAGTTTGCCTCCGGTACAAAGTTTGCTCTTATTGTAGATGATAAAATGATTAAAAATAAATTATAGCTACATTATAAGAAAAGGAGAGTCTTAATATGAACGAGAACATTTTTCATGCGCCGGATAAATTTCGTGAAAACGCCTGGGTTAAATCCATGGACGAGTACAAGGCCATGTACAAAAAATCCGTGGAAGATCCTGATGGGTTCTGGGGTGAAATTGCAGAAACATTTTACTGGGAAAAAAAATGGGACAAGGTCCGGGATTTTAACTACAGCATGTCCAAGGGGCCGGTGTTCATTGAATGGTTTAAAAATGCCAAGACCAATATTACATATAACTGTTTGGATCGTCATCTGGATACCCGGGGTGACCAGGCCGCTTTGATTTGGGAGGGAAACAGTCCGGATGAGGATATGGTAATCACCTACCGTGAGCTTCATGAAAAAGTGTGTCGCTTTGCCAATGCCCTGAAGGAAAGCGGGGTGGGCAAAGGCGACCGTGTAGCCATATACCTGCCGATGATCCCGGAACTGGCCATAACCATGATGGCCTGTGCCAGAATCGGGGCCATCCACTCCATTGTATTCGGGGGCTTTTCTTCCGAGGCCCTGGCCAACAGAATCATGGATTCACATTGCAAGGTTCTGGTGACATCGGATGGTGTCATGCGCGGGCCCAAGTCCATTCCCCTCAAAGGCAATGCGGACCAGGCTCTTGGGATGTGCGAAGACCTCGGGCACACTGTCGGCACCTGTTTTGTGGTCAAGCGAACCGGTTCCGACGTGACTATGGTAGCGAACCGGGATGTATGGTGGCACGAGGCCGCCCAGGCCCAGAGTACTGAGTGCCCCGTGGAATGGATGGACGCCGAAGATCCGCTGTTTATTCTTTATACATCAGGCTCCACAGGTACCCCCAAGGGGGTTCAGCACAATGTCGGCGGATATATGGTGTATACCGGGGCCACCTTTAAATATGTATTTGATTACCAGGAAGGCGATGTTTACTGGTGCACGGCAGATATCGGCTGGGTTACGGGCCATTCATATATTGTTTACGGCCCGCTTTCCCAGGGGGCCACATCCATTATATTTGAAGGCGTACCCACCTATCCGGATCCCGGCAGGTTCTGGGCCACTGTTGACAAATGGAAAGTCAACCAGTTTTACACGGCCCCCACTGCCATTAGATCGCTCATGGCCCAGGGGGAGGAATGGGTGACACAATATGACCTTGCGTCACTGCGGGTTTTGGGGTCCGTGGGCGAGCCCATCAACCCCGAGGCGTGGCAGTGGTACCATAAACATGTAGGAAAGGGGCAGTGCCCCATTGTAGATACCTGGTGGCAGACAGAGACCGGCGGCATCATGATTTCTGCTTTACCCTATGCCATTGACCAGAAGCCTGGCTCAGCCACACTGCCGTTTTTCTCTGTGCAGCCTGTGGTGCTTAGTGAGGACGGGAAAGAAATGTCAGGGGCCTGCGAGGGAATCCTTGGGATCAGGGAGCCCTGGCCCGGTCAGGCGCGCACGGTTTATAACAACCATGACCGGTTTGAAATGACTTATTTTCAAATGTTTGACGGATATTATTTTGCAGGAGACGGCTGCCGCAGGGATGAGGATGGCTATATTTGGATTACAGGCCGTGTGGATGACGTGATCAACGTGTCCGGACACCGCATGAGTACAGCAGAAGTGGAAGCCGCTCTGGGTAGTCATCCTGATGTGGCCGAGGCCGCAGTCATCGGTTTTCCCCATGACATCAAAGGGCAGGGGATTTATGCGTTTGTTACCCTGAATATCGGCGTATCCACGTCCGATGAATTGATCGCTGCCCTGAAACAACATGTGAGAAAAGAAATCGGGCCCATTGCCACGCCGGACATCATCAACTTTGCCTCGGATCTGCCCAAGACTCGGTCCGGTAAGATCATGCGGCGTATTTTAAGAAAGATTGCAACGGATGAGTATGATCAGCTTGGCGATATATCCACCCTGTCACATCCTGAAGTTGTGGACACCTTGATCAACAGTCATAAGGTGTTGATGAAATAATCATACCTGCTGATAGATCGTTGGAAAGGCCGGTAAGCCTGAGAGGTTTTCCGGTCTTTTCTGTTTTTGAGTTAAGCAATTATAAATTTAATAACGGCCATGGCCGACCTGGTCTTCCACCGAGGTTAGGCCACAACAAATCATGAAAGAAACCAACTGGTTAGTTCGGTTCTTTCATATAAAAGTATAATCTTTCCTGCTTCCTTTTTTCTTGCTTTTAATCTTGCTCGTGCTCTTGCTCGAAATAATACTTCGAGCAAGAGCATGATTAAGAGCAAGAGCAAGATGGCGTACCGACTCAAATTTAGAATTGCTGTTTCGAGTTCCTTAATCTTGACAGTCTGACTGATTTTGCTCTATAGGTACTGAGTTTGCCGAGGATAGGCAAACATGAAAGATTTCGATGGGTGATTCGGTTTTTTCACAAAAAAATGAAGACGATTAATATTTAAAGGATAGTTACATGCCCCAAGACACATCTCTTGTCAATCTTTTGGTGGATCAGGAACGTCATATAGCACTTAAACAGTTATTGTCATCTTTACCGGATATCACATTGAATCTGCGTCAGATTTGTGATTTTGAATTATTGACCACAGGTGTGTTCAGTCCGCTGAAAGGATTTATGACCCAGGAGGCGTATGAAAGTGTTCTGGACCGCATGCGTCTGCCTTCCGGTGAAATTTGGCCCGTACCCATCTGTCTTGATGTTTCCCGGGATCTTTCAGACAGGTTTGAGGCCGGTCAGTCCGCTGTGCTTCGTGACCCTGAAGGATTTCCTTTAGGTATCATGGCCATTGAGGACATTTGGCAGGCGGATCGAGAAAAAGAGGCCATGGCTGTTTACGGCACGACAGATATGACCCATGATGAGGTGGCCCGGCTTCAGGGCGGACGCGATAGATACTACGTTGGCGGCACTATTGAAGCATTGAACCTGCCTATCCATTCTGATTTTAAACAGATCCGCAATACACCCTTAGAGGTTCAACAACAGTTTTGTAAGCTGGGATGGAAGCGGGTTGTGGGGTTTCAGACCCGGCAGCCCATTCACCGCCCCCAGTTTGAGCTAACCATCCAGGCCATGAAAAAGGCAAAGGCAAACCTGTTGATGCTGCCCATCGCAGGCATCCCCAGACCCGGCGATTTTGACCATTATACCCGGATGCGCTGTTATCAAAAGGTGGCCGCCCATTATCCCCCGGACACTTATCTGCTTAATTTGCTGCCATTATCCACCCGGCTGGCAGGCCCAAGGGATGCGGTGCTTCACATGATTATCGGGAAAAATTTCGGGTGCACCCACTTTGTCATCGGGCATAACCACGCAACCCCGGGAAAAGACAGCTGTGGCAATCCGTTTTACGATACTCCCCAGGTCAGGGAACTGGCCCAGGAGGCCGGCAAAGAGATCGGTATTGAGCCGGTATTTTTTGAAGAGATGGTCTATCTGCCCTTTGAGGATGAATTTAAGCTGGCCAGCGAGGTCAAAGAAGGCCAGGAAACCCTCTCTTTTACCAATGACCATATTCGTGACCGGGTTCGAAAGGGCAAGCATATACCCGAATGGGCCAGTTTCCCGGAAGTCATTAAAGAATTGCGCCGTTCCTATCCGTCCCCTGTCAGTCAGGGCTTTACCGTTTTTCTCACAGGGCTTTCCGGGGCTGGAAAATCCACCATTGCCAATGTGTTGTATTCAAAATTTATGGAAATTGGCACCCGGCCCGTAACACTTTTGGACGGCGACATTGTCCGGCGCAATCTGTCTTCAGAGCTTAATTTTTCCAAGGAACATCGTGATATCAATGTCCGGCGTATCGGGTTTGTGGCTTCTGAGATTACCAAGAACAGGGGTATTGCCATCTGCGCCCCTATTGCCCCTTACGAGCGTACCAGGTCAAAAATACGTACATCCATTGAAGCCCATGGTGGATTTTTTGAAATCCATGTGGCCACCCCCATCAGCGTGTGTGAAAAAAGGGACCGCAAAGGCATGTATGCCAAAGCCAAGGCAGGACTGCTCAAAGGCTTCACCGGGGTGGATGACCCATATGAGGAGCCTTCAAACCCGGAGCTGTCCATTGACACCTCCAACCTTACCCCGGATGAGGCGGTTCAGCAGATTTTACTGCTGATCAGTGAAAAGGGGTTTGTGTAAGGCCCATGATCGGAATAACGGCCATGGCCGACCTGGTCTTCCACCGAGGTTAGGCCACAACAAATCATGAAAGAAACTAACTGGTTAGTTCAGTTCTTTCATATAAACATCTTCCAAAATAATGTTTTACTCGACAGGTTGTTAATCGGAAACAGCAGAAATGATTTTAACACATTTGGTTATGATTCGCTGTTTAATCCAGCCTAATTCCTTAAATTTATTCAGATCATATAACATAATGGTGTCTTTGAAGTCACCATAGCGGGTGAGAACAGTTAACGACTCTATCCTGCCATCACAGGTCTGGTCCGAAAAACGCGTTGTTGCATGACAAAGGGGGCAGGTAAACAGTGCTGCTCCATCGGTTTCATCTGCTGTGATATCGGTCATGTTATTTGCCGGCACATCCTTTTTTCGAATACATACCAATGCATGCTGGTAATTTGCCGTACCGAAAAATAAAATAATGCAAAGAAAGCTTAATGCCGCAAAGAGCATAACAATCCGATAAAATTGGTCAAAATTCTGTGTGGCAAGGGAGATAAACACCTCTCCGACTCTTGTGTCGGAAAAGGTTATGGGGGTTAAAAAATTTATGACATTATGGGTCTCAAGACTAATTACCCGCCAGTATTTAATACCGTCTTCCTGCTGCGCATATTTCTTGTTCAGCGTAAAAAAAAGGTTCTGGTCGGAATGCGCAATGATTTTGTTTTTATGGTCTATGATGGAAGCGAACACAACGTTTGGTTTTTTCGTTGTCTGTTCAATAAGAGCGTTTAAATGGTCAAATTTTTTTTCGAGTAAAGGTAGTCCGGACTGACTGGAGATATCTTTGCATATGGCAATTCCCGATGTTACAAGGTTTTTTTCTTTGTTGTGTTCCACTGCATGCCCGATAAGGTAAATGAGCAGGCAGGCAATAAACCAAATGGATATGCTGATCAAAAATATTTTAAGGGTAAACCTGTTTTTTTTGTATATTTGCATAAAAACCTTTCTTTGTTTATCCCTTCCTGAAATTTAAGAATTTATGATAAAAGCCGGGAAAAAAGTATTTTCCTGAGAAAATCACGTTGCTTGTGCAAACAGTACGTTAAGTTGATTTACTACAATAAAAAAAGAAGGCCTGTCAAGTCGCGAAAATGCTTAGGCCCATGGTCAAAATAAAATCACCCACCTGTTTGTATTTTGATTTGAACAAGCATCAAAATTAAGGTAATACTCGATCATCAAGTTTTTAGGGAATTTGTTCAAATTCAAGGCGGAAACAATTTTTAACTGGAGGAATATACAATATATTTTGAGGATTAAAAATTTTTTCCAACGCCGAAGTTGGGCAAATTAACAAAAACTTGATCATCGAGTAATAGTAGATGCTAAAAAAACTGCATTCATTTTGTAAAAACAGGGGCGATTTTGATACAATTAAAACTGACTAGCCTCATATCTATTTTACTGGTTTTCATGGGTTCAATTTTTTTTGCATCCTGTGTGTTAGCCCCCCATCCTGTCCAGGACTCGGCCTCTTTGGTGTATCAGTCGGAAAAATATGTATTGTATTCCAGAGAGCAGGGTGTTGCTTTAGGGGATCTGGCCAGGCAGTATTATGGCAATGAAAGGGAAACGTGGCGTATAGAGGATGCCTATGATCCGCATAGTCCGGGCAGCGCCGCTTTCATTACGATTCCGATGAAAGAAATGAATAAAGGCGGTTTGTTTGCCAACGGATACCAGACGGTTCCTATTCTGTGTTACCATAGATTTGTTCCCAATGACCTGTCGCCTTTAAATACACCTCCCGGCATTTTTAGGCAGCACCTGACTTTTCTTAAGGATAATGGGTTCAGGACAATTTCACCTGATATGCTCCTGGATTTTTTAAAATTCAGGCGGCAGATCCCTAAAAAGGCAATTATCGTAACAATTGACGACGGGTTCAAATCAGGTTTGAAAACAGCAGCCCCCATCCTTTTGGAATTTGGTTTTTCCGCAGTTTTTTTTGTTTACACGGACTATATTGGTGTGTCTGATGATGCGCTGACATGGACGGATCTTCGCCTGCTTAAAGCAGACGGATTTTATATTGGTTCCCATTCAACATCCCACAGCGATTTAAGCCGGAGATTGGAAGAAGAGACCAATGATGAGTATAGAAAAAGGCTTTACAAGGAGATTGTCGTTTCAAAACAGACTATAGACCGTAAACTGAACCAGAATACCATTATTTTTTCCTTTCCTTATGGTCGTTATAATAAAGATGTGATGGCGCTTTCAAGGAAGGCCGGTTATGAAATGGCAGTCACTGTGGACCGGGGCGGAAATCCGTTTTTTTCAAATCCCCTTGCATTGAAAAGGGATATGATATTAAACAAAGATATTAATACGTTTAAAACCAGATTACATATATTTACTGAACTGTCTTTAAAGTGAATACAATGAATACAAAAAAAAGTTTATTTGCATTGTTGTTGTCATTGTGTCTTTTGTCAAGCTGCGTATCCCAGCAGGCGGCAAGGCCTGAAGACCCCACTACCCTGACCGAACAATATATTATGAACGGTGAATCATATGAGACTCTGGGGCAGCTTCAAAGCGCGTTGGAGCAGTATGAGCTGGCATTGACACTGGACGCGGATAATCTGTCTGCTTTAGATCACAAAAAAAAGGTGGAAGCCCTTCTTTACGAAATCGCTCGGAAACACTATGAAAAAGGCTTGGCACTTGATGAGCAGGGCCGGTATGATTTGGCTAGAAAGCAATATTTAAGTGCGCTTCAAAACTGGCCGGATTATACTGAAGCCAGAGCGAAATTAAACGCAGGCGGTGTGTTCCTGGTTTCAGACAACTATATTCTACACACATTGCTTGAAGGGCAAAGTGTTTCCAAGTTGAGTCAAATTTATTACGGAAATCTGAAATATTATCCCATTATCGGAAAATTTAACAATTTGGCAGACGTTACCCGGGTTCGTTCCGGGGAAAAACTCAAAATCCCGGTTCTCAATGGGTTAACTGTTAAAGATCTCAAAAAAAAGCATGATACTTATATGAAAGACAGGCAGGACATGCTTGAAAAGGAAACAGGTTCGTTACAACCTGAAGTCATCGAGTCTGCGAAACCGGCGGAACCGCGCCAGGGACCTGATACGCCTGGACTGCCTGATGTGGTAGAACTATCTGAAATTCCCGCAAGCCTGGAAGAGCCGGAATCTGTGCCTGCCGAAGAACGTACACCGGTTCCGCCTGTTGAAATAAAGACCGATTATGATCAGGCCATGGCCTTTTTTCAACAGAAAAAATATGGTCAGGCCATCCCGTTTTTTAAAAAAGCAGAAGCTGCGGATCTGGACAATAGCCAGATTGGTACCAATCTGTTTGAAAGCTATTTCCAGCAGGGACTGACCCTGTTTAATAAAGAACAGTATCTTGAAGCCATACAGAGCTTTTCATCGGCGATACAGTATAATGATTCCTGTAAACAATGCCTTACCTATATTAAAACCTGTGAAGATTCCTACAAAGAAGAGCGCTACAACCTTGGTATCCATTATTTTGGCAAAGAGCAGCTCGAACAGGCCATAAACGAATGGGAACGGGTTGAAGACATTGATCCCGGCTATAAAGATGTCCACTCCAACCTGAAAAAAGCCCGGATCCTTTATGAAAGACTGGAAAGCATTAAACAGAGTAATACCAAATCAAACAGGCCTTGAATCTTTAAGGCCTATGACCCGAATGCCCCTGACAACTGATTCGCCAGCACCGGTGGATTTGTTTTTTTTTGCAGACATAATCCTCAGGAATCGTCTCCCGTGTAATCTCTTTAATATTATCGGCGTCAAGCTTGTTTTCAGCCAGGGAGAAATTCTGGTGGTTGGTGGAAAAAAATACCGTGCTTCCCGGGCGCATGAGTTTGAACACCTGATTGAGCAAAAACGAATAGTCTTTGGCAATATCAAAGTGTTTATTGTCCATGCGCGTTGTGGAATAGGAGGGTGGATCCACCACAGCCAGATCGTATCTGTTTTCAAGTCGAACAGCTTTTTTCAGGAAAGCAAACGTATCCATCTGGACCTGGGTGTGGCATGGCGCCGACAACTTATTTAAGTCCAGATTTTCTTTGACCCAGGTAATGGCGGTTTCGGATCGATCCACCGACAGGGTGGAGGCTGCCCCGCCCTTTGCCGCATAGCAGGTGAATGCCCCTGTGTAGCAGTACAGATTTAAAAAATCCTTGCCCCGGGCCATTTGTCTGACCATCATCCGGGTGTCTCTGTGGTCGGAAAACAGGCCGGTGTCCACATAGTCGCTGGGGTTGACCAGAAATTGAAGATCCCGTTCCCACATGGGGATTTTTTTGTTTTTTGTATTAATCCTTTGGTACCGGGCCCCATCCTTGATACCTGCTTTTCGGATTTTAAGGTGCAGGTTTGACTGCGGAACATCAAGGGCCTGGGCCACAGTCTTGCCCATCATAGGCAGCCAGTCCGGCGTGGACTGTTTTCTGGCATATTCTCCCACCACAAGATGTCCTGCATACCAGTCCACCACAGCTCTGATTTCCGGGATATCCCAGTCGTACAGCCGGAAAACCTGCAGGTTTTGTTTTGTGAATCGCTTATACAGGTGCTTGAATCTTTTTTTTACCCGGTTGGCCAGCATTAGGGCTTGGGCCTGGTATTTTTCATTGGTCTCCATGATAAAAAGTTATACACTATTCAATTAAATTCAGCAATTCGTCGACGGGTGTATAGTCCAGCCCAAAGGCCTCGGCCACGGCCTTGTAGGTCACCTTGCCGTCAATGATGTTGGCGCCAAGTTTGATTTCCTCGTTGGTTTGCATAGCCCTTTTCCAACCCAGGTTGGCGATCTGCAGCGCATACGGCAATGTGGCGTTGGTCAGCGCCAGCGTAGACGTCTTGGCAACTGCTCCAGGTATATTGGCCACGCAGTAGTGTATTACGCCGTCGACCACAAAGGTGGGATCGCCATGGGTGGTGGGCTTGGAAGTCTCAAAGCAGCCCCCTTGGTCAATGGAAACGTCCACCAGCACCGAGCCGTTTTTCATGGTCGCGAGCATGTCGCGGGTTACCAGCTTGGGTGCCTTGGCTCCGGGAATCAGCACAGCTCCGACCACCACATCCGCCTTTTTGATCAGCGTGCGAATCGTTGCCGGGCTGGACATCAGGGTGAAGCAGTTGGCCGGCATCACATCGTTCAGGTAACGCAACCGGTCCAGATTCATATCCAGAAGGTAGACCTTGGCCCCCAGACCGCAAGCCATCTTGGCCGCGTTGACCCCGACCACCCCGCCACCAATTACCACTACAGTGGCAGGTTCGACCCCGGGCACTCCGCCCAGAAGAATACCATGGCCGCCCTGGGGCATTTCCAGAAACCTTGCACCTTCCTGGATGGCCATGCGTCCGGCCACCTCGCTCATGGGGGTCAACAGCGGCAGGCTGCCGTCGGCCTTTTGTATGGTTTCATAGGCGACGCATACGGCCTTGCTTTTGATCAATGCCCGGGTCTGGGATTCATCGGCTGCCAGGTGCAGGTAGGTAAAAACGATCTGCCCTTCCCGGAGCAGGTCGTACTCCGGCGGCAATGGCTCCTTAACGTGCATGACCATGTCAGCCGAAGCGTATATTTGTTTGGGGGTGTCGATTATTTGGGCCCCGGCCCGGGCGTAAACGTTGTCGGTAAAGCCGCTACCCAACCCGGCGCTTTTTTCAACCAGCACGTTGTGCCCGTTTTTAACCATCACCTCCACGCCCGCCGGGGTCATGCACACCCGGTTCTCCTCCGACTTGATTTCCTTGGGTATTCCTACAATCATATTGCTTACCTTATTTTATGATATCTGTTTTTTCTAACTCGGCACACAGCCGGCTGAACCATCTTCCACTGGGGAAAAATTCGAGGTGCTCATAGGTTTGAGGGGCAAAAATTACGGAAAAAAACTGGGTGTGATTGGGCATGGCCACAAACAAGACGGCAATGAACATATAAATTGCAATGGTTTCCTTAAAATTTTTAATGCTTCCGAATTTAAACGCCGAGCCTGAAGATTTTTTCGCTTTCAATTTTAGAAGATTAAAACCGTACAGTTCATCAAGTATAAGGTGTAAGATCGAACCGCCAAAAACAAATCCCCCAGCCATCCAGGATACAAAATCATTGAAATGAAACACGCGGTTCAGAATGATTGCAGCCAAGCATCCAAAGGTCACGGCCGCCGGTATGGAATGAATCATGCCCCGGTGTACCGTCAGCTTCGTAAACAAAGAAAAAATAAAAATTTTTATAAAAATGAAACTTGCCGCCCAGATCATGAACAGTTCCATCACCGTGTTATCCGCTCGTTGCTTGAACATGACTAAGAATGATATCAATGTCGCAATAAATGTAAACAGCAATCGGACCGTTAAAGAACTGTCTGAGTCAATGTCCGGCAACAGGCCGCCTACCACGCCGAGAATAAAGTAAAGCAGCACTTCCTGGGGAGATGCCACCGACGCTGCAAACAGCATTGTTGACGCAATGCTGCTTCCGATGCTTGTCACGGTAAGATGTGTTTTAAAATCTGCCACTATTCAAACCAAATTATTATCCTTGAAACGTATTTAAAGCACACGTTCGTTAAACCCAAGTTTGATGGTCTCGTAAAAAATAAAAGTATAGAATTTTATATAAATAATTTCAAGGTGTTATAATTTAAAAATGCTAAAATCGGACTTTTTACAGGTTTATCAAGATTGGCTTAGGCCCATAATCAAAATAAATCCTCCCATATGGTTTGCTTTTTCATCCGTCTTCTTCGTTGTGACAATGAGCATTAATATGATTTCATGGTTACGCCTTGAATACGAATGAAAATTCTAAACCATATTTTGGAAGGTTTTATTTCGATCATGGGCCTTACTTGCCGATCACGCCGATGGCGGTATAAAGATCAAGTCCGCCATGGAAAAGGGGCATGGTTGACAGTCCCAGTTTCAATGCATGGAACTCTTTTTTCCCCGGGCAGACAACGCCTGCCCGCCATCCTTTGAAATCACCAGCCAACTTGTGTCCAATTTCTTTATATAGGTCTGTGATGTCATTATTTTTATCCAGGCGGATGCCATAGGGCGGATTCAGAACCACCACGCCCTGGTTGTTTGTAATGGGTGGGGGCGTCATGTTGAAAAAATCATCGCAGATCGGGCAGATACGTTGAAACACCCTGTGGCGGGTACAGGTCTGTTTCAAGTGGTCAATGGCTGTCCGGTCTATATCCCGGGCCAGAATGGGGGGTAAAGGCCGGGTGTCCATGTCTGTTCTGGCTGCGGCCATAAGTTTCTTACGGGCATGGGTGATGCTTTTTTCCTCAAATCCCGGCCAGGCTTCAAAAGCAAAGGATCTGAATGTGCCGGGGGGCAATGCGCACTGCATCATGGTTCCCTCTATGCTGAAGGTGCCGGAGCCGCACATGGGGTCGGCTATAATGTCATTTTCAGATAGCGCCAGTTGAGTCAAAATGGCAAAGGCCAGGGTTTCACGCAAAGGTGCTTTAACAATTTTTTCTTTAATGCCACGTTTGTACAAAGGCGTTCCGGACATGTCCAGGGAGAGTTCAAATTTGTCATTCTCTCCGCGGATCATCAGGGCCTGGGGAGGGGGGGCGGCAGATCCTGTAACGTCGTAATGCCGGGGGAGATCTTTTAAAAACAGCCGGTCATGAAGGATGGGTCTGATCCGGTCAGCAATGGCTGTGGAATGATACAGGCGCGATTTGTGAGTGGTGACCCTTATATCGGGCAGGGTCTGATTTGGCAGGTATAATTCCCAGTCAATGGCTTTAATTTGTTCTTCAAGCCGCCTGAAACCATCTGCCTTGAATGATGCGAGACGCATGAGGACCCGGGTGGCTGATCCCATCAGAATATTGGCCAGGCAGGCGGTTTTCAGCCGGGTTGTGAATTCAATCCCCCCGGGAAGCACTTTAATATCATTGATTTTGTATTTATCTGAGAATATTTCTCCCGCCTTTTGGGATACCCGCGTCACCTCTTTTTCACAAATGCCGCTAAGGCCCGGCGGGCAAACGGCAAAAAAAACATGGGGTCTTCCGGAAATACGGCGTTTTATCCGTTTTTCAAAGGCTGAAGAATTTTGCACAATCGTCTTAAAAGGTCCTGCCGCAGCAGGAACCGGGACCGGCACACCCGCTTTTTTCCCCAGGCCTGGAACCGCAGCAAGCTGTATCATTGGGGCCGGGCATGGGATTTCCGGATTTGCCTGAAAGGCTTGAGTGGGCTGCCATGAGTTTTTCAAGGCGGGTAGAGCCGCACTCGGGACAGACTGCCTGGTCATTCGGCCTGGTCATTAGCAGTTCAACGATCCGGTTGCATTCCGGACAATGAAAGTCATATAAAGGCATAACTCTCCTTTTTTGTTGTAACTATTAGTATCTAAACGAAAACTCGTGTTTGGACAAAAAGTTGCCCAGATGCAAGGCGCAGAAAAATTTATAACCGGAGCATACTAAAGTATGTGAGGATTGTAAATTTTTCTGCAACGCCGCAGGTGGGTGACTTTTTGTCCAAACACTAAATAGAGTACACCCTGTGCTGGTGACACCTTCTAAAATGAGACGGGGGTAAGATAGGGGTAAAAAGATGCCACCATAACAGGGTGCACTCCATATTAATCAGTCTTTACCAGTGTCCTTCAGCATTTGCGTCGTCGGCAAATGTGAATTTACCAGCTTTATAGTCTTCAATCGTATCCCTGATGGTGCCGGAGGCGTCATTTGCTACTTTTACACCTGCGCTGTCAAGGGTCTTGAATGCATTGGGACCGCAGAAACCTGTGATCAATACCTTTGCGCCTTTGTCACAAACCGACGAGGCCGCTGTAATGCCGGCACCTTTAAAGGCGTTTTTATTTTCAGAGTTGTCAATGGCCTCAAACTCCAGGGTGTCTGTGTCCACCACAATGATGTAGGCTGCTCTGCCAAATCTGGGGTCGACCTGGGCATCAAGGTCTTTGCCTGTTGATGTGATAGCTATTTTCATTTTTTATCCTATAACGTTTTATCGGGCGCCACCGCCACAAACCTGATCATTCTTGATCTGCTCAAGCTTGCCGGCAATCAGGTCCATGACCACAGGCTCAATATCCGGGCGCTGGTCATCATGATACACATCAATGCCCACCTGGCGGAAGCCCATGAGCGGTCGCATGCCGATGCCGCCTACGATCAGGGCGTTCACCCGGTGTTCGGACAGAAGGTTTACAGGCACCATGCAGCCGCCTTGGGCATGTTCCTGGTTGGGGATGGTGGATACCGTTTCAATGTTTCCGTCCTTGACATCCACAAAGGTGAATACGTCACAATGTCCGAAATGACCTGCACGGGTACCGGAAAGTCCTCCTTCACCGTTGGAGGGGATTGCAATTCTACCGTTTTCCATAATTTGTACTTACTCCTTTACTTGTGTATATTGAACCTTAAACTTAATCATTGAGTAAAAATTATTGTTTTTTTATTTCATAATCAGCACAATCTGTCCATATTCATGGCCGGATGTTCCATAATCCGGTTCCAGATCTGTTTAATTTGTGTTGCGGCAGGACTGTCAGCATGGGTTTCCATGATGGATTTTCCCTGGACCATGGCTTTTGTGAATGCCGGGTCAAAGGGGAGTTTTCCCACAAATACCATATTTCTTTTTTCGGCAATGGCTTCAATGGCTTGGGCCTGATCCGGGTTTAAATCGTACTTGTTGATGCAGACCATGGCCGGCATTTTAAAATGGGTTGCTAACTGGGCCACACGTTCCATATCATGGATGCCTGAAACCGTGGGTTCTGTGACGATGAGAACTGCATTGGCATGCCCGATGGATGCAATAACCGGACATCCAATACCCGGAGGGCCGTCTGTGAGCAAGAGGTCAATGCGGTTCGCAATTACGCGTTTTCTGGCCTCATCTCTGACTAAGGCCACCAATCGGCCTGAGTTGTCTTCTGCAATGCCTAAGCGGGCATGGATCATGTCCCCGAACCGGGTTTTCGAAGCAAACCATTGTCCACAGATTTTTTCCTCAAAGGTAATGGCAGATTCAGGACATAAATCTGCACACACCCCGCAACCTTCACAGGCAAGGCCGTCAATATAAAATATCTCTGCGCCTTCCACCGGTTTAACTGCGTCAAACCTGCAAAGTTCCATACACAGGCCGCAGCCGGTGCAGGCGTCAGGGATAATTTCTGCCTCATAGCCGCCTGCAAAATCATGGGTTTCTTGAATGTCCGGGTCCATAATAAGGTGCAGGTCTGCTGCATCCACGTCCGCGTCACAAAGCATCATATTTTCGGCAAGGCTTGCAAATGCTGCTGTTAAACTGGTTTTTCCGGTTCCGCCTTTGCCGCTTAAAATCACAAGTTCTTTCATCAGGCATCCCCTTTCCGGTTCACAATTGCTTCAATGGATGTGTACAGACGTTTAAAAATATCTTTGTATTCAGGCAAAGCCTGGACAAGCAACTCGCCCTTTGAGTAGGCAGAAGCAATTTGCTTGTCAAAGGGAATTTCAAGTAAAACCGGTATGTTTTCATTCTGGGCATATTTTTTAACATCATCATTGCCAATACCTGCCCGGTTGATCACAAGACCGCAGGGGATGCCTAACAATTTGACCGCTTCCACGGCCAGGGTCAGATCATGCAGGCCAAAGGGTGTGGGCTCGGTGACCAGAACCACAAAATCCGTTCCTTTCATGGAGGCAATCACGGGACAGGAGGTGCCTGGCGGGGCATCTATAATTGTGAGATTTTTTTCTTTTTCAAGTTTCCGAACCTGTCTGATGACCGGTGGTGACATAACCTGGCCGATGTCCAGAAGCCCCCGGCCGAATGACGGGTTTTTGGGAAGATTCAGGCTGCCTGTTTCCACCGTGCCGATGAACCGGTCTATCTCAGTGATGGCTTTTTCCGGACAAACAACCGTGCAGCCGCCACAGGAATGGCAAAGTTCCGGAAAGGTAATCACCGTTTTCCCGGCCACGGCAATCGCGCCGTACCGGCAGATTTCCATGCATTTTTTGCAATAGGTGCAAAGGCTTAAGTCCACTTTAGGCACAGGGGCATTGACCTTCTCTTTTCCAGTGAAGTTTGGGTTCAGGAAAAGGTGGGCATTGGGTTCTTCCACGTCGCAGTCTAAAAGCATAAAGTCTGTATCAAGGCTTGCGCATAAATTGGTAGCCACAGTGGTCTTGCCTGTGCCGCCTTTTCCGCTTGCTATGCTGATAATCATATCGTTTTATCTCCTTGCGGACAGGTCACCCGATCAACCTGATTTTTTTCAACTGATCTTCCAGGTTTCGGGCATCATCCTGTCCAGGTTGAACAGGCAGCTGCATCAGTACACCGTATCCTTCATGGACATCATGGAATTGCTTTTTATCCATGGTGCCGGTAATCACACAATTGGTCATGGGGCTTTGGGTGGTGACGGCTTCCACAAGGGCTTTGGCATTCATGTCCGGCAGGACTTCTTCCATAATTACCAGATCAATCCACTGCCCTTTAGGGGTGTTGGCAATCAGGGATAAAAGTTCTTTGCCGGTTGCGCACCATTTTATTTCAATGCTGTGTTGACCCAACATTTTTTCAAGTTCCTTAAACTGAGCTTTGTCCCTGTTTACAAATACCGCCTGTTTCATTTTAAATATCTCCAGTCTCGTTTAATTCAAATTGCCAAGATCCATGGTTTCAGGATCTTCGGGATACAGTATAGCAAAGCGCGTGCCATTATATGTTTAATGTCTAACTTATATGCAATGGACTGAAAAATAAGGCATATTACATTTTTGGCAAGGGGGGTGTGAAAAAAGACGGTCAAGGGATGAGTGCGAAAAAGCGACCCGGTACTTTAGATGCGACAATATAGGTGCAAAAATGACATCCTCGGGGCTGTTGAAGACGATTCCAGCCCCGAGGTTATGGTTACAAAATTAAGGGCCATGGAAATTTTAGAATCTACCAATAGGGCGCGGGATTTTTGCCCGTATTCAAGGCGCATCAATGGGAGCATATTCGAAATATGTTCCCATTGGGGCAACGAAGAAAACGGGTAAAAAGACAAGCCCTATGGTAGATTTTATTGTTTCTATGGCCCTAAATCAAGCAGGCGTGTTTTAAACAGACAGCTTGTCAAATGCGCAATGGATCAGTTTTTCCGTGGTTTCCCACGAGATGCATTCATCTGTGATGGAGACCCCGTACTTCAGGGTGTCTGCATCCCCGTTGCACTTGCACTTCTGATTGCCTTCAAACAGGTTGCTTTCCAGCATCAGGCCCACAATCCTGTCATTGCCATCAAGCCTTTGATCTACGGCGCTTTTAAATACAAAGGACTGGCCTGTGTATTTCTGACCGGAGTTGTCATGGGAGCAGTCAATGATCACTGAATCTAAAAGGCCCTTTTCTCTGAGCCGGTCTTGGGCTTTTCCCACGGACACCGGATCATAGTTGGGTGTGGCCCCGCCGCGCAGGACAATGTGGGAGAAGGGGTTGCCCCGGGTGGAGACAATGGCTGTTTTGCCGGCCGGATCAATGCCCAGGAAATGCTGGGGTGCTTTTGCGGCCTGGGTGGCATTGACAGCGGAAGTCAGGCTGCCGTCAGTACCGTTTTTGAATCCCACGGGCATGGATAGTCCCGAGGCCATCTCCCGGTGGGTCTGGGACTCTGTGGTGCGTGCACCAATGGCCACCCAGCTTAAAAGGCCGGCAATGTACTGGGGGGTGATGGGGTCTAAAATTTCCGTGGCTGCCGGCAAACCTAAAGCATTGATGTCGATTAACAGGGATCTGGCCCTTCGAAGTCCTTCTTCCATATTATAGGATGAATCCAGGAGGGGGTCATTGATGAGTCCCTTCCAGCCCACCGTGGTTCTGGGCTTTTCAAAATAGACCCGCATAATCAGGCTGATTTTATCTTTTACCTCTTCGCGCAGGGCCTGCATCCTTTGGGCATACTCCATGGCGCCTTCCATGTCATGGATGGAGCAGGGACCTGCAATGACCATCAATCGGTTGTCCTTTCCGGTCAGGATGTTCTGGATTTCCCGGCGACCGGCAAGTACGTTGTCAGCAGTTTTGTCGGGTACAGGCAGTTTTTTTTGTATGGCTTCCGGGGAGGTCAGGGTGAAAAATGACTCTACATTTACATCGTTAAGCAGTTTCATGACAATTCCTTTCGCGGGCTCTTGTCGCCTGAAACTTCAAATAAAAAAGCCGCAGGCGGTGTCTGCCTGCGGCTTTAAAAATGATTTATTTAGCGCAATACAGGCAGGCCGGTATAAAAATAATACCAGAAATAAAAATAAAAATTGTCTGTTTTGCGAGTGGTCATAGATTTTTCCCTTTAGTAAGCTTTCATAGCGTATATAACTGTGTTTTTTTGACGAGTCAAGCGTTAAATTTAAATTCAAGGTTTTTTCAAATAGTTAGAATTGCTACAGTGCTTTTATCTTTGTTGACAAAAAAATGCTCCTGTCCTATAGAATTCTCCAAAGGACGAAAAATTACACGATTATAATCTTTTTTGCGCTTTAATGGTTTCCAATAGGTCGTTGTGTTAGGCCCATGGTCAGAATTAAATCTGCCACAGATGCGCCGGATTTTAAATCGCCATCAAGGCACGCCAACGGAAGCATGTTGTAATATGTGCCCTTTGGCGTAACGCCGCAGGCGGTTTAAAAAACAAGTAGATAGGCGATTTTTTTTGACCATGGGCCTTAGGGCCATGCTTTAAGTGATTTTAAAATGAAGAATAATTTAAATTTGGCCCATTTTTTCTTACAACCCATCAACCGATTGCGAATATGGGTGTATCAGCTTGTCCCGGCTCTGGAAACCGTTGCCGAAACCGCATTGCTGACGTCCGTCCGTCAAGGTCTCACGCTTGTTTTGCCCCTGATTATTGTCGGCGCTGCCTGCCTTTTGATTCTCAACTTGCCATTGCCGCAGTTTCACGCTTTTTTGACCTCGATATTGGGACCGAAATGGCTATTGATATTCCGGTTTATACAGCAAGGCTCCTTCAGCATTGCCGCTTTGGCGGCACTGATTTGTATCAGCGCATCATACGCCATTGTAAAAGAAAATTCAGTAAACTTTGAACGCGTCAACGCCCTCGTAACTGCCGTTGTCTGTCTGGCATGTTATTTTGTGCTGATGACACCCGTTCAAGGAGATTTGTCACGGGAGATGTTTTCCATAGGCAGTGGCGGTTTTCCTCTGGCGCTTTGCACTGCCGTTACCGGTGCCCCGCTTTTTTTGTTTTTTTTGCGTCGTCTTAATGCCGAGAGATTTTTTCGTGCCAACGGCCTGAATCCTGATTTTCAGGATGCGCTTTCAGCTGTTCCAGCTGCCGCGGTCACCATTTGTGTTTTCGGTCTGGTTCGCCTTTATTTGCACTATAAAGGATATGAAGATCTGCATGCGCAGGTGCAGCATTTTTTTAGTCGTCCTTTTACCGGGAATTTCGATCTTGTCTCCGGACTAAAATATATCGGCCTGTCCCAGGGGTTGTGGTTTTTCGGCATCCATGGACCTAATCTGCTTTACAACGTGGAATCCCAATTTCTTACGCCGGCATTGCTTGATAATATATCCGCTGTTTCTACGGGCGTCGTACCCCATAACATATTGACCAAGCCGTTTTTTGATACCTTCGTTCACATAGGCGGTTCCGGGGCGACATTAAGCCTTATTCTGGCTATTCTGATTAAAAGCAGGGATACCTGCTCGCGACGCATTGCCATGGTGGCGCTGCTTCCAGCCCTGTTTAATGTCAATGAAATTATTCTTTTTGGTTTACCACTGGTGCTCAATCCCATCTATGCCATCCCTTTCCTTTTAGCCCCTATCCTTCAGTTGTTTGTGGCTTTTATCATTACGGCGACGGGATTTGTTCCCATAATTATCGCTGACATTCACTGGACTTCCCCACCCCTGCTTGGTGGTTTTTTGGCTACGGGGGCCCTTTCCGGTGCACTGTTGCAGCTTCTTTGCCTGATGGTGGGGACCTTAATTTACCTGCCCTTTGTTTATTTAGCCAATACGCTGCACAGGCGTTCTTTTGAAAAGTCAATGGATACCATTTGTCAAACCGTTGAAATGGAGGGGGCTGGGTTTGAAAGTCGAAAATTCATCAATTTGCCTGGACAAGCCGGTCAGCTGGCAAGGAATTTGGCTTTCGATCTCATCAAAGCCTTGGATAAGGATGAAGATATTCTTTTGGCCTATCAGCCCCAGGTAGATGCGGCCGGAGCATATCCGACACCAGTAGGCGCAGAAGCGCTGCTTCGCTGGCATCATCCGATTTACGGCTACATTCCGCCGCATGTTGCTGTGGCCCTGGCCGAGGAAACGGAAGTCATCAAAAAGCTGACTATGCTGGTTTTGCATAAAGCCTGCTGCCGTCAGGTTGTTTTGTTAGACAGCGGGTTTACGGATGCCGTTATTTCAGTCAATGTACCTCCCATCTATTTCTACGATGCACACCTGGCCGATAATGTTGGTGACGTCCTGCGTAAAACCGGACTTCCGCCCCGTCTGCTTAAAATAGAAGTCACGGAAACCATGGCCCTTGCGGCTGATGAACAACCGATCGAGACATTACGGAGCCTGCGGCAAATGGGTATCAAGGTGGCGATCGACGATTTCGGCATGGGCCATACCTCACTGCGCTACATCAAGGAATTTCCTGTTCAAACCGTCAAGATCGACCGTTCTTTGACCCAGGAAACCACGGATGATGTTAACGATCATATTGTTAAAAGTATTGTCCATCTGTGCACTGCTCTGGATATCGAAATTATCGTTGAAGGGGTGGAAACAGATGAGCAGCTCGAACGGTTTAAGGCCCACGGGTGCAAAATCTTTCAAGGCTACCTGTTCAGCAAGCCGCTTCCCGGAGCGCAATACCTGGCGTATTTTCAGGAAAACCGACCCTTTAAGCTGGTTGCCGGCCAGTAAAAATTATTGAAAAAGTAACATCGCTCATCTGTTTGAATTATTTTAAAGATAGCCGTTTGATGAATATGTCCAGGGCAAAGGCGTGCTTATAACTGTAGATATCGCCAAACGTTTGGGTCAAGAAATTAATCAGGGCTTGGACGATACGACGTCTGGTACGGCATTGTGCTTTACATAAAAAATGATATCTGGTAGTCGTTTTAATGTGTTACGGGTTTTGACAAAATAATGTTTAATAGTTAATTATAAATATGGAATTAATTCAAGGCGAAAAGACAAGCCGATTTGAATTAAAGATAGACGCATGCCTGCAAACATGCCGGATCACAGTTGTTGGTAATTTGAAAAAACAGCAGAAAAAACTGGCCGGCGACATGGAAAGGAGCAAAAGGTATGATTCCGGAACCGGAATATTTTGACGACGGCAGTTCCTTTTTTGCTGTTGATCCCCTGTCCATAAATCCGGCCACCCTGGCAGATTTCTCTCTGTTTGAACGGTTCCCTGCCCAAGACGGCATGTTCCGGTTTCGTTGTCTGCTTACGGATACCGACGCCGTCACGGTTGACCGTCTAAAAGACATGCTGGCCAACTGGGATACGGTTTACATTCATAATGCTGACGCCCATGATTATAAAGCGTACATAAAGGATAATCTTGAGTTTATCCTTAACAATGATGCCCTTTCTATTTCGAAAAAAACAAGCATACTGGTTGATCTGTCCACAGATGCAATCAAAGAGATTTTTGCAGCCCCTTTTGTGCCCCAGGCTAAAATCAGTGAAACAGTAAATAATCTTAAAAAATTTGTGTCCCGGGCTCTTGATTTTTTTTGCGATATCGAATCCTTAAACGGCATCGCCACCATGATCGGGCATGATTATGATACCTACACCCATTCGGTTAAGGTGGGATGGCTATCCGCTGTTTTCATCAAAGCGAACCAGGATCTTTTCGGCAATCCCGGCAGGGAAAGTTTAATACAGCTTCTTCTTCAGGCTACTCTATCCGGTTGCCTCCATGATCTGGGCAAGGTGAAAATTCCTGAAAATGTGATCCACAAACCCGGGCGCCTGAATAACCTTGAGTCTGTCCTGATGCAGTCCCATCCTGCTTTTGGTATGGCCCTGCTGTTTGAAAAACAATTGCCCAATGACACGCTCCAGGCCATTTTATATCATCATGAAAATGAAGACGGCAGTGGTTATCCCTTTGGCTTGGCCGGTGATGAGATCCCCCTGGTCGCCAAAATTTGCCATATTGCCGATGTGTTTGACGCACTGACCTCGACAAGGCCTTATAAAAATGGGAAAAATTCGGTTGAAGCCTTGAAAATCATGGGCGGCAAGAATCCGTACCTGGAGAAACTGAAGAGTTTTGAAGCTGAAGCGATTGAAAACGCCCGGCCGCCGGTGACGCCCATTGTGCGAAATGAGCATGACCCTAAATTGCGGCGCTTAAGGGAACGGCAGATGATTGAAGAAGCGGCGGCGAAACGGGTGGAAGCCAGGGTGAAATTGCGAGATCAAGGTATGTCCCATTGTTTTGACAATGAACTGCTCAAGCGGTTTATTGCTACATTGAGCAAATCCGACAGTTTTGACCTCTCGGGCCTTCTTTGAGGTCTTTCCGACACAGGTCCTGTTAAAAATTACCCTATCGGGGGGGGGGCACACCTGGCAGGGTTCTGATGGCTAAATTTTAAACTGACATGGATCTGTGGATCGCGACCAACTCTGTCTGAATGTCCCGAATACTTGTCCCGACAACAAGGGGGTGCATATAAAGCTTTTCTGTCAAATCGGATAATTTATGAGCAGCATCGTAAGAAACAAAGCCGCCAATGATCATCAAAAGAATGACGGAACCGAATCCGATTGCCATTTTCAGGCCGATTTTAATGTTTTTACAACGTTTGAATCATGTTCCTGTGCCGATGTCTTTTTTTCGGGCGGGCTGTTAGCCGTTAGCTATTAGGAAATGAAAATTTTTAAACCATAATTTTATTACGAACTCTATTAGCTGCCGGGATTTAAAGACGAATTTTACTAAAGATACAATCAGGCATCAAGCCATGTGTTATATTTTTTTACATGCGTTTGTCCTGATGAGCCGAAATCGGGGTGTATCCACAATCTCTGGTTTATGATAATATGCCGGACCTGAAAGATAAACTTTAATTTAAGGATCTGACGTGACACAACTGACCGGCGCCCAGCGCAAATACCTAAGGGGCCTTGCCCATAACTTAAATCCTTCGGCCTTTGTGGGGGCAAAGGGTGTGACAACAGCCCTGACCCAGGAGATGGACAACGCCCTGAACGCATCCGAACTGATTAAGATAAAATTTATTGATCATAAGGAAAAAGACGTAAAATCCGCCCTTATAGAAGAGATTACAACGCGGCTTAAATGCCATGTTGCCGGAACCATCGGTCATGTGGCCGTTCTTTACCGCTGCCATCCAGACCCGGAAAAGCGAAAAATCACTTTGGTTTAAGGGTGTCTTTAATAATTTAGATTTAACGACTCAGAGGGAGTGAATGTTATGCCGGAAACCTCATTTATTGTTATCCGGGGCAACAGCATGCGGCTGGACGGCGGCACCATGTTCGGCAACGCCCCTAAAGCCCTGTGGCAGAAATGGGTCCAGGCAGATGAAAGAGGCATGATTGATATTGCTTCAAACTGTCTGCTGGTAAAAACCGGAAATTACAATCTATTATTTGAGACCGGGTGCGGCGCATATCTTTCCCCAGACATGAAAGCGCGCTTTGCCGTTAAAGAAGATACGCATATGTTGCTGCAAGCCCTGGCAGAAAAGGGTTTGAGTGATTCAGACATCAGTCATGTTGTTCTATCTCATCTTCATTTTGACCATGCCGGCGGGCTTTTAAGCGCCTGGGAACCGGACCGGGAACCGGAACTGCTGTTCCCCAATGCCCTTTTCGTGGTGGGAGAAGAAAATTTCAAGAGATCTAAATCCCCCCATCACCGTGACCGGGCCTCATTTATTCCGGGACTTGCTGAAACGCTGCAGGCCACAGGGCGGCTCGTGCTCAAACGGGGCGGGGAACGCCTGGTTGTGGGGGGGCTGACCATTGAATTTTTCCAGAGCCAGGGACATACCCCGGGGATGCTGATTTCCTGGATTCAGGCCCAGGGCGGTACCGTCATTTATACCGGTGATCTTATCCCGGGATTGCCCTGGATAAATCTGCCCATCACTATGGGATATGACCGCTTTCCCGAAGGGCTGGTGGACGAGAAAAAACAGATGCTTGACCGGGCCGTTGCCGAAGATGCCATGCTGGTTTTTCCCCATGACGCTGCCCATGTGGCTGCCCGCGTTGAACGCGACCCTGTAAAAAAGAGGGTGATGCCGGCAAAGGTCTTTGAAACTTTAAATATGACGATTTAAGAGAGGATGAATATAAAATATGAAGGTAGGCATTATCGGACTTCCCCAGACAGGGAAGAAAACATTGTTTCAGATTCTGACCGGAAACGAGATTACGGATCCGGCCAAGGCATTTATTCCGGTGCCGGGCACCGCTGACATTCTTGATTCCAGGTTTGACCGGTTAGTGGAAATGTATGCCCCTAAAAAAGAGGTCAAGGCACGCCTTGATCTGGTACTTTTGCCTAAAATGGAGTCTGAGACCATTTCCAAAGGAGATATATTTAAGGATATATCCGACATGGATGCGATTTGCCATGTGGTTCGGGCGTTTGAGGATGAGGCGGTTTACCATGCCGAAGGCAGTGTGGATGCCCTGCGCGATTTTGACATGGTCAATTCGGAGCTTGTGATGCATGACCAGATTTTTGTGGAAAAGCGCATTGAACGGCTCTCTGCTATGGTCAAAAAGATCAAGGATGAAGAGCAGAAAAAAGAGCTGGTTCTTATGGAAAAGATGCTGGCTCACCTGGAACAGGAACTGCCGCTTCGCCTGCTTGAGTTATCCGAGGACGAGGACAAAATGATCCGGTCCTACCCCTTTATCACTTTAAAAAAACTGGTGGTCGCGGTCAATGTGGCCGAAGATGATCTTGGCAATACAGATATTCTGGATGCGTTTAAAGACAGTTGCGATGCCCTTGCCATAGAGGCGATGCTGGTATCGGCCAAGGTGGAGGCGGAAATCGCCATGTTGGACAGTGCCGAGGAAAAACAGGAATTTCTTGAGGATTTAGGGATTACGTCCACAGCTTTGGAAACTTTGACGGCCCTTTGTCTGAAATCCTTGAACCTGATTTCGTTTTTTACCGTGGGCGAAGACGAGGTCCGGCAGTGGCTGGTGAGAAAAGAGGCTAAGGCACCTACAGCCGCAGGTGTTATCCATTCCGACCTTGAGCGCGGGTTTATCCGGGCCGAGGTGTTCAAGTATGATGATCTTATGGAACTTGGTTCAGAAGCAGAGCTGAAAAAGAACGGCAAGTTCTATGTGGAGGGTAAGGATTATGTGGTCCAGGACGGAGATATTTTAAATATTCGCTTTTCGGTATAGATAATCCGGGGACAATACTATTTTCCCCCTGGAAAAATAGTATTGTTCCCGGATAAGTGATTATTCCTTGGCGTTGCCGTGTGCCTCGGAAATTCGGTCTTTCAGGTACACCATTTCCTGCTCATCATATTCATACAGATCAAAGCAGTATCCGTCTTCGCCCAGCAGTCCTTCGGGCACAAGGTCTCCTACCTCCTGGGGGTCGGTGACATGTTCCCCGTAAAAACAGACAGACAGCCAGCGGTCATTCGGATCATCATCAATGACATCCACCATGGCAAACAGCGGACGTTTCGTCTGGGTCGCATGTCGGGGGCGAAGGGAGTAACTTACCCCGGGCCGGCCGACAAATTCAACGGAGGTGTCGGCTAGGGAGTTTACGTGGTCCACAAGTTCTGTAAATGCCTTGCGGGTCTGGTTGTCATTATCTTTCCAGTCATTTAATAACGCGTCAAGTTCTTTCATAATCATTCCTTTGCATGTTTAATCAAATGTCCAAGTTCCGGGAAAATTAGATTGCTGCAGGCCAGTTTGCAAGCGTTAAGACTGCCGGGCATGCAGAATACGGCTGTACCTTTTATAAAGCCTGCCGTGGCCCGGGACAAAATGGCGGCAGAGTCAATCTGTTCAAAACTGAGTTGGGCAAATACCGGTCCAAAGGCTGTCAGCTCCTTGTCAAACAGAGGCCGGACCGCCTCTATGGTGACATCCTTGGGGCTGATGCCGGTTCCGCCGGTCATGATGACGGCATGGGGACCTATGCGCTCGATAATGTGCCCAAGCGCATCTGTGATGGCATTCGCATCATCTGGGATGACCTGGTGAATCACCACTTCATGCCCCTCTTTTTTTGCCTGTTTTTTTATCCATAAACCGCTTTTGTCATTTTCAAAAGTCCTGGTGGAGGACATGGACAAAATGGCAATCTTGAGATGCTTGGGCAAAGATGTCCGATGGGCGTGGGCGTTCATGGAAACCTCTCTTTCAAAGGGCAGCAACGTGTCTGTGCCCGGTTAATACGAAACAATACAGATTCAGGGCATGGAACTTCTGACCGACGGTTTACTGCAGTTCCCTGTAAACACAATCTTCGTTGTCCTGTTCAAGGACATGGACATGGATCATATCTTCTGGTTCCGTGTCCGCAAAAATACCCTGGTAATCTGCCTGGATGGGCAGTTCCCTGTGACCCCTGTCCACCAGAATGGCAAGCTCAATGCGGGCGGGCCTGCCAAAATCCATTAAAGCCTCCATGGCAGCCCGGATGGTCCTTCCGGTGAAAAGTACGTCATCCACTAAAATAATTTCTTTATCATCCACGGAAAAGGGGATGTTCGAGGGCCTTACCGTGGGCTGATGGCTGATTTTTGTCCAGTCGTCACGGTACATGTTGATGTCCATGGAGCCCACAGGCAGTGTTGTGCCTTCAATATTTGCTATCTGTTCTGCCAGGCGTTTTGCAAGAAAATCCCCCCGGGTCTGGATACCCACTAAAGCCAGGTTTTTTACCCCTTTATGTTTTTCAATGATTTCGTAGGCAATGCGGGTGATGATCCGTTTGTAATCCTGATCATTGAGAATGCTCTTTTTTTTTGTCATGGTATGCCTTTTTTACTGTTCGGATATGCTCTAAAAGTTTTTTCTACCATCTTTTTTTTAGCACGGCAACACCTTGATTTCTTATCCGGCAATTCTAAATTTGAATCGATACGCCATCTTGCATTTAATCTTGCTCGTGTTCTTGCTCGAAATAATACTTTGAGCAAGAGCAAGAAAAAAGCAAACAGGAAAGATAATACTTTATTAAATTAGAATTGCTGTTTCTTATCCGGATTCATATAATGAAGATTATCATTAAGGGCTTCGGAAAAAATTAAAGCAGAAGGTATTAAAGGCATTGGAAAAAATAGACTGCACAGGCGTGATCCTGGCCGGCGGCTGCAACCGCAGGTTTCCCGGTATAAACAAAGCATTTCAAAGGGTTGGGGCAAAAACCATGTTGACCCGGATTCATTCTCTGTTTTCCAGGATGTTCAAAGAAGTGATTCTGGTGGTTAATGATCCGGCACTTTTTTTAGATATTGATGCCCTGGTTGTAACGGATATTGATCCGTCCCAATGCGCTTTGGCAGGGCTTCATGCAGGCCTGTTCCATGCCTGCTTTGAGTGGAGCTATGTAACGGCCTGTGACGTTCCTTTTGTCAGCGAGAAGGTTATCCGCTACCTTTTTGCGCAAAGAAGTCCCGGCAAGCAGATTATTATACCCAGAACCTGGGAGGGACTTGAACCGTTGTTTGCCCTGTATCATAAATCCTGTTTGCCAAGAATTGAGACCAATCTTGAAAAAAAGGTTTTTATGATTAAAAAATTTTATAAACCTGAAAGGGTCAAACAGATTCCGCCCCAAACGCTTGAATCTTTAGATCCGGATTTGCGTTTCAAGTTTAATGTAAACACGCCTGCCGACCTTGAAACAGCCCGGGGGATGTCCCAAGTAGCAGACCCGGGGCATGGACGCGGGCCAAGAGAAGATGTATAACTTGATCATTGAGTAAAGGAGGACCCATGGACTTACCTGCAATGATAAACCAGATGAAAAATCACCCGGATTTTTCCAAAGCCGGGATGGTGCTTTACCATAACGGAGTGGTCCGGGAAAATTCCCGGGACGGCCGGCCTGTTTCGGGCCTGGTTGTAACCGTAGATCAGGAAAAATTAGACCGGATTATAGACCAGACCCGTGCCATGCCTGGTATTGTGGAAGTGCTGGTGCATATCAATTCGGATGCGCCGCTGATGGTGGGCGATGATGTGATGTTTCTGGCCGTGGCAGGTGATATCCGGGAGCATGTGATTGACGCCTTAACCCTGGCTCTGAACCGTATAAAAACTGAAGCCACAGCCAAAACCCAGGTGTTTGCCTGATTGGGGCGACCTATATAATGCCTGAACAGAAACCCGTGTTTGGATGAAAAGTTGCCCAGATGCAAGGCGCAGATGGGTGACTTTTCGTTCAAACAATAGATAAGGAATTGATGTGAACGAATTTACTCATATTGACGGCCAGGGCCGTGTGAGAATGGTGGATGTAGGGCAAAAGTCCCCCACAAAACGTGTTGCCGTGGCAAAGGGGACGGTTTTTATGTCCACGGACACTCTGACAGCCATTGTCGATGAAAAGGTGAAAAAGGGAAATGTGCTGGAAACAGCACGCATTGCCGGGATCATGGCGGCAAAACAGACCTGGTCCCTGATTCCCATGTGCCATCCGCTGAATATCACCCATGCCCGGGTGGATTTTTTTGACGATAAGGAAAACAGCTGTATTCATATTGAGGCACAAGTGTCGCTGACCGAAAAGACAGGGGTGGAGATGGAAGCCATGACCGCAGTCAGTGTCGCGGCCCTGACCATTTATGATATGTGCAAGGCTTATGACAAGGGCATGGAAATTTCCAATATTCATCTGGCCTTTAAATCCGGTGGAAAAAGCGGTACGTACACGGCCCCTGAAACATCCCTATGATCGATTTTCTTCATATGACCATGAGTACGGAGAATCTGGCCTGTTTGGGGGCTGGGTTTGTGCTCGGCCTGTTAACGGCCCTGGTTCTTGTTAAATTGAGCATGCATTTTTTTTCAGACCGGTTCAAGGCATTGTCCGACAAGGCGCTTTATGAAAATTCACGGCAGTTCATGGACATGGCCCAGTCCCATTTCGGTGGTTATGTCCGGGAAGCCCATCAGGATTTCAAAGTTAAAGAGGAGGCCTTCACCCGGGCCGTTGATCCGGTACACCGCATGCTGGACCGGTATGAACAGCGGCTTGGGTCCATGGAAAAGGACAGAAGCCAGGCTTTTGGCGCCATCAGCCAATATTTGTCGGATATGGCAAAAACCCAGCACCAGCTTGCCAAAGAAACGGATAACCTGGTTAAAGCCCTGCGGGTGCCCCATGTCCGGGGCAGATGGGGGGAAGTGACCCTGAAACGGGCCGTGGAACTGGCTGGTATGGTTGATCATTGTGATTTTATTGAGCAGGGCGTGAATGGAACCGGCAAAGGGGCTCTGCGCCCGGACATGGTGGTGAAACTGCCCGGCAACCGCCAGGTGGTGGTGGATGCCAAGGTGCCGCTCATGGCGTATCTGGACGCCCTGGAAACGACAGATGAGCAGGTTCAGAAAGAAAAACTTGATGGCCATGCCCGCCAGGTCATGGCCCATATTGTCCAGCTGGGATCAAAAAATTATGCGGCTGCTTTTAGCCCAAGCCCTGAATTTGTGGTCTTGTTCATCCCAGGCGAAAATTTTTTTTCGGCCGCCCTTGCCGCCCGGCCCGATCTTATTGAAAAGGGGGTGGCCCACGGTGTGATTCTGGCCACACCCACCACGTTGATTGCCCTGCTTAAAACCGTGTCCTATGTGTGGCTGCAGCAGGCTGGTTATGAAAATGTCCGTGCCATCCGGGAACTTGGTCTGGAGCTTTTTGAGCGGCTGTCCACCATGGCCGGACACATGAACCGCCTGGGAAAGGATATCGAGCGCACCGCCACTACCTTTAACCGTACCCTGGGTGCCATGGAAAAAAGGGTATTGGTCTCGGCCCGGAAATTTGAAAATTTAGGCGTCTCCAGTACCAGCCTGCCGGATTGTGAACCTGTGCCGGAACCCGCTCTGTCCCTTAAACGGATGAAGGAAAAGAATTCGGAAGGTGAAGTCGATGAATAGCCTTGAACAAAAATTTATCCGGTTTTGTCTGTATCGGGGAAATAAGCCGATTTATAAGAAGCGTAAAGCATTGTATCATGGCTTACTTTATATGCTGCTGATTTTGATCCTTGCCGGAACTTTGGGGTGCGGGGATCGGAAAAAAGTGGAACACCCCTGGGAAAATCCGTTGGTGAAGGTACCTGAGTCAGACCTGCCCGAATTTAAGGATACGTTGTTCCTGCAAGACCTTGAAGCCGCCATTGACCAAAGCCTTGTCTATTTTAAACGGGTGCCGGCAACCCGGACCTATGATTATGGCCGGGACGTGTACAATGCCTCCCATATGATCTCTTCCCTTGAAGTCTTTAAGGCGTTTCTTGAAACCAAGCCGTCGGCCAAAGACCTGAATCGGTTTATCCGGGAAACGTATACGGTGTACAAAAGTATAGGCGGCTCTAATAATGATGTGCTTTTCACCGGTTATTTTGAACCCACCTATCCGGGCAGCCGTACCCCGGGTCCGGAATATCCCTGGCCGGTCTACTCCATGCCCGATGATCTGTTCCAGATTGATCTGTCAGCGTTCTCCGATGCATATAAAGGGCATAAACGGCTTATGGCGCGTGTTGATTCAGAGTCCCGCAGGGTTAAACCCTACTACACCCGGGAGCAGATCAACAATCAGTTGGATTTTGCACAAAAAGCCCGGCCCGTAATCTGGCTGGCCAACCGTATTGATCGGTTTTTTCTGGAGATTCAGGGGTCGGGCAGGGTGGCGCTTGCCGATGGGGAAATTGCGCGCCTGCACTATGCCGGGGTTAATGGTCGTAAATACAGTGCGGTGGGCAAATATCTCATTGATAAAAACGAAGTACCAAAGGAGAAGATGTCCATGCAGGCCATACGCGAATGGCTCTCCACCCACCCGGACCGCATGGACGAGGTGCTTTTTACCAATGAAAGCTTTGTGTTTTTCAAAGAAGGTAAAGGCGGCCCCTTTGGTTGCATCAATGTCGCCGTAACGCCTGTACGTTCAATAGCCACGGACATCAAACTTTTTCCCAAAGGCGGACTGGCTTTTATCCAGACGGCGTTGCCCGCCGGCATAGGCCAGCCAAAAGAGGCATGGCCCAGGGCGTCTTTGTTTGTGCTTAACCAGGATACCGGCGGCGCCATCAAAGGACCGGGCCGGGTAGATCTGTTCTGCGGTGCCGGTGACTGGGCGGACTACACTGCCGGCCACATGGTGGCCAGGGGACAACTTTATTTTTTGGTGCTTAACCAAACGAACTAAGGACGCACAAGAACTAACGATCTTTTAAAAACAGGTTGTGATACTCTTCCTCGGATATGTGTTTTCTTAAGTATGTGTTGACCCAATCATAGATATCTTCAAGTTCCTGGTCGGAAAGCCTTGGTAGAAGGGTTTTCATGAAGGCGTCTTCACTGAATTTCTGTAGATAGAACATGATGGTCTCCTCATTGCTTGCCCTGTCCATGCCAAAGGCTGCAATCCCTTTATATTCTTGAATAAATTGATGGGTGTCTTTTTTTTTCATAGGTTTTGAATTACCTCGTATCCTTCCCTCTGTGGTTTGTTGCGTTAATTTTTAGGTTTTGGTCTCAAGTTATTGGACGGTGTTTTCATGGCCAGGGCAATCGCCCTGTTTTCATGGCTCTTAATTCTTTACAAGAATGTTTATATTCTTTATTATTTTAAAGTTTATAATGTCTTACCTTATATATGGTTTCATTACAGGTGTTTTCATGGATTTTCGTAATATTAAATCGTTTCTAAGCGTTGATACAAATAGTGCCGAAGAACTAGGCCGCCTTCTGGCTGATACCCTGGCATCTGATCTGGAAAAGATCCGCCGGGGTATCCGGGATATCGATTTGGAATCCATCAGCTTTACGGCACATTCCATAAAGGGATCGTCCGGAAATTTGGGATTTCAAAAACTTTCTCAGCTGGCTGCGGTTATGGAGACCCGTTCCCGGGTTGGCCGGCTCGACGGTTTGGGGGATCTGCTTTTGGAAATGCAGCACCTTTTAGAAAAACTTGAAGACAGTCTGTCAGGCAGGTGATATGGCTGATGCATATTCCATACTTGTGGTTGACGACAACCTGTTGAATCTTAAGCTTATTGGAAAAGTGCTGACCAAGGAAGGGTATATTGCTATTTTGGCGGACAATGGACCGGATGCCAGGCGTATAGCTGCCCAGGAACATCCGGATCTTATCCTGCTCGACATTGAAATGCCCGATGAAGACGGGTTTGAAGTTATTAAGAAACTTAAAAATGATGCTGCTACGGTCACCATCCCCGTGATTTTTTTAACGGGTATGTCCGAGGTGGATGTCAAGCTCAAGGGTTTTGAACTCGGAGCCGTGGACTATATCGTCAAGCCCTTTCATCCCCAGGAGGTTTTGGCCCGGGTACGTATTCACCTCAAACTTTCCATTGGCACCAATTCCCTGGTGCAGAACCAGGCCAGAAAGCTGCGCCAGGTAACCCAGGCCCAGAACGCCATGTTGCCCAAGCCCGAAGACTTTCCCGATGCCGGATTCAGTGTTTTTTACCTGCCCCTGGAAGAGGCCGGTGGGGATTTTTATGATATCTTAAATATTTCAAATCAGATCATCGGATATTTTCTGGCGGATTCATCGGGGCATGACATTGGAACCTCTTACATAACTGCTTCTGTCAAGGCGCTTCTGGCCCAGAACTGCAACTTGGTGTATTCGCCTATAGAAAGCATGAGAATGATCAACGCCGTGCTTGTGGAAATTTTGCCCAGGGAAAAATATCTTACCGCATGCTACATGCACCTGAATCGCGACACCAGGATCATGACCCTGGTGAATGCAGGTCATCCCCCTGTGATTTGCATGCCCAAGGGGAAAACCCCTTTTTTTATAAAAACCCAGGGAGACATCCTGGGCATGTTTGCCGATGCGACCTTTGGTATAAAAAAAATTGCAGTGAATGAAGGGGATCGATTTTTTATTTACTCGGATGGCCTGGTGGAATCCACAGAAAAAAAAGTATCATGGGTGGCAGGGATGAAAAGGCTTTTATCGCAATACCGCAAAACTCACCCCGAAAAGGGTTGAATAAAGGAGGTTCTCATGGCAATAAATGTTTTGCCAAAAACAAAGACTCCCAAAGGAGAACATGCCATGAGAACACGCCGTGTATTATACCCCGAAACATCGGAAATGTACATTTGCGAATTAGATCAATGTCCGTTATGTGGCGAACAACTGGAGTTGAGTCGTTATTCAAGTGGACATAAAATTGTACAGAATCTGTCATCGACGGTGGAAGTCGGTTATTGGCCCAAGCAGTGCGACAACCCGAGCTGCATCAATTACGAGCGAAAGTGGCGGTCCGCCGAATGGCAGCAAATTGCTCCGATGCATTGCAGTTATGGTTTTGACGTCATTACAACGATCGGATGGCAACGACAGACCAGCAGATGTACTTTTGAAGATATTCACTCGGATTTAGCCGGCAGAATCATCATCAGTGAATCTCAGGTCCGTCATCTGTATCAGGAGCGTTACCTGCCGTTATTGGCTTCTCAAGAACGAACCCGGTGGGATGAATTAGAGCAAGTTTCACAAGAATTCGGTCTGATCCTGAGTCTGGACGGTCTGGCTCCTGAGGGAGGCGAGCCGCAATTGTGGGTTGTGCGTGAACTTCAAACAGGAGTGACGCTTCGCAGTGGTTGGCTCAGTGAACAGGGACAGCATGCCTTTGAAAATTTCCTGCGGCCGATCGTCGAAACCGACTTAACAGTCAGGGCAGTTCTCAGCGATAAACAGCGGGGCCTGCTGCCGGCGGTTAATGAAATTTTCCCTGAAGCCCGACACGCTTTATGCCAGTTGCATTACCTGAAAAATGTTGCTGAACCGGCAGCATCCGCTGATGAGATAATGAAAGTTAAACTCAGGAAAACGGTCCGACAAAATGCCGGGGACATCATCCGCCCGGAGCATGTGGAGCAACCAGGGGTATTGACGGTAACGGGTTTGCTGCCGTCAGTTGTCATTGAAAACCCTGCCGCCGAGGGGAAAACGGAACAACATTCAGTTGATCAGGTGGAACAGGAACGGCACTCCATTGTGGATGCACTGATACGCCGGGTGCGTTATCTGTTGACGTTAAAGGGGCGTCCACCATTCCGCATGGCAGGCATTGAAATGTATCAAGGTTTTAGGGAACTCTGTGATTGCCTGGAGGTATTCATCGCTCATATTCCCGATGAACGGCTGATTCGGTTACAGCACGGTCTGAGTGAAGCCCTCAAATGCTTTACGGATGACTATGATCAATTGAGTGAAGTTGCCGACTGGCTGATTCATATCTCGACATTGCTCGACCCAGAGGAAAACCCGTATCGAATGGGAGATGAAGTAAAAAACGAGCTGGTTGAGTACCTGGATCAGTTACTTGAGCAAAACAAGGATAATCCGACACTGTTCATCTTCGCAAGCAAGATCTGTAAAACTACTGGTAACTACGCCTCCGGCTTGTTTCATACTTACGATGTACCCGCTTTGCCGAGAACGAACAATGATCGGGAAAGTGAATTCCGCGGACTCAATCAGCGCCTGCTGCGAACAACAGGGCAAAAAGGAGCTACAAAGCGTATGATCCAGCGTTCCGGAGCGTGGGAATTGATTCCGCGCCCGGGAAGTCTTGAGGAAACGATCAGCGCATTCTCATCTGTTGATATGGATGTATTCCGTGAAGAACGGCAAAGACTTCGCAATCACCGTAGTCGTTTCAAACTCCATACCCGTTCCGGCAAAAGAGTTCTAACGGAGCTGGAAAAATTGACGGAACGCTGGCTTAAATTGCCACAAGATAATCAAAAAAGGTGAGTTTTGCGGTATTGCCTTTTATCCGTTTTTGAGGGGGTGGGTAAAATGGACCTTTCCGATGTCCCCAATATACTGATTTCCCGGCTTTTTAGCGGCGATCCCATGCCCGAGGATGATATTGTTCTTTTATGTATTGAGGTGTGATGATGTCTGACATCCTGGATGTTTATGAAATTAGAGTGGAGAAAGATCGTGTCTTCATACGGTTTTCTTCCGCCATGGAACATATTGATACGGCATGTGCCTCGGTGCTTTTTTTTCTTAGATCCAAAGGACCAAAGTTTTTTCCCCATTTGTTTGCCGTGAATTTAGGCATGCGTGAGGCCATGGCAAATGCCGTGCGCCATGGGAATAAATACGATTTGGGCAAGCTTGTTTTCATGGAACTTGACATAAGCCGGGATAATTGGATTCGTATGAAGATTTCCGATCAGGGGCCGGGTTTTGAATGGATGCAAGTTCAAGATCAGGTAGCGCCTGATGAGGCGGATCACGGCAGGGGCATAAGTATCATGCGAACCTATTTTGACCGCTTACGGTATAACGAAAAGGGCAATACCCTTTATCTTGAAAAATGTATCTTGTAATAAAATTAATTCCTCGTTGGAGCCTGTTTAAAAATTAGGGAATCGAAGCGAAATCACATGAGATTGCAGCCGATTCATCCATTTTTAAACAGGCTCTTAACATAGTTCTAACTAATTCCTAATGATTTCAGGGTAAAAAACTAACATTGATTGCCCTTGAAATTTTATAAAATTATGAAGGACGTTTATGACCAACCAGCTTACCCGGGCCATGCATAAAATCAAAAAAGAAATTTTATCCCTTGGTGCCATGGTCGAAGACCGGTTTAAAAAAACCATATATGCTGTCAAGACCAACGATCTTGAACAGGCCATCCAGATTATTGAAACTGATTACCTGGTGGATGCCCAGGAGGTTGAGGTCGAAGAAGAATGCCTGCGAACCCTTGCTCTGTATCATCCTGTGGCAACGGACCTGAGGCTGATTACGGCTGTGATCAAGATCAACAATGACCTTGAACGTATTGCCGACTATGCAGCGAATATTGCCTGGCGGTTTAAGATAAGCGGCCAAAGTTCAAATTTTTTTCAATATGACTATACCGCCATGGCCGAACAGGCGGCAAAGATGCTTAAACTCAGTTTAGATGCCCTCGTCAACCTGGATGGGAACCTGGCATATAAAGTCCGGGAGATGGACGAGGAAGTCAATACCATGCGCAATGAAGCTTACAATGTCATGAAAGATGCCATAATCAAGAATCCGGAAAAGGTTGAGGAAATTATTAATATGTATCTTATTTCAAGGCATATTGAACGGGTTGGCGATCACACTAAAAACATTGCAGAGGAAGTCATTTACTTGATAGATGGAGAAATTATTCGCCATTCTTGAATTTTAACAATTTTTAACCGATAAAGTGACACGGAAATAAAAAATGTCCAAAGAGACCATATTGATTGTTGATGATGAAGAAGACATTCTTGAACTGATAAAATTTAATCTCAAGGGCGAGGGCTACAATATACTTCAGGCCCTGACCGGGGAGGAGGCCATTAAAATTGCCAAACAGTCCGGCCCTGATCTCATGGTGCTTGATCTTATGCTGCCCGGAATTGACGGGCTTGAAGTCACCAGGTATCTGAAAAACAACAATGCCACCATGGATATTCCAATTGTGATGCTCACGGCAAAGGGCGAGGAATCCGACATTGTCACCGGTCTGGAACTTGGGGCCAATGATTACATATCCAAGCCTTTCAGTCCAAGGGAGCTTACTGCCCGGATTCGTGCTATTCTGCGTCGCCGCCGGAAAAACGCCCCAGAAGCGCCGGTCCGTGTTCGCCAGGAAGGGGATATGGTCATTGACCGGGCCAAACATCGGGTCACCATTGAAGGAAAAATTATTGAACTGACCTTGTCCGAGTTTGAACTGCTCTCCTTTCTGGCAGAGAAAAAGGGCTGGGTGTTTACCCGGGGGCAGATCGTGGATGCCATTCACGGTGAAAATTATGCCGTAACCGAGCGCAGTATTGATGTCATCATCGTAGGATTGCGCAAGAAATTGGGTGCCTATTCATCTTGTATTGAAACTGTTCGGGGTGTGGGATATCGTTTTAAGGAATAGGCTTAATGTATCGTAAAAAAACAAAGCTGATTTGGCGGATATTTCCATCATTTCTTTTTATTATTCTTTTATCCCTGACCGTGGAAGCCTGGTATTCTGACATTTATTTTAAAAAATTTTTTCTTGAAACCACCCAGCGTGAACTTATGATCAGGGCATCTTTGATACAGGACCGGTTTGCCCGCGCCCTGTATGTAGATGGCTTGTCGCCACAGCAGATTGATGCCCTGTGCAAAAATCTGGGAGAAAAAATTCAAACCCGCATTACGGTTATTTTGCATTCAGGTGAGGTCATCGGCGACTCCTTTGCCAGGGTGGAGACCATGGAAAATCACAGAAAACGGTCTGAAATCCAGACAGCACTCGCCGGTGAAAAAAGTATGGCCGTGCGCTATAGTCCCACCCTTGATAAAAATATGATGTATATTGCCCTTCCCATTGTTTACAGCCAGTCTGATCCCGCCGTGATCCGGACGGCTGTCTCCATTTCGGATATTGACGCCAAGGTTGAGACTATGCGCAATTCGGTTTCCCTGGTTTTTATTTTGACCACCATGGCTGCGGCCCTGGCAAGCCTGTATGTTTCACGGCGTATTGCCAATCCCGTGGAGCAGATGCGCCAAGGGGCGCAAGAGTTTTCCAAAGGCAACCTGACCAACCAACTGCCCTATCCGGATACCGAAGAACTGTCCCAATTGGCCAGAGCCATGAATTTGATGGCCTCGGAACTCAATAAAAAGATCATGGATGTCAGAAACCGCAGCCGGGAGCTTGAAGCGGTTCACACCAGTATGCAGGAGGGCGTAATTGCCATTAATGACCAGGAGCAGATTATAACCATTAATAAGGCAGCTGCCAAAATATTTGATTTTTCGCCGGAAACGCTGAAAACAAAGCATGTGCTTGAGGTCGCTAGAAATTATGATCTGCAGGTATTCATTAAAAAAGCCCTTGCCACCAGTGAACCTGTAGAAGATGATATCGTGATTGACGCAGGTCATCGCATGGTACTCAATATTCACTCCACAGCCTTGTATGACGTCCATGACAAGCGCATGGGCACTTTGATCATTTTCC